>JBQCHN010000317.1:0-8931 GCA_051954615.1 Mesorhizobium sp. | reverse complement strand
GCCGCTTTGGCAGAGCAGGCTTATCGGGTCGCCGAACATGCCGCGGGCCGCATTGCCAGACAGGCCTATGGCCAGGCCGGCATCGTCAACGCCTGCGCCATGGCGATCGAACCGATGAAGCTCGTCGTGATTGACACGCCTGATGTGCCAAGGCTCATTCCGGTAGCGAATCGGAATCCGGACCCGCGCCGCGTCGACATCATGCTTGCAGTTGGAACGAAGGCGAATCAACCGCTTCTGCCAGGAAACGTCATGCCGCCCACGGACAGACCAGGCGCTTATCTGTGCACCGGACAGGTTTGCCTGCCGCCGGTCACCGATCCGCACGAACTGGATGCTCTCCTGCGCCGCCGATAAACCAGAATCTTGATCCACGCATCAAGGACCAAATCAAAACGGCCGCTCTCGCGGCCGTTCTTCATTTCGGGATACCGCACCTTACAGCGCGGGCTCAAGTATTCATCGAATCGAAGAAATCCGCATTCGTCTTGGTCTGCTTGAGCTTGTCGATGAGGAACTCGATCGCATCGGTCGTGCCCATCGGCGCCAGGATGCGGCGCAGGACGAAGATCTTCTGCAGGTCCGCGCGGGGAACCAGCAGGTCTTCCTTGCGCGTGCCGGATTTGAGGATGTCCATGGCCGGATAGATGCGCTTGTCGGCCACCTTGCGGTCGAGCTGGATCTCGCAGTTGCCGGTGCCCTTGAACTCCTCGAAGATCACCTCGTCCATGCGGCTGCCGGTGTCGATCAGCGCGGTCGCGATGATGGTGAGCGAGCCGCCTTCCTCGATGTTGCGGGCCGCACCGAAGAAGCGCTTCGGCCGCTGCAAGGCATTGGCGTCGACGCCGCCGGTCAGCACCTTGCCGGAGGAGGGGACGACGGTGTTGTAGGCACGGCCGAGGCGCGTGATCGAATCAAGCAGGATGACCACGTCGCGGCCGTGCTCGACCAGCCGCTTGGCCTTCTCGATCACCATCTCGGCGACCTGCACGTGGCGGGCCGCCGGCTCGTCAAAGGTCGAGGAAATCACCTCGCCCTTGACCGAACGCTGCATGTCGGTGACTTCCTCCGGCCGCTCGTCGATCAAAAGCACGATCAGATAGCATTCCGGATGGTTCGTCGTGATCGAATGCGCGATGTTTTGCATCAGCACCGTCTTGCCGGTGCGCGGCTGCGCGTTGATCAGCGCGCGCTGTCCCTTGCCGATCGGCGCCACCAGGTCGATGACGCGCGGCGAGATGTCCTTGCCGGCTGGCACTTCCGTTTCCATCTTCAGCCGCTCGGTCGGATAAAGCGGCGTCAGGTTGTCGAAGTGGATCTTGTGGCGAATCTTCTCGGGATCGTCGAAATTGATGGTGTTGACCTTGAGCAGCGCGAAATAGCGCTCGCCCTCTTTCGGGCTGCGGATCGGGCCTTCCACCGTATCGCCGGTTTTCAGCGAGAAACGGCGGATCTGCGAGGGCGAGATATAGATGTCGTCCGGACCCGGCAGGTAGTTGGCGTTGGCGGAGCGCAGGAAGCCGAAACCGTCCTGCAGCACTTCCACCACGCCGTCGCCGATGATCTCGACGTCCTGCGCCGCCAGCTTCTTCAGGATCGCGAACATCAGCTCCTGCTTGCGCATGACGCTGGCGTTCTCGACCTCGAGCGATTCGGCGTAAGCGATCAGCTCCGGCGGTTTCTTGTTCTTGAACTCTGCGAGTTTCATTTCCTGCATAGGCGGACTCTGAATAGGCGATGGGAGAAAGATCGGCGGAATGCGACGATTGCCGACGCGGCCGCAAGCAGACAAAGGCGGGCGCATGGCGGGAGGAAGACCCGTCTTTTATCGCCCGCCCCGGCAAAGAGCAAGCAGGCTTTTCATCAGGGTCGTGGCGCTCAGAACGGCTTCACGATCACCAGGATGACGATGACGATCATCAGCAATGTGGGGATCTCGTTGACGATCCGCCAGTGCCGTGCCGGCTTTTCGTTGCGATCCTGCGAAAATTTGCGCACCGCCGCCGACAGATAGCCATGCACGGCCGACAGTGCGATGACGGCGGCAAGCTTGGCATGCAGCCAGCCGTCGGAAAACCAGTGCCCCTTCCAGGCGAGCCACAGGCCGAACGCCCAGGCAACCACCATGGCCGGGTTGATGATGCCGCGCAGCAGACGCCGTTCCATCACTTTGAACGTTTCGGACTGCACCGAGCCTGTCTCGGCCTCGGCGTGATAGACGAACAGCCGCGGCAGGTAGAGCATGCCGGCCATCCAGGAAATGACGGCGATGACATGGATGGCCTTCGCCCAGGGATAGAAATCGTCCGGGCCGAACAGGAACAGCAGGCCTGCCAGGACAAGGAAGACGACGATGGCGATCGCCGCCCGCTTGAGGGCAGTCGCTCCGCTGTCCGCCGTTCCGCTACCGCTCGTCATCGCACCGCACTCCGCACCTGCCTTACCATCGCCTCGACATGGGCTATCGGCGTCTCCGGCACGATCCCGTGGCCGAGATTGAAGATCAGCGGACCATTGCCCAGCGCTTTCAGAATGGCACCCACCCCGTCTTCAAGCGCCCGCCCGCCGGCCACCAGCCGCAGCGGATCGAGATTGCCCTGCACCGCGCCTTCGCGCTGCAAGGCCTGCGCCGCCGTCAGCGGAACGGTCCAGTCGAGCCCCACCCCGTCAACGCCGGTCTTTTGGCGATAGGAGGCATAACCGGCGCCGGCGCCCTTGGGGAAGCCGATCACCGGCATATCGGGATGCGCCGCCTTCACCCGCGCCACGATCTCCCTGACCGGTTCCACGCAGAAGGATTCGAACGAAGCCTCGTCGAGCACCCCCGCCCAGGAATCGAAGATCTGCACCGCATCGGCACCGGCCTCGATCTGCCGGATCAGATAGTCGGCCGATTGCGCAGCAAGCAGTCCAAGCAGCTTGCGAAAGGCTTCCGGCTCCCGATAGGCGAACAGCCTGGCCGGCGCTTGGTCCGGCGTGCCGTGGCCGGCGATCATGTAGGTCGCCACCGTCCATGGCGCCCCGCAGAAGCCGATCAGCGTCGTCTCACCCGGCAATTTCCGCCGCAACCGCCGCACCGTTTCATAAACCGGTGCCAGATTCACGTGAAACGCTTCCGTCTCCAGCGCATCGATCTCGCGTGCCGTTATCGGCGTCATCTGCGGGCCGCGGCCTTCCTCGAAGCGTAACGTCCGGCCCAGCGCATGTGGCACGACAAGGATATCGGAGAATAGGATCGAAGCGTCGAAGCCGAAGCGCTCGATCGGCTGCAGGGTCACCTCGACGGCCAGATCGGGGTCATAGCAGAGGTCGAGGAACGATCCTGCGCGCTTACGGCTCTCGCGATACTCCGGAAGATAACGGCCTGCCTGCCGCATCATCCAAAGAGGCGGTGGAAACACCGTTTCGCCCTTCAGCACTTTCAGCACTGTCCGCTCCGGTGCCATCGCGCTCGCTTTCACAAGGTGCCCTTAAATCAAAGAAAAGAGATTTTAAGGAATCTTTTGATTCTAAGAGTCTGTTTGAATCGGGAATGCGCAGCTATCCAGTTCCGGCGCCGCAAAGTCCAGTCGCCATAGTGTCGCGACCAGGGTTTCGCCTTAGGGAAAAGACGGTGGATCGCCAGGAATCATAAAGAAGATACAAGACCTTGGACTTCCACGTATAGCTAGCCACCTGTGGACAGCGCAGGAACGGTCCGGCTCATCCCCGAACTTGTCCCCATCTGGCCGGAGGATACCGATCCGGCCTCGATTGTGGACAAATCGGCTTCTGATACAGTCGCCTTCGCGGCGGGCGTCCGGCTCTCCCGCTTTGTCCACACCGGCCCACAGGGTGCAAAGAAGATCGTGAACAAACCGCAAAGCTTCTTCCATCTGCACCTGATTTCGGATGCGACCGGCGAGACTCTGCTGGCCGCCGGCCGCGCCGCGTCGGCGCAGTACAAGGATGCGCGCGCCATCGAGCACATCTATCCGCTGATCCGCACGGACAAGCAGTTGATGAAGGTGTTCGAGGATATCGAGGAGGAACCCGGCATCGTCCTCTACACGGTGGTCGACCAGGCCTTGGCGCATCGCATCGACGAGCGCTGCGCGTCCATGGGCCTGCCCTGCGTTTCGGTGCTGGAACCGGTGCTGACGGTCTTCCAATCCTATCTCGGCACGCCGGCCGGGCGTCGCGTCGGCGCCCAGCATGTGCTCGACGCCGACTATTTCCGCCGCATCGATGCGCTGAACTTCACCATGGAGCACGACGACGGCCAGCTCCAGCACGATCTCGACGAGGCCGACATCGTGCTGATCGGCATCTCGCGCACGTCGAAGACGCCGACCAGTATCTATCTCGCCAATCGCGGCATCAAGACCGCCAACATCCCCATCGTGCTCGGCGTGCCGGTGCCGCAAAGCCTGATCGAACTGAAAGGCCCTCTGGTGGTCGGCCTCGTTGCCACCGCCGAACGCATCTCGCATGTGCGCCAGAACCGCCTGCTCGGCACCACGCCGGGCTACGATTCGGCGACCTATGTCGATCGCGCCACGATTGCGGAGGAACTCGCCTATGCCCGCCAGCTTTGCGCGCGCCATGGCTGGCCGCTGATCGACGTCAGCCGCCGCTCGATCGAGGAGACGGCGGCCGCGATCCTGGGATTGCGCGGCAAGGGGCGGTAGCCGCTGGAGCAATTCCAGGAAAAGTGGGAACCGGTTTTCCGTCCGGAATTGTGAGGAAACGCTCTATTCCGCCGCCAGTGCCGTCACTTCCCGCCTGAACGGCAGGGTGTCGCCGATGTCCGGCTCGTCCAGCTCGCGGGCGAAGCGGTGGCCGGCATAGGTCGCCCACGCGATGGGGCCGGGCGCTTCGGCGTCGCCGATCACCTTGATCGAGCGGATGCCGTTGTCGGCCCATTCGCTGCGGCGGCTCTTCAGCTCCTGCCACAGCGCGTCTTTCTCTCGGCGCGAGGCCACCAGCACCACCGCCTCGGCAGCCATCTCCTGTTCGGCGCCGGTATAGACGCAGGCCGTCTTCACGCTGCCGGCGGCGATCCGCGTCACGGTACGGTTCAGCACAATCTCGACGCCGAGTTCGGCCAGCCTGCGGTGGATGGCGCCCTGTTCCAGCGTGTTGCGGGTCCAGTCCGAGACATAGGCTGAAGGTGTCACCAGCGTGACCTTCGCGCCCTGCCGCGCCATCAGTTCCGCCAGCACGCCGCCCATATAGTAGTGGTCGTCGTCGAACAGCACGACGTTGCCGGAAGGCACCTTGCCGTCCATCAGGTCGTCGGGGGTGTAGAGGGGCATCGCCGCATCGATCGGCATCGGCACGACATGGGCGCGTGCAACGCCGTCGCGCCGCCAGGTCGAGCCTGTGGCAATCGCCACGTTCTGGAAGCCGAAGGCGAGGATATCGTCTGCGGTGAGCCTGCTGTCGAAATAGACGTCGACATTCGCCATCTTGCCGATCTGAAACTGGCGGTAATCGCGCACGCGGCCCCAGGCCGAGAGCCCCGGTAGCTTGCATTCGCGCGCCACCCGACCGCCGAGCTCGGTGCCGGATTCGGCCAGCGCCACCTGGTAGCCGCGCAGGCCGAGCGCCCGCGCCGCTTCCAGCCCGGCCGGGCCGGCGCCGACGATGAGCACGCTTTCGCTGTCGCCCTTTTCCTGCATGCGTTCGGGGTGCCAGCCCTTGCGCCATTCCTCCATGAAGGTCGGGTTCTGCGTGCAGCGCGAGATCGACATGGTCATGTCGCCGGTGATGCACATGTTGCAGCCGATGCACTCGCGGATGTCCTCGATACGACCTTCCTTGATCTTCTTCGGCAGGAACGGATCGGCGATCGAGGGTCGGGCGCAGCCGATGAAGTCGAGCGTGCCGGATTTGATCATCCGGACCATGATGTCCGGCGAGGTGAAGCGGCCGACGCCGACAACCGGCTTCGAAGACAGTTCGCGGATGCCCCTGACCAGCAGCTCCTGCGCAGCCTCCTCCTTGAAGCGCGACGGCCCGGAACAATCCTCCCAGGCGCCATGGGCGAGATCCCAAAGATCCGGAAGGTCGGCGTTCATTGCGACGAATTCGCGGACTTCGGCGTTGGAAAAGCCGAGTTCGCCGATCGTCTCGTCGAGGCTGACGCGCATGGTGATCGCGGTCGTGTCGCCGACGGCCTCGCGGATATCGGCCACCACCTCGCGGGCGAAGCGCGAGCGGTTCTCCAGGCTGCCGCCATAGTCGTCGGTGCGCTGGTTGGTGGCGCGCGACAGGAAATGCTGGAAGATGCCGAAGCCATGCGCGCCGTAGAGGCAGATCAGGTCGAAGCCTGCGACCTTCGAACGCTTCGCCGCGTTGACGAACCAGCGGCGGAGATTTTTGATGTCGGTGAGGTCGAGCGCGCGCGCCTGCACTGGATCGTTGGTGAAGGTGCGGATCGGCAGGGCGGAGGGGGCCAGCGGCACTTCCTTGGTATAGAAATTCGGGCCGTTGATGCCGGAATAGGCAAGCTGGATGCCGGCGAGCGCGCCATGCACCTTCATGGCCTCGGACATACGGCGAAGGCCGGGGATATCCTGGTCCTCCCACAGGCGCAGCTCGATGAAGGGTGTGATCTCCGAGGTGTGGTGCATCTCGGTCTGCTCGGTGAAGATGACGCCCCAGCCGCCTTCGGACTTGATGCCGCGCATGGCCGCAGCCGCGGAAGGATCGCGATAGCCGCCGCCGTTGCAGTGCGGCACCTGGTAGAACCGGTTCTTCGCGACATGCGGGCCGATCTTCATCGGCTCGAACAGGATATCGTAGCGTGGGTCGCGCATGGAAACTCCTCCTGCTGTCGCGGCAGGTCCGGCACGGCGAAACCGTGGCCGCGGACGTGAAGCCGGATGGCGGCATCACTCTTAGATCGCGCGACGGGGCGGGAAACAAAAGTTTTCTTCTGCATCGATTAGGAGGGTCCTAATGGCTGCCACCGGCAGCGTGGATTAAGGCGCGGCGATGCCGCGCGTCGTCAAAAGCGAGTTTCGGATCGCCGCGACGGGATGCTAGACATGACCGGAACAAAAGAGGTCGCGAGCATGGACAGCATCGAAATCCTTGAAAGGCTCATCGCCTTCCCGACGGTGAGCCGGGACTCCAACCTCGACCTGATCTCCTACGTGGCGGGCCTGCTCGAAGCCCATGGCATCGCATCGCAGATCATCCACAGCGAGGATGGCCACAAGGCGAACCTCTTTGCCACGATCGGGCCGGCGGGCGGCGCCGGCGTCATGCTGTCCGGCCACACCGACGTCGTTCCGATAGACGGACAGGACTGGACACTGCCCCCGTTCGAGATGACCACGCGTGACGGCAAGCTTTACGGGCGCGGCGCCGCCGACATGAAGGGTTTCGTAGCCTGCGCGCTCGCGGCGGCGCTCAAGGCCGCGAGGATGGAGCTGAAGACGCCGCTGCATCTGGCGCTTTCCTACGACGAGGAGATCGGCTGCATCGGCGTGCGCAGCCTGGTCGAGATGCTTCGCGCCGCGCCGCAAAAGCCGGTTTTGTGCATCGTCGGCGAACCGACGGCGATGCAGGTCGCCACCGGTCACAAGGGCAAGATCGGCGCGCACGCCATCTGCCGGGGGCGGGAAGGCCATTCGGCGCTGGCGCCGCTCGCTCTCAACGCCATCCACCTCGGCTGCGATTTCGTCGCCGCCTTGCGCAAGGAGCAGGAGCGGCTGGCCCACGACGGCGCGCGCGACGGTGACTACGACATCCCCTACACCACCGTGCATGTCGGCAGGATGAATGCCGGCGTCGCGCTCAACATCGTGCCGAACCTGTGCCGGATCGATTTCGAGATCCGCAATATCGCCGCCGACAATGCCGAGGCGATCCTTGAACGGATCAGGAAGGAAGCCGCGCGCATCGCCTCCGAGGCGTCTTCCATCGCGCCGGAAGCGGCGATAGACATTGAGGTCTTCAACACCTATCCGGGTCTCGACACGCCGACGAATTCCGAGGCCGTCGCCTTCGTGAAATCGCTCATTGGCGCGAACGGCACCATCAAGGTCGCCTTCGGCACCGAGGGCGGACTGTTCAGCCGCGATGTCGGCACGCCGACGGTGGTGTGCGGGCCGGGCTCGATGGCGCAGGGCCACAAGCCGGACGAATTCGTCAGCCTCGAACAGATGCGCCGCTGCGACGACATGCTGGGCAAGCTTCTGGAGCGGCTCGTCGCCGGTATTGCCTGAGCGGGGCAGGGCGGCCGGTCTACCTCACCACGCGCTCGACCCCGAACACGCCCTGTTCGGCGACGAAGCGGCGGCAATGGTCGATGAAGGCCTGTACGGTCTGCGTGCGGTGCTCGGCATTGGGCAGGAGAACGCCCATGGTGAGAGGGCGGATATCGCCCTTGAGCGGTACGAAGACCAGCGGCTTGCCGTCGGGCGACATGGTGTTGAGCGGGCGCATGTTGGCGATGCCATAGCCGAAGCCGTTGGCCACCATCGAGCGCATCACCGCGATGTCGCCGGTGCGTTCGGCGATGTTGGGCCGCAACCCCTTCTGCTGGAAGGTGGAGAGGAAGTATTCGCGGCTGAACGGCAGGTCGAGCAGCACCATCGGCTCGTCCACCAGGTCCTCCGCTGTCAGCACCGTCTTGCCGGCGAATCGGTGGTTGGCGGGCAGCATGGCGTAGGCGGGCAGCACCATCAGCGGTTCGAAGGTGATGTCCTGCGACAATTCCAAATCGTAGGTCAGCGCCGCGTCGATCTCGCCGGTCTGCAGCATCTGCAGCAGCTGGCCCTGGTCGCGCTCCAGCTGCCTGACGCGCACGTCCGGATAGGCCTGCTCGAACTTCAGCCGCAGCGCCGGCAGGACGATCTGCGCGAAGGTCAGCAGGCAGCCGATGGCCAGCGGGCCGCGCACCTTGTCGGCGATGTCGCCGGCGATGTCGTGCAGCGC
>JBQCHN010000316.1:0-5131 GCA_051954615.1 Mesorhizobium sp. | reverse complement strand
CGACGCCAAGCTGCGCGAGCAGATGCGCGTCGAGATCCGCGAATTGCAGCAGCGCGTCGGCATCACCTCCATCTACGTCACCCACGACCAGGTCGAGGCGATGAGCATCTCCGACGAGATCGTGGTGATGAACGCCGGCGTGGTCGAACAGGTCGGCACGCCGCATGCCATCTATGCGCGGCCCTCCAGCCGGTTCGTCGCCGATTTCATCGGCAAGGCGAATTTCCTCGCCGCGACCGTCGCGGACGGCGAAACGGTGGAGATCGCCGGCGTGCGCCTGCCCGTGGCGGATATGCCGTCCCGCTCACCGGGCGAGACCGTCTCCGCGGTGCTGCGGCCGGAGGCCATCCACCTTTCGCCCGACGCCGGCCCCTTCAAGGGAACGGTCAGGCGCGTCATGTTCCTCGGCAACATCGCGGAATATCTGGTCGAGGTGGACGGTGTCGGCTCATGGATCGTCGACAGCGCCAATCCGGCCGAGGCGCCCCTGCACCGCGTCGGCGAGACGGTGTTCCTGACGCCGTCGCGCCACGCCCTCCATCTCCTGCCCTGACGCGCCACGCGATTCCGCATCCGCGGACAACAAAAAACCGGGCTTTTGGAGCCCGGTTTCTCGTTGGGACGTCCGTTGTTGCCTAGACGGTCCGCGTACGAAACTCTATCTGCCGGCCAGCGCGCCGCGCCCGGCCGGCTCGTCCCCTACATGACGATGACCTTGGCGCCGACTTCGGCGCGGTCGTAGAGGTCGATGATATCCTGGTTCATCAGCCGGATGCAGCCGGACGACATGGCATGGCCGATGGAATTCCACTCCGGGCTGCCGTGCAGGCGATAGCCGGAATCGCCGCCCTTGTTGAAGAGATACATGGCGCGCGCGCCGAGCGGGTTGGAAAGCCCGGGCGGCATGCCGTTGCGCCACTTGGCGAGTTCCGGCTGGCGCTTGATCATCGCTCCGGGCGGCGTCCAGGTCGGCCATTCGCGCTTGAGCGCGATGCGGGCCGTGCCGTGCCACTCGAAGCCTTCGCGGCCGACGCCGATGCCGTAGCGCACCGCCTTGCCGTTATCGAGGACGAAATAAAGGAACTTCTGGTTGGTATCGACGATGATGGTGCCCGGCTTCTCGCTCGTCTCGTAGCGCACGATCTGGCGGCGATACTTGTACGGCACCTTCTCGATCGGGATGCGCGGGAGGGCGTAGCCGGCATCGGTGCGGGCACCGTAGTCGTTGGAGAACACCTGCATCGGGCCGAGGCCCACGGTGCTGCACCCGGCCAGAACGGCCGACAACGCGGCAGCAAGAATGATCGATTTCACCCGCATGAGAACCTGTCGCCCCGCCCGAAAATCCCTCTCCCGGCCCGATTCGGACCGCACTTGCTGCATTCATGCTGGCATTTCTTTTGCTTGCCAAGCGCGGAGCCGCTTCATACGTGTTCAACCTGCGCCTGTAAGGCCGACGCTGCGACATTTCGGCAACAGGCGTTCACGGATTGGTGAACAAAATCAATGACCCGCTTTCGCGCACCCGCCATCGAAGGGACCAAGCCATGAACATCGGCGACGCCGCCAGCCGTTCCGGCCTGCCGGCCAAGACCATCCGCTACTACGAGGAGATCGGCCTTATCGACCCGGCGCGCGCCGGCAACGGCTATCGCGACTATTCTGGCGACGACATCCATCGCCTCGCCTTCCTGAAGCGCGCCCGCAACCTCGGTTTCTCCATCGACGACTGCCGCCAGTTGATGGCGCTCTACCAGGACCGCTCGCGCGCCAGCCAGGACGTGCGCGCCATCGCCGCCGCACATGTCGCTGCTATCGAGGAGAAGGTACGCGAACTGCAATCCATGCGCGCCACCTTGCAGACGCTGATCCACGCCTGCCACGGCGACCACCGGCCGGACTGTCCGATCCTGGAGGAAATCGCGGGCGAGGGCGTTTCCTGAAGCGGCGGACAAGCCACGGGTTCAAACCGTGAACAGAATCGGTCATACTGGGCCATGCCTATCGTTTCCCCACTTGCCCAGAATCCGCTGATCGACGGCCGCCAGTCGGAACGCGCCATGCTGGTGCGGCGCGGGGTGCAGCGGCTTTTGAGTGAAATGGGCGCGCATGTGCTGCCCGAACTGTCGCTCGCTACCGGACGGCGTGCCGACCTCATCGCGCTAACCCGCCAGGGCGACATCTGGATCATCGAGATCAAGTCCTCGATCGAGGACTTCCGCGTCGACCGCAAATGGCCGGACTACCGGCTGCATTGCGACCGCTTCTTCTTCGCCACCCATCCGGGCGTACCAGCCGACATCTTTCCGGAAGAATGCGGCTTCATCCTTTCCGACGGCTATGGCGCGGAGGTGATGCGCGAGGCGCCGGAGCACCGCATCGCCGCCGCCACGCGCAAGGCGCTGATGCTGAGGATCGCCCGCGCCGGCGCCGCCCGCCTGCTGGCGGCCGAACTGGCCGGCGTGCCGGTTGCGGCGATCGAGGGGGAGAGCGAATAGGGAAGCAATAGGGTCTTAAGGCAGTAAGGTAGTAGGAAGATACGTTCTTACTGCCGTACCGCCTTACCGGGGCGCCCGCTTGGCGAGGATGCGCTGCAATGTCCTGCGGTGCATGTTGAGACGGCGTGCGGTCTCCGAGACGTTACGGTCGCACATCTCGTAGACGCGCTGGATATGCTCCCAGCGCACGCGGTCGGCCGACATCGGGTTCTCCGGCGGCGCGGCGCGCTCGCCCGAGGTGCGGGTCAGTGCTGCGAAGACGTCATCGGCATCGGCCGGCTTCGACAGGTAGTCGATGGCGCCGAGCTTCACCGCCGTCACCGCGGTGGCGATGTTGCCGTAGCCGGTCAGGATGATGGTGCGCGCGTCCTCGCGCTTCTCGCGGATCGCCGCCACCACGTCGAGGCCGTTGCCGTCGCCCAGCCGCATGTCCACCACCGCATAGGCCGGCGGATTGGCGCGTGCCTTGGCCACCGCCTCCTCGACGCTCTCGGCCGTCTCGACGGCGAAGCCGCGCGTCTCCATGGCGCGCGCCAGCCGGGTCAGGAAAGGCTTATCGTCCTCGACGATGAGCAGCGAGGCATCCTCGCCGATCAGGGCTGCGCTGTTGGCTTCGTCACCGGTCATGATTTCGATCCCGTGTCTTTCATGACGCAGATATAGCCGCGCGACCCGAATGTCCAACGATCGGATGCGGCGGCCAGGCTTCTACGCGATGTCGAACATGGTGTCGGCGGTCGCCTCCGGGTTGACGAAGGCCGCCCGCGGCCAGGCCACGCGCACCACCGCGCCTTCGCCCAGGCCGCCGGAATTGCGAAACTCGAGCGCGGCGCCCGAGCGTTCGAGTAGCGTCTTGGCGATGAACAGGCCGAGGCCCAGACCGCCGCCGCCCTTCTCGGCGCCCGAACGGGTGGACATATAGGGCTCACCGATGCGGTCGAGGATTTCGGGCGTGAAGCCCGGCCCGTCGTCGACGACGGTGAAGGTGACTTGGTCCTCGTTCCAGCTCCAGCGCACGGTGACGGCCTCGCGGGCGAAGTCGACGGCGTTCTCCACCAGATTACCCAACCCGTAAAGGACGCCTGGGTTGCGGCGGCCGACCGGCTCGGGGCCGACGCTCTCGTCCGCCTTCAACCGGATGGCGATGCCGAAATCGCGATGCGGCGCGGTCACTTCCTCGACCAGGGAGGTTAGCGGCAGGCGGGCAAGGTGTTCCTCGCCGGCGCTCGACAGGCTGGTCAGCCGCTTGAGGATCTCGCGGCAGCGGTCGACCTGCGAGCGTAGCAAAGTAACATCGTCCCTGTATCTCGGATCGTCGCCCAGCGCCTTCTCCATCTCGCGGGCGACCAGCGTGATGGTGGCGAGCGGTGTGCCGAGTTCGTGCGCGGCCGCCGCCGCCAGGCCATCCAGCGCCGACAGGTGCTGTTCGCGCTGCAGCACGAGTTCGGTGGCCGCCAGCGCATTGGCGAGCAGGCGCGCCTCCTGCGCGACGCGGAAGGCGTAGATGGCGGTGAAGGCGATGGAGGAAAACACCGCCATCCACATGCCGGCGACATAGACGAAGGGCATGAGCAGCTGCACGCCCTCGTACCAGGGCAGCGGCAGGTGGAAGAACACCAGGAGGGTCGCCAGCACCATCACCAGCGTGCCGAGAAAAGCAGTGAAGCGGATCGGCAGCGAGGTAGCGGAGATGATGACCGGTACGCTCATCAGCAGCGAGAACGGATTGGTGAGCCCGCCTGTCATGTAGAGCAGGCCGGCGAGCTGCAGGCTGTCGAAGACGAGAATGCCCATCGCCGCCAGCGGCTTCAACCGGTGCGCGGCCGGAAAGCGGAACGCCAGGAACAAGTTCAGCCAGGCGGAGGCGGCCAGAAGCGCGAAGCACAGGCTGACCGGCAGCGGAAAATCCAGCCCGTAGGCGACGGCGATGATGGTGGCGCTCTGGCCGACGATGGCCAGCCAGCGCAGCCGGATCAGCGTGTTCAGCCGCAGGCCGTGGCTCTGCTGCAAGTCGGGCGAGCGCTGTATGTCCATCATGGCAAAGCCTTACCGCAAGTGGCCGACGGCCTCCAGATGGCCGGCGGCATGACCGTCATCCGCCGCGCGGCTTGGCGCGACTGGTCGGCGCCGCTGCAAGCGGGTTCTCCGGCCAGACATGCTTGGGATAGCGGCCGCGCATGTCAGTGCGCACGTCGGTCCAGGAGCCGCGCCAGAAGCCGGGCAGGTCGCGCGTCGTCTGGATCGGCCGATGCGCCGGCGACAAAAGCTCCAGCGTCAGCGGCACCGTGCCGCCGGCGATGGACGGGTGGCGATCGAGGCCGAACAGTTCCTGCACGCGGATCGCCAGGACCGGCGCCTCCCGGTCGTAACGGACAGGCACGCGGCTGCCGGACGGCGCGTCGAAATGCGTCGGCGCGAACTGGTCGACCTTGCGCTGGAGATCATGCGGCACCAGCGACAGCAGGCCGGACGACAGGGCGCCCGGCGAAATCGCGGACAAAGTGGCCGCGCCGGTCAGGAACGGCGCCAGCCAGTCGTCGATACGGTCGAGCAGCGCGGGTTCGCGCATGTCCGGCCATGGCTCGCCAAGGCCGCGATGCAACCAGCCGAGCCGGTTGCGCAGCGCCTCCGTC
>JBQCHN010000315.1:0-5540 GCA_051954615.1 Mesorhizobium sp. | reverse complement strand
AGCGTCGGGACGTTGAGCTTGAAGCGGTCCATCAGCGGCTCGTTCTCGATGCGCGTCTGGCCGCGGGTGATCACCCCCATGTCGAAGGACGTGCCGCCCATGTCCGAGCAGATCAGCGAATCGTTGCCGATCAGCTTGCCGACATAGGCCGCGCCGAGGATGCCGCCGATCGGTCCGGAGATCATCGTCTCGTGCAGGCGCGGATGGTTGATCGAGGTCAGGCCGCCGAAGGAGAGCAGCGTCTGCACGCCGTACTTGAAGCCGTATTTCTTCGAGACATCCTCGATGCCCTTGAGCTGCTTGCGGCCGCGCGAGGTGGCGTA
This sequence comes from Mesorhizobium sp., assembly GCA_051954615.1. Classification (GTDB taxonomy): domain Bacteria; phylum Pseudomonadota; class Alphaproteobacteria; order Rhizobiales; family Rhizobiaceae; genus Mesorhizobium. The sequence goes on along the minus strand of JBQCHN010000315.1, from coordinate 5,217 downwards.
GGCCTCGATCAGCACCGAGTTCAGCCGCGACTGTTCGCGGATGACCGGCCGCACCTCGTGCGAGGTGTAGACGGTGATGTCGGCTCCCGCCTTCTTGACTTCCTCGCGGCAGATTTCGGCGATGCGCTTCTCATGCGCCGGGTTGACGTGGGAGAAGACCGTCATGATGCAGATTGCATCCACCTTGTCCGCGATCAGCTTCTTCGCCGCCGTATGCACCTCGTGCTCGTAGAGCGGCAGGATGACGTCGCCGAACTGGTCGATGCGCTCGGTCACGCCATGCGTGCGGCGGCGTGGCACCAGCGGGTCGGGATGATGGTGCGTCACCGCATGCAGCCGGTCAGCGTAGGAATAGTCGGCCCAGGCCTGCAGGCCGCGGCCCATCAGGATCATGTCCTCCAGGCCCTTGGTGGTGATGAGGCCGAGCTTGCGTCCGGTACGCGACAGCAGCGTGTTCAGCATGCCGGTGCCGGAATAGAGCACCACGTTGACACCCGAGAACAGCGCCTCCAGCGATATGCCCCAGGCATCCGCCGCGTCTTCGGCCGAGGCGAGGAAGCCTTCAGCCTCGTTCTTCGGCGTCGTCGCCGACTTGCCGATCTTGAAATGCCCGTCCTGGTCAACGAGGATGGTGTCGGTCATGGTGCCGCCGGCGTCGATGCCGATGACGATGGGCTGGGTAGTAGTGATCTGGTCCACGGTGGCGTCCCGCACTTTGGGTCAGTGTCGAGGACAGGCTAGATTCCCCGGACGGGATCGCGCCATATGCCGAAAGGCACAATGACGGTCAGCGATGAAGCAGCAAAAACACACCATGCGCGCGGACACGATCTGGGAGCCGTTGGCGCGTGCCATCGCGGCCATCGGCACGGACGAGCATGTCGACCGCCTGATCGACCTGATCGGCGCCGACATCGCGCACGACCTCATCACCGTCACCCGCTACTCGGCGACGAAAACACCGGAATTCGTCAAGCATCGCGGCTTCTCCGATGAGATGGTGCGACATTACCTTGCCAACTACTATGTCTTCGATCCGTTCTATGCCGCGTGGCAGCGCGAGCGACGGCTGGGCATCGTGCCGCTGAAACGGCTGGCCGACGGCGAGGTCAAACGCGGCCAGTACATAGCCGGCTTCCTGGCACAGTCGCAGATCGTCGACGAGGTCGGCATCCTGCTCGCAGACGGCGGCGACTGGTGCCTGGGCATTTTCCTCGACCGCTCTGAGAAGCCGTTCAGGGAGCGCGAGATAGCGCTGCTCGACGAACGCCTGCCGGTGTTTTCCGCCCTGCATGCGCGCGACATCAAGGCGCGCGGGCCGGATTTTCGGCGCACTTCCGCGCCGAGCGGTCCGGCCGCTTCGCCGCGCAAGCCGAGCATCCCGGACGAGCTATGGCCCGAACTCAGCCAGCGCGAGCGCGAACTGGTGCAACTGGTGCTTGCCGGCCATCCCACCGCCGCGATCGCCGAACGGCTCGGCATCACAGTCGGGACGTCGAAGAACCACCGCCGCCGCATCTACGAAAAGCTCGACATCACTACCGAGCGGGAACTGTTCCTGCAATTCTTCGAATTCATGTCGCGGGAATAGGCGCGATTTGGAACCTACCTGTTCAGGATCATTTCCGCGGCACGCTGGCCTATCATCATCGACGGCGCGTTGGTGTTGCCGCCGATCAGCGTCGGCATGATGGACGCATCGGCGACGCGCAGCCCGTCGACCCCACGCACCTTGAGCGTCGCGGGATCGACGACCGCCATGGCGTCGGTACCCATCTTGCATGTTCCCACCGGGTGGTAGACGGTCAGCGCCTCGGCGCGCAGATAGGCGAGAATCTCATCGTCCGTGCGGACGTCCTTGCCCGGCAACATCTCCTTGCCGCGTATGGCATCGAACACCGGCGAAGCGAAGATCCGGCGTGCCACCTTGATGCCCTCGACCAGCACCCTGGCGTCCTGTTCGTCGGAGAAGAAGCGATGGTCGATCCGGACATCGCGCCGCCCGGCTCCGCCCGAAAGGCGGATTTCGCCGACGCTTTTGGGCCGCAGCACGCAGGTGTGGATCGCATAACCGTGGCCGTATTCGACCAGCCGGCCGCGATGACTGCGATAGCCCGGCACGAAATGGAACTGGATGTCGGGGAGGCCGTCGGAATATCGGGTGCGGGCAAAGCCGCCGGCCTCGACGTAGTTGGTCGTCAGCATGCCCTTGCGCCGGGCGAAATAGCTGAATGGCGCAGTCAGCATCCTGGGCAGGTTCTGCACCGACAGACCGAGCGTAAGGCTGCTCGACGAACGCACCGTGATCATGCCGTCGACATGATCCCTGAGGTTCTTGCCGACGCCGGGCAGGTCGAGCACCGGCTCGATGCCGATCTGCCGCAGCTCCGCCGCCGGCCCGATGCCGGAGGCAAGCAGCAGCTTGGGCGAGTTGATCGCCCCCGCCGACAGCACGATCTCGCGCGCGGCGGTCAGCATCCTCTCACCACCGCCCTGCCGCACGCGAAGGCCGGTCGCGCGGCCGTCCGCCACAATGATCCCGGCGACCTCGCAGCCGCTCAGTACGGTCAGGTTCGGCCGGTCGAGGACGGGTCGGACGAAGGCGGTGTAGCTGCTGAAGCGCTGGCCGCGATCCTGCGTGACGTTGTAGACGCCGAGCCCGAACTGGCTCTCGGCGTTGAAGTCGCGATTCTCCGGCAGGCCGGCATCGGCGCCGGCCTTGACGAACATGGCCGACAGCACGTTGGGGTCGCGCGGGTTATCGACCAAAAGCTCGCCAGCTGTGCCGTGGAAGCGCGGGTCCTGGCCCAGCACGTTGCGCTCCAGCTTCTTGAACACGGGCAGCACGTCGTCATAGGCCCAGCCGGCGCAGCCGAGCCCGGCCCATTCGTCGTAGTCGTGTGCCGCGCCGCGGATATAGACCATCGAATTGATCGAGGACGAGCCGCCCAGCGCCTTGCCGCGGTTGACCGGTATGGAGCGGTTGTCGAGGTGCGGCTGCGGCACGCCGAAATAGCAGTAGTCGTAGTTCGGATTGCCGTAGAGCGACAGGATGCCGGCCGGGACCCTGACGCGCAGGCTGTCGTCGCTGCCGCCCGCCTCGATCAGGCAGACGCGCGCGGCCGGATCGGCGCTGAGGCGGTTGGCCAGCACGCAGCCAGCCGACCCCGCGCCGACGACGATATAGTCATAACTCACGCTTGGCACCCGGCCCTCACCAGTTCGACGCTTCGCCTAGGCAGAAGCCGGGAGCGCGGACGATCCCGGCCGACACGCGCTTATTGCAGAAGCTGCGTCCAGACCTTGGTGACGAGTTCCTGCGCCGCCGGCGAACAGGCCTGACCCATCTTGACCGGAACCGTGGGGAACAGCTCAGGCGCGTTCTCCTTGTTGTAGAGCGCCTTGGCCGGATCGACCTTGATCGGCGAGGAATGGCCGTAATAGTTGTACTGCTCGGTGGCATTGTCGAGCTGGGTCATGAAGTCGATGAACTTCTTGGCGTTGTCGAGATTGGTCGCGCCCTTCGGCACGGCATAGGAATCCAGCCAGCCGACCAGCCCCTCCTTCGGCATCGCATATTCGACGTTGGCATGGTCGTTGCGGCGCAGGCGCATGGTGTTGCCGTCCCACCAGAAATGCGCCGCCACCTCGCCGCTGCCGACGCGGTTCTCGATGTTGTCGCTGGAATAGGCGGCAACGAAGGGCTTTTGGGCCTGCAGGAGGTCCAGCACCTTCTTCATCTCCTGCGGGTCCTCGCTGCAATAGGGGATGCCGAGATAGTTTTCGGCCGCCGGGATCACCTCGTCGGGCTGGGCCAGGCTGGCGATCTTGCCCTTCAATTCGTCGGACGGCTCGAAGTAGACCTTCCAGCTGTCGACCGGCCCCTTGTAGAGATCGCGGTTGACGGTGAAGCCGGCGTTGCCGAAAGCGAGCGGCACCGAATAGTTGCCGGTCGGGTCCCACCACTGCTTCTGCCAGTCCGGCAGGATGCGCTCGAAGGACGGCAGCGAAGACGCGCCGATGTCCTCCAGCAGGCCGCTGTCGACCATGATCTTCACAAAATGCTGCGAGGGCGTGACGATGTCGTAGCCCGACGATCCGGCCTGCAGCTTGGTCAAAAGGTCCTCGTTGGAGGAGAAGGCGTCGACGGTGACCTTGATGCCTGTTTCCTTCTCGAACTTCGCCACCATGTCGGGCGAGATCGAATCCGCCCAGGCATAGATCGAGAGGCTGCCGTCGGCACGCGCAGCACCTGCGAAGGTCAGGCCTGCCGCCGCAACGGCCGCGAGCATGGAGATGGTGGTTTTTCTGATCATGGTTTTCCCCTGGAAGTTCCTGTCCCGGAGGGAACGATAGCAAACGCCTTGCATCGATAAATTTGAATTGCCCGACGCGTTGCTTAGGAAAAAGCTCGCTCCTCAACGCCGGCGCTGCACCAGGAAGGCGACCGTTGCCAGGACGACCGATACGATCATGATCAGTGTCGATATGGCATTGAGCTGCGGCGACACGCCCTGCTTGATCAGCGAGAAGATGTAGACCGGCAAGGTGGTGGCGCCGCCGGAGTTCAGGAGGTTGCTGGTGATGAAATCGTCCATCGAGATGACGAAGGCGAGCATCGCGCCGCTGAATACGCCCGGCATGATCAGCGGCAGCGTGACGCGCCGGAACGCCACCCAGCCCGACGCGTAGAGATCGCGCGCTGCCTCCTCCAAGTCGGCGTCCATGCCTTGCAGGCGCGCGCGGATGGGCAGGAAGGCGAAGGGGATGCAGAAGGTGGTGTGGGCGATCATCAGCTTCAGCAGGCCGCTGGTCAGGCCGAGCTCGGAAAACAGGATCAGCACGGCGACGGCGACGACGATCTCGGGCAGCAGCAGCGGCAGATTGACGATCGTCTCCGAGGCGCGGCGGAAACGCACTTGCCTGCCGCGGACGATCACAAGTGCGGCCATCAGCGCAACGATAGTCGACAAGGTGGTGGCGACGGCGGCGACCAGCAGCGACGTCTTGACCGCGCCGACCAGGGCCGCGTTCGACAGGGCGGTCGAATACCAGTGCAGCGAGAAGCCGCCCCAGTTGGCGACGATGCGGTTGGCGTTGAAGGAATAGAACACCACCACCGCGATCGGCAGGTAGAGATAGACGAAGAACAGCACACTCAGCGGGCCGAAGCCGGGATAGCGCCGCACGTCCGAATTGCCGCTCATGCCGCCGCCT
>JBQCHN010000314.1:0-5201 GCA_051954615.1 Mesorhizobium sp. | reverse complement strand
GATCCTGAGATCGTGACCCTGGACGACGTAGTCCTTCTCGCCATGCTGCAGCTTTTCGACGTTGAATTCCACCGTCACCTGCCGGCGGTTCTTGCGTACCTCGCGCGCCGCCATCACGAGGTCGCCGATCAGCTTCTTCAGATCGACGCGGCCCGAATATTCGCGGGCAAGCTCGGCGTCGAGGCGGGAAGCGTCCGAGATGTCGGTGATCAGCCGGTCGAGACGGCGCACGTCGTGCTGGATCACGTCCAGGAGCCGCTTGCGCGATTCCTCGGTCTTGGCGATCGGCAATGTCTCCACGGCGCTGCGCAGCGAGGTCAGCGGATTCTTCAGCTCATGGCTGACGTCGGCGGCAAAACTCTCGATCGCCTCGATGCGGGCGTAGAGCGCGTTCGTCATCTCGCGCAAGGCGACCGAGAGATTGCCGATCTCGTCCTGTCTCGAAGAGAAATCCGGGATCTCCTCGCGGCTCTTCACGCCGCGCCTGACCCTGACGGCCGCGGCGGAAAGACGGCGGAGCGGATTGGCGATGGTGGAGGCCAGAAGCAGGGACAGGATCGCCGTGACCAGCGCCGCCACGCCGAAAACGCGGAAGATGGCACGGCGCTCCGAGGTGACGATATTGTCGATGTCGCCGCCCTGGGTGGAGAGCATCAGGACGCCGAGCACGGCCCGGAAGCGCTGGACCGGCACCGCCACCGAGACGATCAGGTCGCCCTTCTCGCTCACCCTGACCACGGTTGCGGGGCTGCCGGTCAGCGCCGTCATCACCTCGGGATAGGCGGAACCGTTGCCGCCCGGCTGTTCGTGATAGACGGGCAGGTCGCGCCGGCGGAAGAGACCGATGATACTCTTCTCGATCCGCTCGAACAGGTTCGGTTCCTCTTCCTCCTCGATCGGCGGCAGATCATAGCGGAGGATCTGGCCCTTCGAATAAAGCCGCTGCGAATCGAGCAGGAGATTGGCGTCACGGTCGTAGATGCGCGCGCGGGTGCGCGTCGGCGAGATCAGCCGCCTGAGCAGCGGCGCCACCACCTCCGGGTTGATCGGGAAATCCAGATTGTCGAGCTGGTCCGACCCCGGCTCGATGCTCTGGCCGGCCTGCAACTCCAGGAGCTTTTCCGGGTCGATGCGGATCGCGTCTGTCTCCACCGAGGCGGAGGAAGCGATGGCGCCGGCGATGATCTCGCCCTGCGTCATCAGGCTTTCGACGCGCGCGTCGATCAGTCCGTCGCGGAAGGTGTTGAGGTAGAGGATGCCGATGACCAGCACCGCCAACCCGGCGAGGTTGAGGAATAGGATGCGCCGGGTAAGGCTGGAGAAGATGTGATGGCCGAGGAAGCGGCGCAGCGGCACCGTCACACGAGACAGGAGCGCAGGCGACCGTGACGGCCGCTTGGCGGCCGTCGGTCTGCTGCGTTCAACGTCTACTGCCATCGAAAACGGCCCGCCGGTTGTTCCTATGCTTCGCGGAACCGGTAGCCGACCCCGTAAAGCGTCTCGATCATCTCGAAGTCGTCGTCGACGGCCTTGAACTTCTTGCGCAGCCGCTTGATGTGGCTGTCGATGGTGCGGTCGTCGACATAGACCTGCTCATCATAGGCCGAATCCATCAGCGCATCACGGCTTTTCACCACGCCGGGGCGCTGCGCCAGCGAATGCAGGATCAGGAACTCGGTGACCGTCAGCGTCACCGGCTCACCCTTCCAGGTGCAGGTGTGGCGCTCCTGGTCCATGACGAGCTGGCCGCGTTCCAGCGAGCGGCTGGCCTGGCTGGGCTGCTTGGCGGCCGCGTCGCGGGCCGAGGCCCGGCGCAGCACGGCGCGCACGCGCTCGACCAGGAGGCGCTGCGAGAACGGCTTCTTGATGAAGTCGTCGGCGCCCATCTTGAGGCCGAACAGCTCGTCGATCTCGTCGTCCTTCGAGGTCAGGAAGATGACCGGCAGGTCGGTCTTCTGGCGCAGCCGGCGCAGGAGTTCCATGCCGTCCATGCGCGGCATCTTGATGTCGAGGATGGCGAGGTTCGGCGGCCGCGCCCCGAGCCCTTCCAGCGCCGAGGCGCCGTCGGTGTAGGTTTCCACCCGGTAGCCTTCCGACTCCAGGGCGATCGAAACCGACGTCAGGATGTTGCGGTCGTCATCGACAAGCGCGATTGTTGCCATTTCCAGCGGCTCCCTCATAGCGGGTATCCCCTTCGTGCTTCGAGAAGGGGCTATTGCAGGACAAATTGGGTACAAAATGTGGCATGCCGTCCGCCCTCCTATAGCGGCGCCCGGCATGAGTCCACACTCGACCCCGCACATGGATTGGACGCCGTTTGCGTGCCGATCCTTTGGGTAACCTCGAAAAATTTTTGCACATCTAAACGATTTAAACAACTTTCAAATTTTTTAAATCGATTAATGATTTGATATCACTCATCTTTTCTGGTTTTGAGCAGGAAGCGGCGGCGCTCAGCCGGCCGTCCGGCTGCTGCCGGTTCAATGCGGCTAGAACAACAAGGATGGTCCATGTCGGAACTCGGCAAACGCAATCCGGATTGCGGGCTCGACGCGGTCGGCCTGAAAACCACGGGCACGGTGCGCTACAATTTCGGACCGGCGGCACTCTATGAGGACGCCATCCGCCGCGGTGAGGCGAAGCTGACGGCGCATGGCGCGCTGATGGCCGAGACCGGCCAGCACACCGGCCGCTCGGCAAAGGACAAGTTCGTCGTGCGCGACGCCAGGACCGAGCCGCATGTGTGGTGGGACGCCAACAAGGCGATGGCGCCGGAGCAGTTTGATCTTCTGCTGGCCGATTTCCTCGCCCATGCGGCGGACAAGGACCTTTACGTGCAGGATCTCGTCGGCGGCGCCGATGCGGAGCTTGCCCTGCCGGTGCGTGTCGTCAATGAACTGGCCTGGCATTCGCTGTTCATCCGCAACCTTTTGATCCGGCCGGACAAGGCCGCGCTGAAGTCCTTCGTGCCGAAGATGACCATCATCGACCTGCCGTCCTTCAGGGCCGATCCGGCTCGCCACGGCACGCGCTCGGAAACGGTGATCGCCCTCGACCTCACCCGCATGATCGTGCTGATCGGCGGAACCTCCTATGCCGGCGAGATGAAGAAGTCGGTCTTCACCGCGCTCAACTATCAATTGCCCGAACAGGGCGTCATGCCGATGCACTGCTCGGCCAACGAAGGGCCGGCCGGCGACTCGGCTGTCTTCTTCGGCCTGTCGGGCACCGGCAAGACGACGCTGTCGGCCGACCCGTCGCGCACGCTGATCGGCGACGACGAGCACGGCTGGGGGCCGCACGGCATCTTCAATTTCGAGGGCGGCTGCTACGCCAAGACCATCCGGCTTTCGGCCGAAGCAGAACCGGAAATCTTCTCCACCACGCGCCGCTTCGGCACGGTCCTGGAGAACGTCGTGCTCGACGAGGACGGCGTGCCGGATTTCGACGACGGCTCGAAGACCGAGAATACGCGCTGCGCCTATCCGCTCGATTTCATCGCCAATGCCAGCGCCACCGGCCGCGCCGGTCATCCGAAGGCGGTCATCATGCTGACCGCGGATGCCTTCGGCGTCATGCCGCCGATCGCCAGGCTGACGCCGGCGCAGGCCATGTATCACTTCCTCTCCGGCTACACGGCCAAGGTGGCGGGTACCGAAAAAGGTGTCACCGAGCCGGAGGCGACCTTCTCCACCTGCTTCGGCGCCCCCTTCATGCCGCGGCATCCTTCCGAATACGGCAACCTGCTGCGCGACCTGATCGCCCGCCACGGCGTTTCGTGCTGGCTGGTCAACACCGGCTGGACCGGTGGCGCCTATGGAACCGGCCGCCGCATGCCGATCAAGGCGACGCGCGCCCTGCTTTCGGCAGCCCTCGACGGCTCGCTCAACCAGGTCGAGTTTCGCACCGACGCGAATTTCGGCTTCGAGGTGCCGGTTGCCGTTCCCTGCGTCGAAGCCGCCATTCTCGACCCCCGCTCGACCTGGGCCGACAAGGCCGCTTACGACCGTCAGGCCAGGAAGCTGGTCGGCATGTTCATCGACAATTTCGGCAAGTTCGAAAGCCACGTCGACGCCAATGTGCTTGGCGCCGCTCCGCGCTCGCAGGAAGCGGCCGAATAGACGCTGCGCCTGCGCACCTGCGGCCCGGTTTCGACCGGGCCTTTTCTTTTGCCCGCCGTCGCGTCATGACTGCGCCATGAGCAGCGGCGACGACATCATCATCTCGGCGGAAGCGGTCATCCGGCCGGACGACCTGAGCGAAAGCTTCGTGCGCGCCTCCGGGCCTGGCGGCCAGAACGTCAACAAGGTGGCGACCGCCGTGCAATTGCGCTTCGATGCGGCGAACGCGCCTGGCTTGTCCGAACGGGTCAGGGCGCGCGTCATTCGGCTGGCCGGCCAGCGCGCCACCAAGGACGGCGTCGTCGTCATCGAGGCTGATCGTTTCCGCACGCAGGAGCGTAACCGCGCCGACGCCCGCGAACGATTGACGGCGCTGGTCGCCCGCGCCGCCGAGCCGCCGCCGCCGCCGCGCAAGAAGACGAAGCCGTCGAAAGGCGCGGTGGAACGTCGCCTGAAGGAGAAGGCCGGCCGCTCGACCGTCAAGAAGCTGCGCGGCAGGGTGGAAAGAGACTGACGCAACGGCAGGGCGAAGGCGCTTTCAATTCCAGCGTGCGGATGCCAAACTCGCCTGCGGAGCGGGTAATGAAGCAGCGTTGCACAGGAGGCGTGCATGGGATTTTTTGATTTCGTCAAGGGCGTCGGCGAGAAGCTCGGCTTCGGCGATGACGACGACGACGCGGCGAAGGCAGAGGCACTGAAGAAGGAGCTGGATTCCCACAAGCTCGGCACCGATGCCGTACAGGTCGAGGTCAAGGGCGATACGGCCGTGCTGAAGGGCGACGTCAAGGACCAGTCGATCTTCGAGAAGGCGGTGATTGCCGTCGGCAATACGCTCGGCGTCTCCAAGGTGCAGGCCGACGAATTGAAGGTCGGCGACGAGGCCGCGCCGGCCAAAGCGCCGGTGTTCTACACCGTCAAGAAGGGCGACAATCTGTGGAAGATCGCCGAGGCTGAGTACGGCAAGGGCAAGGGCGCCAAGAACACGCTGATCTTCGAGGCCAACAAGCCGATGCTCAAGCATCCCGACAAGATCTACCCCGGCCAGGTGCTGCGCATTCCCGAGCTTCCTGCCGCCTGAAG
>JBQCHN010000313.1:0-27441 GCA_051954615.1 Mesorhizobium sp. | reverse complement strand
GTCAGCAGATAGGGCTCGCCCAGTGCCGGAGGCTCGAAACCTTGTGCTGTTGTCGTGTCGGCCATGGCCGGACGCTCCCGTCGCTGCTTGTTGTTCGCAGCCTTATAGGCGCCGGACAATGTATTTGAAAAATCGTTATTTTGTATCTATCAATAAGCTGTATCTATCCAAGAGGATGCCGCGATGCGCTATGTCCAACTGCGCGCCTTTCACTACGTCGCCATATCGGGCGGCTTCTCACGCGCCGCCGAGGAGCTGTTCCTGACCCAGCCGGCCATCTCCGACCAGGTGCGCAAGCTGGAGGAGGAATACGACATCCTGCTTTTCAACCGGCAGCGCAAGCAGGTGACGCTGACGCCGGCCGGCGAGAAGCTGCTCGCCATCACGCGCCGCATGTTCGACACCGAGAGCCAGGCACTGGAACTGCTTTCCGAATCGCGGGCGCTGCGCGCCGGCACGCTGCGCATCGTCGCCGACGCGGCGCATCACCTGCTGCATATCCTCGGCGAATTCCGCAAGAAATACCCGGGCGTCAAGGTGACCATGCGGGCCGGCAACACCGAGACGGTGATCACCAGCCTGTTCAGCTACGACGCCGACATCGGCGTGCTCGGCGAAATCCCCACCGGCCGCGAATTCGAGATCGTGCGGCTGAACTCCACGCCGATCGTCGCCTTCGCCGCGACCGGCCATCCAGCGACGAAGCGCGACAGCCTTTCCTTCGCCGAGCTCGCCACCCTGCCGCTGGTCATGCGCGAGCGCGGCTCGCGCACCCGCAAGAAACTGGAGCAAGGGGCGGCGGCGGCCGGCGTCGAGCTGAAATTCGCCATCGAGGCGGAAGGCCGGGAGGCGGTGCGCGAGATCGTCGCCGCGGGCGCGGGCATCGGCTTCGTATCGGAGGCCGAGTTCGGCAACGACACGCGGCTCGCCAAGATCCCTATCGACGGCCCGCCGATGCTGATGGACGAGGCGCTGGTGTGCCTGACCGAGCGCAGCCAGGCCAAGACCATGCGCGCCTTTCTCGACATTGCGCGCGCGATGTCGGCGCAGCCTGCGTAAGACGCCGGCAGTTCCTTCGGCTTACAGCTTTTTCGGCCAGGTATCGGCGAGCCGATAGCCGGCGGGCCACGGGTCGTCGGGGTCGAGCATCACCTGATGTGTGCCGGTGATCCAGGCGCGGCCGGAAATCTCCGGCACGATGGCGGGCTTTCCGGCCACGGTCGTTTCGCGTGCGATGCGGCATTCGAAGGTGGAGCCGATGATCGAATGGCCGTTGAAGCGCTGGCCGGCCTTCATCAGCCCGCGCGCGTGCAGCACCGCCATGCGCGCCGAGCAGCCGGTTCCCGTCGGCGAACGGTCCAGCTTGGCTGGCTGGATAACGACAGTGTTGCGCCCATGCAGGACGCCGTCGCGCTCCTCCACCGGGAGCGTCAGCTGGCAGAACGAGATGTGGTCCCATTCGGGATTGTCGGGATGCGAGAAGCCGAGCTGCTCGTTGGCGGCGCGGGTGATCCTGATGCCGGTCTCGGCCAGTTCGCGCGCCTCGTCCGGCGTCACCGCAAAGCCGAGCGCGCGGGCGTCGGCGATGACGAAGCTGTCGCCGCCATAGGCGGTGTCGACGGTCAGCGTGCCCAGCCCCTCGACTTCCAGCCTGGCGTCCAGCCGGTCGGCGAAGGAGGGCACGTTGGTGACGGTGATGCGCTCGGCCTTGCCGTTCCGGCACGACGCGACGACCTCGACCAGCCCGCCCGGCGCTTCCAGCACCATGCGGGTTTCGGGTTCCTGCATCGGCACGATGCCGCTGTCGAGCAGCACGGTGGAGACGCAGATGGAGTTGGAGCCGGACATCGGTGGCGTGTCTTCCGGCTCCATGATGATGAAGCCCATGGCGGCGCGCGGGTCCTTCGGCGGCACCAAGAGGTTGATGTGGCGGAACACGCCGCCGCGCGGCTCGTTCAGCACGAAATCGCGCAGCGCCTTGTCCCTGGCGATGAAGTTGCGCTGCTCCCACAGCGTCTCGCCCGGCGGCGGCGCAACGCCGCCGACGATGACGTCACCGACTTCACCCTCGGCATGGCAGGATACGATGTGGATGACCTTGCTTGTACGCATGGGCTTTCCTCATGCCTTCCGGCAACTAGCGCCTTCCGTTCAAAGCAGTTCGCGGATCGATGACAGAAGCCTGTCGATCTGCTCGGGCGTGTGTTCGGAGAACACCGCCAGCCGCATGGCCGGCACGTCGGGCGCGTCTGAATAACTGGACGCGCCGGCGACCCTGACCACGATGTCACGCTCGTTCAGCCCGACGCGGATGCGCTCGAGATCGACGTCGCCTTGCACCGAGACGATGGGCACCGGCGTCTCCGGAATGGCGAAGCCCAGGTCGCGCAGGCCGGCGCGCATATGCTTGACGTTGCGCTTGAGGTTGGCGCGCATCGCCGGCGTCGTTTCCAGGAGCCGCAGCGAGGCGACCGCGGCCCCGGCCGCGGCCGGCGGCGGCGGCGAGGCGCCGCGCATGATCATCGCCTTGTCCTCGATCTTCGCCGCCAGCGCCGCACTTGCCGGCACGATGCCGCCCAGCGCGCCGAAGGCCTTGCTCAGCGTGCCGGCGAAATGGTTGCCGTCGGCGCCGTCCAGCCCGGCCTCCTGCATCGAGCCGCGTCCGCTTGCGCCCAGCACGCCGACGCCATGCGAATCGTCGATGGCGAGCAGCGCGCCCTCGTAAGGCGCCATGGCCTTGCGGTATTCGGCGAGCGGCGCCAGCGCGCCGGTCGACGGAAACACGCCGTCGCTCACCAACACCGGGCGCTGACCGGCCTTGACGTGGCGGGCCAGTTCCTCGGCCAGGCTGCCCGCATCGAGATGGCGGAAGGGATGCACGGGCTTGCCGAGTGTCGGGATCGCGTCGCGCGAGCTGTAATGGGTGGCCGCATCGATGAAGATCAGGTCGAAATCGTCCTGCATGCCCTGCAGGAGCACCATCGGCCCGGTATAGCCGGAGATCGTCAGCACCACGTCCTCGGTGCCGAACCAGCGGCAGAGGCTCTCCTGCAAGTCGTCGTAGACCCGCATGAAAGCGAGCGTGCCCGGCCCGAGCCCGAATTCCTTGGTCGCCGCGCACGCCGCCTCGATCACCGCCGGATGCCCGTGCAGGCAGAAATAGCTGGTGCCGCAGAAGTAATCGACCTCGCGGCCGTCGATCCGCATGCGCGCGCCGAGCGGCGTTTCCATCGTGACCGGTGTGGCCATTCTCAAAATCCTCCGATGGTCCGGGCAGGACCTACGCTTGTGCCCACGCAGGCAGTTCCGCCGCGCGATGGCAGCGCACCTGATGACCGCTTTCCCGCCACGGCGCCAGCGCCTGAGGCTTCTCGCAACCGGCCGCCTTGAAGGCGCAACGCTCACGGAAGAAGCAGCCCTCGGGCAGATTGACGTTGCTCGGCAGATCGACTGCCGCAGGCGCCGCGATCTCAGTGTCCGCGCTCAATTTCGGCACGGCGCCGATCAGCGTGCGGGTGTAGGGATGGCGCGGATTGTCGAGCACTTCGGCCGCCGTTCCGAGTTCCACCACCTGGCCGAGATACATCACCGCCACGCGGTCGGCGATATGGCGCACCACGGCGACGTTGTGCGAGATGAACAGGTAGGTGAGGCCGAGGCTGGCCTGCAGCTCCATCAGGATGTTGAGCACCTGCGCCTGCACGGAAACGTCGAGCGCCGAGGTCGGCTCGTCCAGCACCACCAGCTTCGGATGCAGCGCAAGCGCCCGGGCGATGGCGATGCGCTGGCGCTGGCCGCCGGAAAACTCGTGCGGATAGCGGCCGATCTGGTCGGCCCGCAACCCAACCTGCCGCATCAGTTCCTCCGCGCGCGCCTTGAGCTTGCGCGACGACCGCTCACCGGCGACATAGAGCGGCTCGGTGATCAGCCGCCACACGGGCATGCGCGGATCGAGCGAGGATTGCGGGTCCTGGAAGACGACCTGGAAATTGCGCCGCACCGTACGCAGCGCGGCCGTGTCGAGGGAAGCCAGATCGACGCCGTCGAAGGTGATGCGCCCGGCGCTGGGCTTTTGCAGCGCCATCACCACTTCGGCCAGCGTCGATTTCCCACAGCCGGACTCGCCGACGATGCCGAGCGTCTCGCCGGCGCGGATGTCCAGATCGACGCCGTTGAGGGCATGCACCATCGCCTTGGGACGGCCGAGCCAGGAGCGGCCGAGCGGAAACCCGACCTCGACGCCCTCCAGCCGGACCAGCGCCTCGCTCGTTACCTCGCCCGTCGCGACGGAAGCCGATGTCGATCGCGCCGGTGTCGGCGGCGCGATCTCTCCGGCGAACCAGCAGGCGGCGCGGTGGCCGGCCTCGCCGGGTGAAACGAAAGGCGGCGTCTCGGTACAACGCGCCTCGGCATGGGCGCAGCGCCAGCGGAAAGCGCAGCCCTTGATCTCGGTAAGCAGCGCCGGAACGGTACCCGGAATGGCGGCCAGCGGCTGCTTGGGTTCGGCCAGTTCCGGCAGCGAGCGCAGCAGCGCCTGCGTATAGGGATGCAGCGGATGCGCCAGCAAGTCGACTGTCCGCCCCTCCTCCACCATGCGCCCCGCATACATGACGTAGACGCGATCGCAGAGCTGGCGCACCACTGCGAGATCGTGGGTGATGAACAGCACGGCCGTGCCGCGCGCCCGCGCCCGCTCGCGGATCAGCGCCAGCACCTGCGCCTGCACCGTCACGTCGAGCGCGGTCGTCGGCTCATCGCAGATCAGCACCGAAGGGTTGCAGGAAAACGCCATCGCGATCAGCACGCGCTGACGCATGCCGCCCGACAGTTCGAACGGATAGTTGCGCATCACGCGCGCCGCATCCGGAACCTGCATCTCGCCGAGCAGCGCGGTGGCGCGCTTCTTCGCCTCCGCCTCGCTGATCGCCTCGTGCTGGCGGATGACCTGCACGATCTGCTTGCCGATGCGGATGGTCGGGTTGAGCGCCGACATCGGCTCCTGGAAGATCATCGAGGCGTCCTTGCCGCGTATGTCCTCCAGCGCCCGTTCGCCGATGGCCAGCATGTCGTGGCCGAGCAGCGAGAGGCTGCCGCCGGTGAAGCGCGCCATGCCGGGCGGCAGAAGCCGAATGACGGACATCGCCGTCACCGACTTGCCCGATCCGGATTCGCCCACCAGCCCGACGATTTCGCCGGGACGCACGTCGAGCGTGACGCCCGACAGCGCCCGCACGTCGCCGTGGTAGGTCGGGAAGACGAGGCTGAGATCGTCGACCGAGACGATGCTGTCGGTGCCAGCCTTGTCGGTACCAGCCTGCATCAGCGTCCCCTCATCCTCGGGTCGAACATGTCGCGCAGGCCGTCGCCGAGCAGGTTGAAGCCGACCGCGGTGATCAGGATCGCCAGGCCGGGGAACGTCGGATACCACCACTGGTCGAGCAGATAATCGCGCCCGGTGGCGACCATGGCGCCCCATTCGGCTGTCGGCTGCTGGGCGCCCAGCCCGATGAAGCTCAACGCCGATGCCGTCAGGATCGCCAGCCCGATGTCCAGCGTCGCCTGCACGATGATCGGCGCCATGGCGTTCGGCATGATGTGGCGGCGCATGATCTGCACGCGCGGCGCGCCGAAGCTCATCGCCGCCTTGACGTAAGGTTTCGAGCGCAGGCTTAGCGCCTGCCCGCGCGCCAGCCGCACGTAGAAGGGAATGCGCACCACTGCGATTGCCAGCATCGCGTTGATGAGGTTGGGACCGAGCGCCGCCGCCAGCGCCATCGCCATGACGAAGGACGGGAACGACAGCACCACGTCCATGAAGCGCATGATGAGCGTGTCGATGCGCCCGCCGACAAGGCCGGAAAAGGCGCCGATGACGGTTCCGAACCCCATCGATATGGCGACGATCGCCAGGCCGACGGTGACGGAGGTGCGCGCGCCCCAAAGCACGCGCGAAAAGATGTCGCGCCCGACCTCGTCGGTGCCGAAGAAATGCGCCAGGCTGGGCGCCGCCAGCCGGTGCAGGAGGTCGAGCTTGTCGGGGTTGTAGGGCGCGATCCATGGTGCCGCGACCATGATGAACAGCACGATCACGATAATGCCCAGCCCAACCATCGTCAGCGGGCTGCGGCGCAGCTGATACCAGAGATAGCCGACGCCGGAACTGGATCTGGCCGGCGTCGTGCCCTCGGCCTCCGCGCTTTCGAGACTCATCAGCTCACCTCCCTAATCTGCGGGTCAAGCCACATGTAGACGAGGTCGACCGAGAGGTTGAGCAGCACATAGGCGGTCGAGGCGACGACGGTGAAACCCATGATGGCGGGAAAGTCGAGCGCGGTGATCGACTGGACGACATAGTTGCCCATGCCGGGCCAGGCGAACACCGTTTCGGTCAGCACCGCGCCGTAGAGCAGGTCGCCGAAGGCAAGGCCGATCATCGTCACCGACGGGATCAGCGCGTTGCGCAACGCATGGCCGAACAGCACCGTGCGGCGCGGCAGGCCGCTGGCGCGAGCCGTGCGAACATAGTCCTCCTGCAGCACTTCCAGCATGGCCGAGCGGATCTGGCGGGTGACGATACCGAGATGGACGAAGCCCAGCGTCAGCGCCGGCAGGATGAGATGAATCAGCGAACTGCGCAGGGCCGGCCAATTGAATGTCAGCAGGGAATCGACGGTGTAGAAACCGGTGATTGTCGTCGGCGGCGCGATGCCGCTGGCGAGCCGGCCCGACCCCGGCAGGATACCGAGCCTCCCGTAGAAGACGTAGATCAGCAGAAGCCCCAGCCAGAAGGCCGGCGTGGAGATGCCGGTGACCGAGATCGTTCGCGAGATCTGGTCTATCCATCGGTCCTTCGCCACCGCCGAAAGCACGCCGAGCGGAATGCCGGCCGCGACCGCGAAGATCAACGCGGCCAGCGCCAGCTCGATGGTGGCCGGGAAGAAGCGCTTGATGTCGTCGATGACCGGGCGCTGGGTGCGGATGGAAATGCCGAAATCGCCCTGCGCCACCTGGCCGATATAGGTGACGTACTGCCGCCATAGCGGCTGGTCGAGGCCGAGCTGACGGCGCATGTTCTCGACGATCTCGTTCGTCGCCCTGTCGCCCGCCATCATGCGCGCCGGATCGCCGGGGATCATGTGCGAGATGACGAAGGTGACGACCGTCACCCCGAACACGACGAAGACCAGAAAGATCAGGCGCCGCCTGATGATGCTGAGGAAGGACACCGGTTACTCACCCTGAACGATCGCTCTCCGCCGCCGCACGGCAGCGGCGGAGCATGGCTGGTGGCCGAGGCGCAAGCGCCTCGGCGTCCTTCACTGTCCCTTCGACATCGAATCGAAGTTGAAGATCTGCACCAGCATCGGGTTGTAGACGTAGCCCTTGACGTTGTCGCGCATGGCGAACTGGTAGTTGCGCTGGAACAAGAGGATGTAGGGAGCCTCCTCCACCGTGATCTTCTGCGCCTCCTGGTAAAGCGCCTCGCGCTCCTTCTGGTCGGTGCCGGCAGCCGCCTTGCGGATCAGCTCGTCCACCTTGGGGTTGGAGTAGAAGGCGCGGTCGCCCGGCAGGCCCTTCAGCTTCGAATCGAACCAGAAGTTCATGAACATCGACGGATCGCCGTAGTCCGGCGACCAGTTGCCGGCAGCGATGTCGAAATCGCCGGTGTTGAGCTTGTCGCGCATGGTCGGATAGGCGAAGTCCTGCAGCTTCACCTTGACGCCGATATCGGCGAGGTTCTGCTGCAGCACGAGGCCGATCTGTTCCCAGGCCGGGTCGGTCTTGGCGTAGAGGTAGTTGAACGACAGGTCGGAGACGCCGGCTTCCTTCAGCAGGTCCTTGGCCTTCTGCGGGTCGTAGGAATACTGCATGACCGTATCGTCGTGCCCCCACAGGCCCTTCGGGATCGGCCCGCGCATCTGCTCGGCCTGGCCCAGCATGATGCCGTCGATGATGCCCTTGTAGTCGATGGCGTAGGACAGCGCCTGGCGCACCTTGACGTTGTCGAGCGGCGGCTTCTCGTTGTTCAGGTAGAGATAGGTGACGTAGAGGCTGGGCTCGTCGACGACCTTGATCCCTTCCTTGCTCTTCAGCGCCTGGAGCTGGTCGATCGGGATATCCTCGGCGATGTCGAGATCGCCGTTCTCAAGCTGCAGCCGGCGCGCCGACGCTTCCTTGACGATCTTGATGTCGATTTCCTTGAACTTCAGTTCGCTGCCGCTCCACTTGGGATTGGGCTCCATGACGATGCGCTGGCCCTTTTCCCAGCTCTTCACCTGATAGGGACCGGAACCCATCGTGTGGTCGGCGAGATAGCCTTGGCCGAGATCGTCGTTGGTGGCCTTGTCCATCACCGCCGGATTGACGATGGAGCCGCCGCTGGTCGCCAGCGTCGACAGGAACGGCGCAAACGGCTCCTTCAGGGTGAACTTCACCGTGTGCGGATCGACGGCTTCCACCGACTTGATCGCCTCGAACGAGCCCATCGGCCCCTTGCCGATCTTGATCACGCGGTCGAAGCTGAATTTCACCGCCTCGGCGTCCACCGGCTTGCCGTCGGCGAAGGTATGGCCGTCGCCGAGCGTGAACGTCCAGGTCAGCATGTCGGCGCTGGTCGTCCACGACTTGGCGACTTCCGGCGCGATGTCGGTCGAGCCGCCGTTGAAACGGACCAGCCGCTCGTAGGCCGGGTAGCTCGCCGTCCAGGAATTGTTGGTGACGGTGACGGCCGGGTCGATGTTGTCCGGGTCGCCGGACTTGCCGATCGTCAGCACATCGTCGGCGGCCGATGCCGGCATGGTGGCTGCGAAGGCGGCGATGGCCGACAGAATGAGGCCGCCGCCCAACGATGTCGCCCAGTTTCGATGTTTTTTCATTGCGTTACCCCTGTTCCCTGATTCTCTTTGTAAAGCGGCCCATGCCAAGGCTTCGCTATCCTTTCCGTCAACGGAATGGCTGTCAATGCAGCACTTGTCCCTCGCTCGGCAATTTCTTGCGCCAAGGCGACGGCGGCGAACCGCGACCTTCAGGCACCGACGAGGTGGTCGCCCAGGAAGAGCTGCGCGGCACTTCGCGCCTCGGCCTGGACGAATTCGGCAAGGGCGCGGATGCGCGGCGCCGCCGACAGGTCGCGGTGGCTGACGCACCAGTAGTCGCGCTCGAGGAGGATATCGCGCGTCAGTACCGGCACCAGTTCGTCGAACCCCGCCGCCATGAAATGCGGCAGCACGCACAGGCCGACGCCCTTCAGCGTGGCGCGAAGCTGAGCGTGGATAGAGGAACTCTGGTAGCTGGCGCGCAGGCCCGGCAGGATTTCCCGATGATAGTCGAGGCCGGGCGTGAAGATCATGTCCTCGATGTAGCCGATCATGCGATGCGCCAGCAGATCCTCGCGCTTCTCGATCGGCGGATGGCTGTCCAGATAGCTGCGCGTTCCGTAGACGAACAGCCGATACGTCGTGATCTTCTCGTAGTGGTAGAAGTCGGTGCGCGGCGAGGTCAGCGTGATCGACATGTCCGCCTCGCGCCGCGACAGCGATACGATCTGCTGGATGGTGACGAGTTCGATCGACAGGTTGGCATGCGCTTCGGCGAAACGCGGCAGCCGGTCGGCGAGGAAATAGGAGCCGAACCCTTCCAGGGTCGACAACCGCAGCACGCCGGTCACCTGCGAGGCGCCGCTGGCCGCCTCGTTGCGGAAGTTGGCGGCTTCGCGCTCGATCTGTTCGGCCGACTGCACCAGCCGTTCGCCGACGGCGGTGAGCATGTAGCCGCGCGGATTGCGTTCGAACAGCTTTGCCGACAGCGCCTGCTCCAGCCGGTCGATGCGGCGCGAGACGGTGGCGTGGTTGGTGCGCAGCTGGCGCGCGGCGCTTGCCAGCTGGCCGTTGCGCGCCACGGCCAGGAAGAATTGCAGGTCGTCCCAGGTGAAGCGGCGCATCAGGCGGCGCTCCCCGCGTCGATGGACATGGCGTTTCCTTACAGAGCCATCCGTGCATTTTTGTACGGAAGTTGTACAAAAATAACTGTTCTCGTGTCGGCGGGTCAATGTTACGCTTCGCCCGCGTGCATATTTCGGCGCGATCCAGGTCGTGTGAATTTGCACCGGAGGCCGCGGAGGAGCGGTCGGCAATGAAGAAAACGCGGGCGGTCGCAGCAGGCCGCCACAGTCGGCCTCCTGTTCGGGAAGGCTGACCACCAGGGAGGAATCGACAGTGAAGTTGTTGCATCTTGTTTCGGCGGCTCTTCTGGCCACCACCGTGATCCCCGCTGCCGCCGCCGAAATATCGGACGGCAAGGTCAAGATCGGCATTCTGAACGACCAGTCGGGCGTCTATGCCGACTTCGGCGGCAAGTGGTCGGTCGAGGCCGCCAAGATGGCGGTCGAGGATTTCGGCGGCAAGGTTCAGGGCGCGCCCGTCGAGGTGATCGACGCCGACCACCAGAACAAGCCCGACATCGCCTCCAACATCGCCCGCCAGTGGTACGACACCGAACAGGTGGACGCCATCATGGAACTGACCACCTCCTCGGTGGCGCTGGCCGTCCAGGGCATCTCCAAGGAAAAGAAGAAGATCGACATCGTCACCGGTGCGGCGACCACCGACCTCACCGGCAAGTCCTGCTCGCCCTACGGCTTCCACTGGGCCTACGACACCCACAGCCAAGCCGTCGGCACAGGTGGCGCGCTGGTCGCCCAGGGCGGCGACAGCTGGTACTTCATCACCGTCGACTATGCCTTCGGCCATTCGCTGGAAGAGCAGACGGCCAATTTCGTCAAGGAAAAGGGCGGCAAGGTCCTGGGCTCCGTGCGCTATCCGCTCGGCGCCACCGACTATTCGTCCTTCCTGTTGCAGGCGCAGTCTTCTGGCGCCAAGATCGTCGGCCTCGCCAATGCCGGCCTCGACACGTCCAACTCGATCAAGCAGGCGGCCGATTTCGGCATCGTTTCGGGCGGACAGCGCCTCGCGGCTCTGCTGTTCACGCTGGCGGAAGTGCACGGGCTCGGCCTCCAGGCCGCGCAGGGCGTGGTGCTGACCGAGGGCTGGTACTGGGACCAGAACGACAAGAACCGCGAATTCGCCGAGCGCTTCTTCAAGCGCACCAACCGCATGCCGAACATGATCCAGGTCGGCACCTATTCGGCGGTTCTGCAGTACCTCAAGGCGATCGACAAGGCCGGCACCGACGAGACCGAGGCCGTCGCCAAGCAGCTGCATGAGATGCCGGTGAACGACGTCTTCACCGAGAACGGCAAGGTGCAGGCGGACGGCAACATGGTGCACGACATGTACCTGTTCCAGGTCAAGAAGCCGGAAGAGAGCAAGAAGGACTGGGATTACTACACCTATCTCGCCACCATTCCCGGCGACGAGGCCTTCCTGCCTGCCGACAAGAGCGGCTGCCCGCTCTCCGCCAAGTGAATACAGCGGCTGCCGTGACTGCGGCGCCTGAAAAGACCGATGCCGAGCCGCGGGTGGTGCTGTCCGCCCGCGGCCTGCGCAAGGAGTTCGCAGGCTTCGTTGCCGTCGGCGGCGTCGATCTGGACGTGCATCACGGCAAGATCCACGCCCTGATCGGCCCCAACGGGGCCGGCAAGACCACGGTCTTCAACCTTCTGACGAAGTTCCTGCCGCCCACCGGCGGCAGGATCGAACTGCTCGGCCAGGACATCACCCGCACGCCGGCGGCGAAGGTGGCGCGCATGGGACTGGTGCGGTCGTTCCAGATCTCGGCGATCTTCCCGCATCTGTCGGTGCTCGACAACGTACGCGTCGCCCTGCAGCGGCCGAACGGGCTCGCCACCCAGTTCTGGCGTCCGGCGGGCGCGCTCGACGTGCTCACGCCCCGCGCCGTCGAACTCCTGGAAAAGGTAGGCCTCGCGGAAGCCGCCCATCGCCTGGCGGGCGATCTTTCCTACGGCCGCAAGCGCGTGCTGGAGATCGCCACCACCCTGGCGCTCGATCCCAAGGTGCTGCTGCTCGACGAGCCGATGGCCGGCATGGGCCATGAGGACGTCGCGGTGGTGGCCGGCCTCATCCGCTCACTCGCCGCCGACCGCGCCATCCTGATGGTGGAGCACAATCTCGACGTGGTAGCCGAGCTCTGCGACTGGATCACGGTCCTGCAGGCCGGCCGCATCCTCGCCGCCGGCGACTACGCGACCGTCAGCACCGACGAGCGCGTCCGGGTCGCCTATATGGGGACGGAAGATGAGTGAGCCGCTTCTGTCCGTGCGCGGCCTCAACGCCTGGTACGGCGAGGGCCATGCCCTGCACGGCGTCGACCTCGACGTCTTCCCCGGCGAAACGGTGACCCTGCTCGGCCGCAACGGCGTCGGCAAGACGACGACGTTGCGCGCCATCATGGGCCTGATCCGCAAGCGCACCGGCACGGCGACATTCGACGGCCGCGACCTGATGCGCATGCCGCTGCATCACGTGGCGCGCGCCGGCATCGGCTTCGTGCCGGAGGAGCGCGGCATCTTCTCCACGCTCTCGGTCGAGGAAAACCTCAACCTGCCGCCCGTGGTCGCGCCCGGCGGCATGAGCCCGGACGAGATCTTCGAACTGTTCCCCAACCTGAAGGCGCGGCGCAACAGCCAGGGAACGAAGCTTTCCGGCGGCGAACAGCAGATGCTGGCGATGGCGCGCATGCTGCGCACCGGCGTCAGGATGCTTTTGCTCGACGAGCCGACGGAAGGGCTGGCGCCCGTCATCGTGCAGCGCATCGGCGAGGTGCTGGCCGAACTCAAGGCGCGCGGCATGACGATCCTGCTGGTGGAACAGAACTTCCGTTTCGCCCGCCGCATCGCCGACCGCTTCTACCTGATGGAGCACGGCAAGATCACCGCCGGCGTCCCGGTCGCCGAACTCGACGAGCGCATGGCGCTGCTGCATGACGTGCTGGGGGTCTAGATTATGACCATGATCTTCGGAATCCCGGTCCAGGCGTTTCTCGGCCAGCTTCTGGTGGGGCTGATCAACGGCTCCTTCTACGCCATGCTGAGCCTTGGCCTCGCCGTCATCTTCGGCATGCTCAAGATCATCAACTTCGCGCATGGCGCGCAGTATATGTTCGGCGCCTTTGTCGGCTTCCTGCTCCTGCAATGGCTGAACATAGGCTATTGGCCGGCGCTCATCCTGGCGCCGCTGGTCGTCGGCGTGGTCGGCATGGCGATCGAACGCACGATGCTGTCCAGGCTCTACAGCCTCGACCCGCTCTACGGCCTGTTGTTCACCTTCGGTCTCGCCCTCGTCATCGAAGGCGTCTTCCGCTATTACTACGGCGTCTCCGGCCAACCCTACGCGGCGCCGCAAGCGCTCGCCGGCGGCACCAATCTGGGCTTCATGTTCCTGCCCAACTACCGCGGCTGGGTGGTGTTCTCGTCGCTGGTCATCTGCCTCGGCACATGGCTCGCCATCGAGAAGACGAGGCTCGGCGCCTACCTGCGCGCCGCCACCGAGAACCCGAAGCTGGTGCAGGCCTTCGGCGTCAACGTGCCGGTGTTGCTCACCCTGACCTACGGCCTCGGTTCCGCGCTCGCCGGGCTTGCCGGCATCCTCGCGGCCCCGGTCTACCAGGTCAGCCCGTTGATGGGGTCCGACCTCATCATCGTCGTCTTTGCCGTGGTCGTCGTCGGCGGCATGGGCTCGATCCTCGGCGCCATCGTCACCGGCTATGTGCTCGGCCTCGCCGAAGGCCTGACCAAGGTCTTCTATCCGGAAGCCTCCAACATCGTCATCTTCGTCATCATGGCGGTGGTCCTGCTCATCCGCCCCGCGGGCCTGTTCGGAAGGGATGCCTGACATGGCCGAGCTCTCTGCCCGACCGACCGAGGCGAAATCGACGGCGCGGCTGGAATGGCTGCTGGTGGCGCTCGGCATCGTTGCCCTGCTGGCCGCGCCCTTCTTCCTCTACCCGATCTTCCTGATGAAGATCATGTGCTTCGCGCTGTTCGCCTGCGCCTTCAACCTGCTGCTCGGCTACACCGGGCTGCTCTCCTTCGGCCATGCCGCCTTTTTCGGCGGCGCGGCCTATTTCTGCGCCCACACGGTCAAGGTCTGGGGCGTGACGCCGGAGGTCGGCATCCTGATCGGCACGGCGGGTGCGGCCGTGCTCGGCCTCGTCATGGGCTTCTTCGCCATCCGCCGCCAGGGCATCTATTTCGCCATGATCACGCTGGCGCTGGCGCAGATGTTCTTCTTCTTCTGCGTGCAGGCGCCCTTCACCAACGGCGAGGACGGCATCCAGAACGTGCCCCGCGGCTTCCTGTTCGGCCTGCTCGATCTCGGCCGTCCGCTCAACATCTACTACACCGTGCTCGGCATATTCCTGATCGGCGTCTTCGCCATCTGGCGCATCGTCAATTCGCCCTTCGGCATGGTCCTGCGCTCGATCCGCGAGAACGAGAACCGCGCCACCTCGCTCGGCTACTCGGTCGCCAACTACAAGCTCGCCGCCTTCGTCATGTCGGCGGCCCTTGCGGGGCTCGCCGGTGCGACCAAGGCCATCGTCTTCCAGTTCGCCACGCTGACCGACGTCACCTGGCAGATGTCGGGCGAGGTGATCCTGATGACGCTGCTCGGCGGCATCGGCACCATGGTCGGCCCGATGGTCGGCGCCGGACTGGTGGTGACCTTGCAGAACACGCTGGCGACGTCGGGCTTTCCCGTCACCATTGCAACCGGCGCCATCTTCATGATCTGCGTGCTTCTGTTCCGGCGCGGCATCGTCGGCGAAATCTACGCGAAGCTGCCGGGCATCAAGAAATAAGCCGCGAGGAACTGGGGCGCGAAGACCTGAAATGGACGAGTTCGACTATGTGATCGTCGGCGCCGGCACGGCCGGCTGCCTGCTGGCCAACCGCCTGTCGGCCGATGCGAACGCCACGGTGCTACTGCTGGAAGCCGGGGGGCGCGACAACTACCACTGGATCCACATTCCCGTCGGCTATCTCTACTGCATCTCCAACCCGCGCACCGACTGGTGCTTCACCACCGAGAAGGAAGCAGGCCTGAACGGCCGGGCGCTGGCCTATCCGCGCGGCAAGGTGCTGGGCGGCTGCTCGTCCATCAACGGCATGATCTACATGCGCGGCCAGGCGCGCGACTACGACCGCTGGCGGCAGATGGGCTGCACGGGATGGGGCTGGGACGACGTGCTGCCCTTCTTCCGCAAGTCGGAGGATTATTTCGCCGGTGCCGACGAATTCCACGGCGCCGGCGGCGAATGGCGCGTCGAGGAAATGCGCTTGCACTGGGATATTCTCGACGCCTTCCGCGCCGCCGCCGAGGCGGCCGGCATTCCCCGCACCGCCGATTTCAACCGCGGCGACAACGAAGGCTCGTCCTACTTCAAGGTCAACCAGCGCCACGGCGTCAGGGTCAATTCCGCCAAGGCCTTCCTGCGACCGGCCGCCAGCCGCAAGAACCTCAGGATAGAAACCGGCGCGCAGGTCGCCCGGATCGTACTGGAGGAAGGTGCCGCGCGCGGCGTGGAGTTCGTGCAGGGCACAGAGCGGCGCACAGTCCGCGCCCGTCGCGAGGTGATCCTCGCCGCCGGCTCCGTCGGCTCGCCGCATGTCCTCGAATTGTCCGGCATCGGCTCGGGCGCCGCCCTGCAGCAGGCCGGCATTCCCGTCGCCGTCGAGCGCGGCCAGGTCGGCGAGAACCTGCAGGATCACCTGCAACTCAGGCTCGCCTACAAGGTCTCCGGCATCCGCACGCTGAACGAGCAGGCGAGCCGCCTGTTCGGCAAGATGGCGATCGGGCTGGAATATCTCCTGAAGCGCTCCGGGCCGATGGCGATGGCGCCGAGCCAGCTCGGCATCTTCACCCGCTCCACACCCCATTTCGAGACACCGAACCTGCAGTTCCACGTCCAGCCGCTCAGCCTCGACAAGTTCGGCGACGCGGTGCATCCCTTCCCCGCCTTCACCGCCTCGGTCTGCAACCTGCGCCCCGAAAGCCGCGGCTCCATCCATGCCAGCTCGGCCGATTTCCGCCGCCAGCCGGCGATCCGGCCGAATTACCTCGCCGCCGAAGCCGACCGCATGGTCGCCGCCGACGCCATTAGACTGACGCGCCGCATCGCGAGCCAAGCGCCGCTCCAGCCCTACAGGCCGCAGGAATTCAAACCGGGACCGGACTACCAGAGCGAGGAAGACCTGGTGCGCGCGGCCGGCGAGATCGGCACCACCATCTTCCACCCGGTCGGCACCTGCCGCATGGGTGCCGACCCGGACTCCGTGGTGGACGAGAAGCTGCGCGTGCGCGGCGTCGGAAAACTGCGCATCGCCGACGCCTCGATCATGCCCGCCATCACCTCCGGCAACACCAACACGCCGACCCTGATGATCGCGGAAAAGGCAGCCAGCCTGATCCTGTCGAATTAAAGCATGTCTCCCGAAAGTGGCCCCGGTTTCGGGGTAAAGACATGCGAAAAATCAAAACCCCAAAGCGTACGGAGCGAATCTGAAAGATCGCGACGCGCTTTAGGACAGCGCCTCCGGGAAAGGTTCGCGCCGTGTCCAGCGCATCGGCAATCGTTTGCGTGAAGCTGGCCCTCCCCTGACGGGCCGAATCGTGATGCGCTGCAGCACATTTGAAGAGGGGGAACCGCGTGAGCACCGACGACATTTCCGCATTCGCAACGGCAGCCGAACTCGGGCGCGCCCTTACCTCCGGCACCACCACCGCCGAAGCCGTCACGCGGCGTGCGCTGGACCGCATCGCCGCCCATGACGGCGCCCTTCAATCCTTCGTCGTCACCCTTCCGGAAGCCGCGATCGAGGCGGCAAAAGAATCGGACGACCGGCGTCGGCAGGGCAAGGCGAAAGGCCCGCTCGACGGCGTTCCCTTCGCCGCCAAGGATCTTTTCCACGTCGCCGGACAGCCGACGCGCGCCGGCTCCCTCGCCCTCGACGCAAAGCCGCAGACCGCAACCGCCAACGCCGTGACACGGCTGGCAGACGCCGGCATGGTGCTGGTCGGCAAGGTGCACACCGTCGAGTTCGCCTTCGGCAGCTGGGGCACCAACCCGGTCGCCGGCACGCCGCTCAATCCGCGCGATCCGGCCGTGCCGCGCGCGCCGGGCGGCTCCTCCAGCGGCTCGGGCGTCGCGGTCGCAGCCGGGCTGGTACCGGCGGCGCTTGGCACCGACACCGGCGGCTCGGTCCGCAACCCGGCCGGCATGTGCGGCGTGGTCGGCCTGAAAACCACGGTCGGCCGCGTCGGACGCGGCGGCCTGCTGGCGCTGGCCACCTCCTTCGACAGCGTCGGCCCGCTCGTCCGCTCCGTGGAGGACGCTGCCCTGCTGTTCGAGGCCCTGTCCGGCCGCGATCCGGACGACCCGGCGACCTTCGGCGTTCCGCCGGTCCGGCTCGACACGCTGGAACAGGGCGTCGCCGGCTTGCGCCTGCGCGTTCCCGCGGCAAGCGACCTCTCCAACGTCCAGCCCGCCGTCATGGAGCGCTTCCGGGCGGCCCTTGCCGATCTCGAGGCGCTCGGCGCCATCATCGAGGAGCGGTCGATGCCGCAAGCGCCAGAAATCTATATGGCGCTCACCGGAGAGCTGATGGCGGCGGAAGCCTGGCACAATCTCCGGCGCTATGTCGATGTCGAGAACAGCGTCGTCGATCCGGCCATCCGCGCGCGCGTGCTGAAGGGCCGCGACGTCGATGCCGCACGTTATCAGCAACTCCTGGAGGATCGCCGCGCCGCGCAGGTCGCCTTCGCCCGCTATCTCGACGGCGCTGGCGCCATGCTGACGCCGACCTCGCCGATCCTGCCGCCGCCGGTCGCCGAGATCGACGAGGCGACGACGCCGCTCGGCACCTTCACCCGCTTCGTCAACCTGATGGATGCGGCGGCCCTCAGCGTCCCGGTCGGCCTGACCGGAGACGGCCTGCCGACGGCCTTGCAGATCGTCGTGTCGCGCTTCGAGGAGGCGACGGCGCTGCGCATCGGCCGGGCGCTCGAACGCAAGCGCGGCGGCCTGTTCCAGCCGCCTGCCGGCTACGACGCGCCCTGAGCCGTGTCGTCGTCCGCGTCGCTCGCCCCGAACTGCGGCACTTCCGGATTGCGCTCGCTGCGGTCACGGTAGAGCGCAGAGCGCCCGAGCATCATCAGCGTCACCGGCGTCGTCACCGTGACGAAGATGCCGATCAGGATTTCGTGCAGCACCAGCCGTTCCGATGCGGCGGTGAAGATGATCATCGAGGCCAGCACCATGCCGGCAGCGCCCCAGCTGGTGCCGAGCGTCGGCGCGTGGATGCGCTGGTAGAAGGTCGGCAGCCGAACCAGCCCGATGGTGCCGAGCAAAGCGAGCCCCGCCCCAAGAACCAGGAAGAACGCGGCGAGGATCGCCGCCCACAGCGGCACGTCGGCGAGATGGACGCTCATTCGATCACCTCGCCGCGCATCAGGAACTTCGCCAGCGACACGGTGGCGACGAAGCCCAGCATGCCGATGATCAACGCCGCCTCGAAATAGATGGTGCGCCCGGTGCGGATGCCGAAAGCGAGCAGTTGCAGCATGGCGCAGACATAGAGCGCGTCCAGCGAAAGGATGCGGTCCTGCGCGCGCGGGCCGGCGATCATGCGCCATGTGCAAAGGCACATGGCCATCGCCAGTGCGATCTGGGCGAACCACACGGCAGCGAGGATGACGGCTTCGCTCATTCGAATATCTCCATCAAGAGCCGCTCGTAGCGCTCGGCGATCAGCTGGCGCCAATGCGCCTCGTTCACGAGATCGAATACATGGACCAACACCTCGTTGCGGGCCGCGTCATAGTCGATCCAGGCGGTGCCCGGCGTACTGGTGACGATGATGGACAGGATCGCCAGCGCCGACGGGCTGCGGGTGCGCAAAGGGACCGTGACGAAGCCGGCGCCGCGCGTCCGCCTGATGCCGAGCAGGATTCCCGCGACCTCGAGGTTGGAGACGACGATGTCATGGAACACGACGCCGGCGAGCTTCGGGATCGCCAGCCAGCGGCGGATAACCGGGCTGGCTTCACCAAGCGCAGCCAGCGCATGCGAGGCGCCCGTCGCGACGCCGGCGGCGAGCACCACCTGCCCCGGCGAGACGCCGGAAAGCAGCAGCCACATGAGCGCCAGCGCCAGCGCCAGAAGCGGATAGGGCAGCAGCCACCTCATGGATGCGCCTCCGCGAAAGGCGGAACGCGCTCGGCGCCCAGCACAGCGTCGAGATAGCGGACTTGATGATGCAGGTCGTCGGCCGTCGCCAGGAAGAGGTTCATCGCCGGCCCGGCCGCCAGCACAAGCGCGATGAGCAGCCCGAGCAGATAGAGGATCGGCGCCGTCTCGGTGACGGTGATGCGCGGCAGGAACGGTTCGACCGGCGCCCAGAAGACGCGAATGCCGGCACGCGACAGCGCCACCAGCGACACCACGCCGGACGCGATCAGGAGCACGGCCAGCGTGCCGCGCATGAAGTTCGAGGCGGCCGGCACCGAAGCCTCCGGCCCCAGCAGCGCCGTCAGGATGGCGAACTTGGCGAGGAAGCCCGGCAGCGGCGGCAAGCCGATCAGCACCATGGCGAGCAGGCAGAAGCCGATGCCGAGGATCGCCACCGCGCCCGGCATGGTGCGGCCGACCTCGGCCTCCTCCTCCTCCATGTCCTCCTCGCCGTCGCCATAGGCTTCCATGGTGACGGCAAGCACGCTGGAGGCGGCGTCCTGCTCGCGCTCGATCAGCTCGACGACGAGGAAGAAGGCGCCGACCGCCAGCGTCGAGCTCAGCATGTAGAACAGCGCGCCGGCCGTCACCGCGGATTGCGACATGCCGAAGGCGGCAAGCAGCGTGCCGGACGACATCAGCACGAAATAACCGGCCGCCCGCTTCAGCGACTGCGAGGCGAGAATGCCGATGGAAGCGAACACCAGCGTCGCCACCCCGCCGATGAAGATGACCAGCGAGCCGAAGGCGATGCCCTCGTTGGGCACCAGCAGCGCCAGCCGCAGAAGCGCGTAGACGCCGACCTTGCTCAGGATGGCGAAGACCGCCGCGACCGGCCCGGCGGCAGCCGAATAGGCCGGCACCAGCCACAGGCCGAGCGGCCACATGCCGGCCTTGATGAGGAAGGCCAGCCCGAGCATCGCCAACCCCACATGCAGCGCCGGCAGCGCAAAGCCCTGCATCGACTCGGCCCGAAGCGCGATCTCGGCCATGTTCAGGCTGCCGGCGGCGCTGAACACCATGGCGATGCCGATCAGGAAGATCAGCGAGGCGACCAGGTTGACGACGATATAGTTCAGCCCGCCGCGCACGCGCAGCGCCCCGCCGCCGTGCAGCGCGAGGCCGTAGGACGCCGCCAGCATCACCTCGAAGAAGACGAACAGGTTGAACAGGTCGCCGGTCAGGAAGGCGCCGTTGAGGCCGACCAGCAGGAACTGGAACAGCGAGTGGAAATGCGGCCCGACCTTCTCCCAGCGCTGCGTCGCAAAGATCATCGCCGGCAGCGCCAGCAACGCCGTGAGCAGCAGCATGACCGCCGCCAGGCGGTCCGCCACCAGGGAGATGGCGATGGGAGCCGGCCAGTTGCCGACCAGATAAACGAGGCTGGCGGCGTGGCCGCCGCCGTGGACGGTGTTGAGCAGCGCGGTGGCGATGCTGATCAGCGCCAGAATGGAGATCAGCGACAGCGCCGTCTTCAGCCTGCGTTCCCGGTCCTCGAAGAACAGCATCAGCGCGCCGGTGACCAGCGGGACGAGGATCGGCGCGACGACGAGATGGGCCGGCTCGACCATGTCAGCCCTCCCGCCCGTCGACGTGGTCGGTGCCGGTCATGCCGCGCGAGACGATCAGCACGACGAGGAACAGCGCCGTGGTGGCAAAGCTGATCACGATGGCCGTCAGCACCAGCGCCTGCGGCACGGGATCGATATAGGCCGCCACGTCGACCGGAGAGGAGCCGTCGAGCACGGGCGGCGCATTCACGCGCAGGCGGCCCATGCTGAAGATGAACAGGTTGACGGCATAGGAAAGCAGCGCCAGCCCGATGACCAGCTGGTAAGTGCGCGGGCGCAGGATGAGCCAGACGCCCGAGGCCGAAAGGACGCCGATGGCGGCGGCGATGACCAGTTCCATCAGGCGCCCTCCCTTTCGGTTTGCCCTTCCGCCGGCCCCTCCGCCGCCTTGCGCGGCCGGGCGCGGACGCGCAGCGACTGGTGGGCGATGGCGATCAGCATCAGCACCGTCGCGCCGACGACGAGGCTGAAGACGCCGAGGTCGAACAGCATCGCCGAAGCCGTGGGCATTTTCCCGATATGCGGGATCGGCGTGTACTGGAAGTAGGATGTCAGGAACGGGTAGCCGAAGGCCAGCGAGCCGAGGCCGGTCGCCACGGAGGTGAGCAGACCGACGCCGATCCAGCGCACCGGCAGGATGCGCAGCCGCTCCTCCACCCAGCGCGCACCACCGGCCAGATACTGCAACAGGAAGCCGGTCGCCATGGCGATGCCCGCCGCGAAGCCGCCGCCCGGCTGGTCATGCCCGCGCAGCAAGAGGTAGACGGCAAGCACCACGATCACCGGGAACATCCAGCGCATGATGATCGATGGCACCAAAAGATAGTCCTTCAGCGTCTCGCCGACCTCGCGGTCGCGGCGCACTGAATCGAACTCGTCCTGCTCGCGCTGCTGGTAGGGCGCCTCGGCATTGTCCTCGGCTGGCCTGAAACGGCGAAGCAGCGCGAACACGGTGAGCGCGACGATCGCCAGCACGACGATCTCGAACATCGTGTCGAAGCCGCGGAAGTCGACCAGGATGACGTTGACGACGTTGGTGCCGCCGGCCTCGGCGTAGGAATGCTTCAGGTAGAAATCGCCGACCGAAGGCGGGCGCGGCGTCAGCATGGCGAAATAGGCGAGCGCAGCGATGCCGAAGCCCGCCACCAGCGCGATGGCGAAATCGCGGTGCCGCCTCAGCCGCGTGGCCGTCTCGATGGCCTCGGCCACCGCCTTGTCGCGCTTCGGAAGCCAGCGCAGGCCGAGCAGGATGAGCACCGTGGTGACGATCTCGACCAGCAACTGCGTGACGGCAAGGTCGGGCGCCGACAGCCAGACGAAGGACAGGCAGGTGACCAGCCCGGTTCCGCTCATCAGGATGAGGGCCGCGAGCCGCTGGTACTTGGCCATGATCGCCGCCGAGACGGCGCAGACCCCGCCGATGGCCCACAGCGAGCCGAGCACCGGGTCCAGCCCATGCACGGTCAGGCGTGGCATCAGGTTGCCCTCGCCCCACATCGCCCAGAAGCCGGCGAAAATCGCCGCCACGACGATCAGCCGCACCTGCGGCTGCAAACGCCGCGTCGCAACGACCGCTTCGACGGCGCGCGCCCAGCGCCAGCTCACCGTGACCAGGATGCGCTCGAAGATGCGCTGGCCCTTGAAACGACGGAAGAACGGCGCCCCCTCCTCGCTGCTGGCGAGATAGCGGTGCAGCGCCGCATAGAGCGCCAGCCCGGCGACCAGCGCGATCATGCTCATGATGAGCGGCGTGGTGAAGCCGTGCCAGACGACGAGGCTGTAGGCGGGCGTGCGGTCGCCGAGGACGGCTGTTACCGCCGTGTCGAGGAAGGGACCGATGCTCACCGCCGGGATGACGCCGACGACGACGCAGGCGATGACCAGGAGCGCGACCGGCAGGCGCATCAGAAGCGGCGGCTCGTGCGGCTCCTGTGGCAGGTCGACCGGCTTGGGGCCGAAGAACACAGTGTAGATGAACCTTGCCGAATAGGTCACGGCAAAGGCGCCGGCGAGCGTCGCGATATAGGGCGCGGCGCTGTCGAGCAGCGACAGCCTGTGCTGCTCCAGCGCCTCGGCGAAGAACATTTCCTTGGACAGGAATCCGTTCAGCAGCGGAACGCCGCCCATTGCCGCACTCGCCACCATGGCGAGCGTCGCGGTGATCGGCATGAAGGAGAACAGGCCGGAAAGCTTGCGCATGTCGCGCGTTCCCGCCTCGTGGTCGATGATGCCGGCGGCCATGAAAAGCGAGGCCTTGAAGGTGGCATGGTTGGCCATGTGGAAGATCGCCGCCACCGCCGCCAGCGGGCTGCCGAAGGAGAGCAGCGATGTGATCAGGCCGAGATGGCTGATGGTCGAATAGGCGAGCAGGCCTTTGAGATCCTGCTGGAAGATGGCGAAATAGGCGCCGAGCAGGAGCGTCGCCAGTCCGGCGATGCCGACCAGGTTGAACCATTCGGGCGTGCCCGACAGCACCGGCCAGAAGCGCGTCAAGAGGAAGACGCCGGCCTTCACCATCGTCGCCGAATGCAGGTAGGCCGAAACAGGCGTCGGCGCCGCCATGGCGTTGGGTAGCCAGAAATGGAACGGAAACTGCGCGCTCTTGGTCAGCGCGCCCGCCAGAACCAGCAGCAGCACCGGAACATAGAGCGGGTTCGAACGGATCGCGTCACCCGAGGCCAGCACGACGTCGAGGTCGTAGCTGCCGACGATGTGGCCGATCAGGATCAGGCCGACGAGCAGGCAGAGCCCGCCCGTGCCGGTAAGCGTCAGCGCCATGCGGGCACCGTCGCGGGCATTCTGGTTATGGTGCCAATAGCCGATCAGCAGGAAGGAAAAGACGCTGGTCAGTTCCCAGAAGACGGCGAGCAGGATCAGGTTGCCGGCGATGACGAGGCCCTGCATGGCGCCCATGAAGGCAAGCAGGAAGGCATAGAAACGCGCCACCGGGTCCTTCGGCGACATGTAGTAGCGGGCGTAGACGACGACGAGCAGGCCGATGCCGGTGATCAGCATGGAGAACATCCAGGCGAAGCCATCCATGCGCAGCGTGAAGGAAAGGCCGAGCGCCGGTATCCATTCGATCGTCTGCTTGACGACGCCGCCGTCGGTGACTTGCGGATAGAAGGAGGCGGCCACCACGAAGGCGGCGAGCGCGACCAGACCCGAAAGCCAGGCTTCGGCGTTGCGCGCCATCGGCGTCATGAGCGCGGCCAGAAGGGAGCCGAGGAAGGGCAGGACGATCAGCACCGCCAACAGGTTGCCGTCCCGCATGCTCTATCCGCCCTCGCCTATTCGATGCGTCGTCTCGCCTCCGCAGCCGGCGCGCCCGAAGCAGGCATGCCGACAACACTCATCCTGATTTCCTAACCGCAGCCCGCGCCCATGACAACAAGGCAAAGGTGCGAAAAGACGCCTCAGAGCCCATTCGGGAATTCGCTCCGGCGAGCCATATGGCGGTGGTTTCGAGAACCGTAGCGCAGTGGACATTGGGTCCGTGAGCAACGGAAGCGCAGAAAACGCCGTCAGATGGCCGCCGGAATAGAATTTCCAAACGGGCTCTCAGCGTTCTTCGCGACGGAACGGCTTCAGCAACGCACTCGGCGCCACCGCGTTGCGCGACATGAAGGCCATGGCGACGATGGTGAGCACGAAAGGCAGCATCAGGAAGGCTTCATAGGGAATATGACCGAGACCGGCCGCCTGCAACCGAAGTTGCAAGGCGTCGACGAAGGCGAACAGCAATGCCGCTCCCGCCGAGCGCCACGGGTCCCAGCGGCCGAACACCACCAGCGCGATCGCCACCCAGCCGCGCCCCGACACGACGCCGAAGGTGAAGGCGTTGAACTGCGCCATGACGAGGAAGGAGCCCGCGAGCCCCATCAGCGCGCCGCCGAGGACGACAGCCTGGAACCGCGTCGCCATCACCGACACGCCGGCCGAATCGGCGGCGCGCGGGTTCTCGCCCACCATGCGCACCGAAAGTCCCCATGGCGTGCGGTAGAGGATGAAAGCGGCGAGCGGAATGGCGAGGATCGCCATGTAGACCAGCGTGAACTGGTTGAAAACCGCCGGCCCGAGCACCGGAATATCGGACAGGATCGGGATCGGCACCGGCTGGAAGCCCTTGATGCTCGGCGGCACTGACTGCTGGCCGAAGACCAGCCTGTAGAGGAAATAGGCGAGGCCGGAGGAAAACAGCGTGACGCCGATGCCGCAGACATGCTGCGACAGGCCGAGCACGACCGTGAACAGCGCGTGCAGCGCGCCCATCAGCGCGCCGGCCGCGACCGCCGCCAGCACGCCGACCCACAGGCTGCCGGAGAAATAGGCGCCGGTGAAACCGGCCATGGCAGCGAGCAGCATGATGCCCTCGATGCCGAGGTTGAGCACGCCGGCGCGCTCGGAGAACATCTCGCCCAGCGTCGCGAAGGCGAGCGGCGTGGCAATGCGGATGATGGCGGCGAGGAAGCCGACCTGGAAGACCTGTTCCAGCACCGCGCTCATGCGCTCCTCCTGACGCGATAGGCGGTGAACAAGAGCGCCACCAGCATGGCGAGCAGCGCCGTGCCCTGGATGACGTCGCTCAGGAACGCCGGCACGCCGGTGGCGCGCGACATCGCTTCGGCGCCCGTCATGACGGCGGCGAGGAAGATGGCGACCGGCACGACGCCGAGCGGATTGAGCCTGGCCAGCATGGCGATGACGATGCCGGAATAGCCGTAGCCCGGCGAAATGTCGCTCATCACCTGGAAGTGCACGCCGCCGACTTCGCCGACGCCGGCCAGCCCCGCCAGCGCGCCGGAAAGCAGCGCGGCGATGACGATGACGCGCTGCACATCGATGCCGCCGTAGCGCGCCGCTTCCGGGTTCTCGCCGGTGACGCGGATGCGGAAACCGAGCACCGTGCGCGACATCAGCAGCCAGACCAGCGGTGCTGCGAGCACCGCCACGAGCACGCCGAGATGCAGCCGCGTGCCCTCGATCAGCACCGGCAGGCCGGCCGAATCCTCGATCGGCGGCGAGATCGGATAGCCGCTGAAGGGGTCCTTCCACGGCCCCTCGATCAACGCCATCAGGATATAGAAGACGACCGAGTTGAGCAGCAGCGAGCTGACCACGTCGTCGACCTTGAGCCTGACGCGCAGCAGCGCCGGGATGAGCGCGACGGCCGCACCGGCCGCCGCACCGGCAATCGCCATCAGAAGCATGGCGAGCGGGCCGGGCATCGGGATGGCGCCGACGAAGCAGCTCGCCATCGCGCCGGCGAGAAGCTGGCCCTCAGCACCGATGTTCCAGAATTTCGCCCGGAAGGCCAGCGTCACCGCCAAGCCGGTGAAGATCATCGGGGCGGCGCGCACCAGCGTCTCGGTGATGGCGTAGCTGTCGCCGAGCGAGGCCTTGAACATCACGCCGTAGGCGTCTGCCACGCCCGCTCCCGCCAGCACGATCAGGCCGCTGCACAGGATCAGCGTGACGACGATGGCGACCAGCGGCAGGGTGAGGTTCAGCCATGCCGGCGTCTTTTGCCGGGCTTCCAGACGCAGCATCAGGCGCTCCCCCCTGCCCCGCTCATCAACAGGCCGAGCCGCGAAACACTGGCATCGGCCGCGTCGAGAATGCCAACGATACGGCCCTCATACATGACGGCGATGCGGTCGCTCAGCGCCAGGAGTTCCTCCAGGTCCTCGCTGACGACGACGATGCCGCAGCGCCTGGCCCTGAGCGCCAGGAATTTCTCGTGGACGAAGCGCGCCGCGCCGATGTCGAGCCCGCGCGTCGGCTGCGCGGCGATCAGCACTTTCGGGTCGAAGGCGAGTTCCCGCGCCAGCAGCGCCTTTTGCAGGTTGCCGCCGGAAAGCGCGCCGGCGCGGACCATCGGCCCCGGACAGCGGATGTCGTAGGCCCTGATCTGCTCTTCGGCGAAGGCGACGATGGCGCCGGGTTTCAACAGCCCCCTGGCTGAGAAGGCTTCCGTGCCTATGCGCGGCAGCACCATGGAATCGGCGAGCGGCAGGTTCGTCACCAGCCCGGTCGTCATCCGGTCCTCGGGGATGCGGCCGAGGCCGAGCGCCTGCACCTCGCGCGGCGTGAAGGCGGCAACGCGCTTCCCCGCGATTTCCATCGTGCCGGACTGCGGTTTCAGCATGCCCGAGACCACATCGGCGAGCGCCCGCTGGCCGTTGCCCGAAACGCCGGCGATGCCGACGATTTCGCCTTCGCGCACGCCGAGCGTGACCTCGCGCAGCGGCATTCCGCCGTGGCCGCCGGTGGAAACGGCGTCGAGCGCCAGCACTACGGTGCCCGGCACCGAGGGACCACGCTGCGGCGGCACGATCTCGTGGCCGCACATCAATTGCGCCATTTCCAGCGCCGTCGTCTGAGCCGGCACGTCGACGCGCCCGGCGACGCGACCGTGCCTGAGCACGACGCAGCGATGGGTGAGCGCGCGCACCTCGTTCAGCTTATGCGAAATGAAGATGATGCCGAGCCCCTGCGCCGCCATCGCCCGCAGCGCGGAAAAGAGCCCGTCCACCTCGCTCGGCGCCAGCACCGCCGTCGGCTCGTCGAGGATCAGCAATCGCGCCCGGCGAAACAGCGCCTTGATGATTTCCAGCCGCTGCTGTTCGCCGATGGAAAGCGCGGACACCGGCTGGTCGGGATCGAG
>JBQCHN010000312.1:0-6277 GCA_051954615.1 Mesorhizobium sp. | reverse complement strand
GCCGGTGACGATGTTGACGACGCCGGCCGGCACGTCGGAGGTCTCCAGCACCTGGTAGAAGTCGGTGGCGGCGAGCGCCTGGGCGGAGGAGGGGACGACGACGACGCGGTTGCCCATGGCGATGGCCGGCGCGAAGGTGGAGACGAAGCCGAGCAGGCCGGGCTCCTCGGGGCAGGCGATGCCGACGATGCCGAGCGGCTCGTTCATGGCGAGCGCCACGCCGCGCAGCGGCGGCTTGTGCACGGCCCCCTCGAACTTGTCGGCCCATGCGCCGTAGGAGAACAGGCGCGAGACGGAGGCCGCCACTTCCCTTGCGGTGTCGGCCTTGCGCTTGCCGGTCATGGCGGCCAGCCGCTCGGCGAACTCAGCCGCGCGAGCCTCCAGGTTCTCGGCGATGTAATAGAGGATCTGCGCGCGGTTGTGCTCGCTGGCCGTTGCCCAGCCGGCCGCCTTGCGCGCGGCTTCCACGGCGTTGCGGATATCCTTGCGGTTGCCCTCGCCGACCTCGCCGACCAGCGCGCCGGCGGGCGAGACGATGGCGCGCGAATAGCCGCCGTCGGGGCGCGCCTGCTTGCCGCCGAGATAGAGCTTCGCCGTGCGGTCGATGAAGCCGGTGGAGACGACGTCGCCGCCCGCCTGTGGCGCCGGCCTGTCGGCGATGGGCTTAGCCTTGGCGAGCCACTTCGGCCTGGAATAGGCGGCAAGGCCCTCGCGGCCGCCCTCGCGGCCGAAGCCGGACTCCTTGTAGCCGCCGAAGCCGACGCCGGCGTCGAACATGTTGGTGCCGTTGACCCACACCACGCCGCATTTCAGCTTCGGCGCGATGTCGAGCGCCAGGCTCAGCGTCTCCGACCAGATGGAGGCGGCAAGACCGTATTCGGTGTTGTTGGCAAGCTCGACCGCCTCCGCCGGCGTGCGGAAGGTGGTGGCGACCAGCACCGGGCCGAAGATCTCGACGCGCGAGACGGTCGAGGCCGGATGCACGTTGGTCAACAGCGTCGGCGGATAGAAGCAGCCCTTGGCCGGCAAGCCGGCTTTGGATTGATGCAACTCGGCACCTTCCTTCACGCCGACGTCGACCAGCTCGCGGATGCGGGCAAGCTGCACCGGATGGACGATGGCGCCGATGTCGATGGCCTTGTCGAGCGGATCGCCGACGCGCAGCGTCTCCATGCGCGCCGTCAGCTTGGAGACGAAGCGGTTGTGGATGCTTTCCTGCACCAGGAGCCGCGAGCCGGCGCAGCAAACCTGGCCCTGGTTGAACCAGATGGCGTCGACGACGCCTTCCACGGCCGCGTCGAGGTCGGCGTCGTCGAAGACGATGAAGGGCGACTTGCCGCCGAGTTCCAGTGTCAGGCTCTTGCCGGTGCCGGCCGTCGCCTCGCGGATCTTGCGGCCTACTTCGGTCGAACCGGTGAAGGCGATCTTGGCTATACCGGGATGGTTGACGATCGCCTCGCCCGTCGCGCCGTCGCCGGTGACGATGTTGACGACGCCTTCGGGCAGGCCGGCGGTGCGGCACATCTCGGCGAACAGCAGCGCCGTCAGCGAGGTGTATTCGGCCGGCTTCAGCACCACCGTGTTGCCGAGCGCGATGGCCGGGGCGATCTTCCAGGCCAGCATCAAGAGCGGGAAGTTCCACGGGATGATCTGGCCGCAGACGCCGAGCGCCTCGCGCCCGGCGACTTCGGTGTCCATCAGCTGTGCCCAGCCGGCATGATGGTAGAAGTGGCGGGCGACCAGCGGGATGTCGATGTCGCGCGTCTCGCGGATCGGCTTGCCGTTGTCGAGCGCTTCCAGCACGGAAAACAGCCGGCTGTGGCGCTGGATGAGACGGGCCAGCGCGTAGAGATAGCGCGCGCGCTGGTGGCCGGAGAGCGCCGCCCAGCCGGCTTGAGCCTTTGCCGCAGCCTTCACCGCCGCGTCGACGTCGGCGGCACCCGCCTGGGCGATCCTGACCAGCACCTCGCCGGTGGCGGGCGCGGCCGTCTCGAAGCTCTCGCCGGACTTCGCCTTCTTCCACTGCCCGCCGATGAACAGCTTCGTCTCGCCGCCGAGGGCTGCGATCCAGGCGCGCGCTTCCTTGTCGCTTTCGGGGGCCGGGCCGTATTCCATCGTATCCAGTATCTCAGCAATCGACATGTCGCTTCTCCGCCTCAGGCGCGTATTCTCTCCGGTACGATCCCGTGCGGGAATCGTTGCCCACTTGGCACATCATGCCATGGCATGATGGCTGAAGGCCGCGTAGCGGCCGGTGACGTGGTGCTCCAGCTGCCGCTCGATGTCGGCCAGCAGCGATGACGCGCCGAAACGGAACAGGTTCGGCTGCAGCCAGTCGTTGCCCAGCTCTTCCTTGATCAGGGCCAGGTAGGCCAGCGCGTCCTTGGCCGTGGAGATGCCGCCGGCCGGCTTGTAGCCGACGACATGGCCGGTCATCTCCCGGTAGTCGCGGATGGCCCGGATCATCGTCAGCGTCACCGGCAGCGTCGCGTTGGTGCCTTCCTTGCCGGTCGAGGTCTTGATGAAGTCGGAGCCGGCCATCATCGCCACCCACGAGGCGCGCGCGACGTTGCGCAGCGTCTGCAGGTCGCCGGTGGCGAGGATGGTCTTCATGTGCGCGGGGCCGCAGGCCGCCTTGCAGGTCTTCACTTCGTCGTAGAGGGCTTGCCAGTTGCCGCTCAGCACATGCTCGCGGGTAATGACGATGTCGATCTCCCGCGCGCCGTCGGCGACGGAGGCCTCGATCTCCTTCAGCCGTGTCGACAGCGGCGACAATCCCGCCGGGAAGCCGGTGGAAACGGCGGCGACAGGGATGCCCGAGCCGTCCAGCGCCTCGACCGCCGTAGCGACGAAGCGGTGGTAGACGCACACCGCCCCGGTGGTGATGCTGCGTCCGCTCAGGCCCAGCGCTTCCTGCAGGTCCGGCCGCAAGGGCTGGCGCGCCTTGGCGCACAGCCGCCGCACGCGTCCCGCCGTGTCATCGCCGTTCAGGGTCGTCAGGTCGATGCACTGGATGGCGCGCACCAGCCATGCCGCCTGCCAGTCCTTCTTCACCGTCCGCCGCCCGGCCAGTGCCGAAGTCCGCCGCTCCGCCGCGGACAGGTTCACACGAACCGTATCGACAGGATCAAGCGTCAACGCAATGCCGGGGTTCGACGGCTGGGGAAATGAATTGGAGATCCTTGTTGCCGGGCGCCACGCCGAGGCGCCCTCGATGACAGCTTCGCTCGCACCCACCTTGCCGCTCCCGGATTTGATCTGAATCGCGCATTCCGATATAGATCAGAATGACTATCTATAATGTTGTACGTACAACGTAACCAGACTACAGTTGGGGTGTCAATAGCCGGATATTCCCGGCAGGACAGGCTCATGATGTCTGCTTGTCATATCACTATAACAACAGGCACAATGGCTTGCCGTTATCCGTGGGGCTGAGATTCGCATGAGCATCGACCGCACTTCACCCATTCCTCTCTATTTTCAGCTCGCCGGCACGCTGCGGGCCGCGATCGAATCCGGCGCCTATCCCCCCACCAGCAAGCTGCCTACCGAAGGCGAACTGTGCGAGCAGTACGATGTCTCGCGCAGCGTGGTACGGCAGGCACTGCAGTCGCTCGCCCACGACAACCTGATCGAGACGGAACGCGGCCGCGGCGCCTTTGTGCTGGAGCGCAAGGTGCCGATCACCTTGGTCCAGCAGCTCGACCCGCTGCTCGAAAGCATGGCGAAGGCCGGCTTCAAACTGACGACCCGCGTGCTGAAGCAGGAGCGCATCCGTCCGTCGGCGCACGTCGCCGAGCAGATCGGCGAGAATGATGCGATCTTCCTGGAACGGTTGCGCTACGCCGACGGCGTCGTTTTCCTCGTGGTCCGCAACTACCTCCCCTATTCGCGCTTTCCCGACCTGCTGCAGTCGAACGAGTTGGAGACTGTGTCACTCTACCAATATCTTGCCAAGCGCTATGGCGCTGTGGCGACGACCGGCAAGCGGCAGGTAGAGCTCGCCCGCATCGGCGAGGAAGCCATCGCCGCCCAGTTGCAGGTCGAGATGAACAGCTACGTCCTGTTCAACCGCGAGGTCACCTACGACCAAAACAAGCAGGTGCTGGAATATTACGAGTCCTGGCACCATCCGGATCGTACGCGGCTGACCATCGACTTGCACCGGACCTATTGAGGCGTAGAGCGGCTCAGCTCTCTTTCAAGCCGCGATAGGTGGCGCGGAAGCGCGCCAGGAGCGTATCCAGCCCGGCAAAGGAGCGCGGTTCCACCGGCACGCCACGCCCGCCCGGAAAAGGAATGTCGCCGACGCCGCGCCAATGCCCGGCGGCGATGCCGCCCAGATAGGCGGCGCCGATGGTGGCGTTGCCGAGGCCGTGCGCCGGCACCAGCGGCATCTCGAGGATGTCCGCCAGCAATTGCTGCCAGCGCGGGTCGGTGCTGCCGCCGCCGGTCAGAAGGATGCGATCGGCCGCGATGCCGACGCCGCGCATCGCGTCCCAGCTGTCGCGCACGGCGAGCGCCACGCCCTCGAAGACCGAGCGGATGAGCTGGCCGCGCGTGCAGCCGAGACGCATGTACGCCCAGGCAGCCGAGGCGTTCGGGTCGAGCAGCGGCGCCCGCTCGCCGGTCACGTAGGGCAGGAAGACGACGCCGCCGTTTCCTTCGTTTTCCTCGAAGCCGGCGCGGTACATCTCCGGCCAGGACGCGCCGAGCACCGTGCGCGCCCATTCGAAGGCGGTGCCGCCGTTTTGCAGCGCGGCCATCGAATAGAGGGTGCGGCCGATGCCGCGATAGCTGTTGTAGAAGGGCTGGACGCGGGGCTCGACCGTGTCCACCACCGCCATGATCTGGATGCCGGAGCCGACCTGGAGAACGGGGAAGCCGGGCTTCGTCTGCCCCATGCCGAGCAGGCAGGACGCGGTGTCGGAAAGGCCGGCCGCCACCGGCGTGCCGGGCGCCAGGCCGAGTTCGGCGGCGGCTGCCGGCGTCAGCCTGCCGGCCACCGAATGGGATTCGACGACCGGCGCCAGCAGCGCCGCATCGATCGACAGGGCGCTCAGGAAATCCGTCGCCCAACGATCGGCGCTGACGTCGTAGAGCAGCGTCATCGAGGCATCTGCCGGCTCCGTCGCCGTCTCGCGGGTCATCACCAATCTCAGCCAGTCCTTGGGCGAAAGGATGCGGCGGATGGCGGCGTAGGTCGTCGGCTCGTTGTTTCTAAGCCATAGAAGGGACAGACCGGCCATGCCACTGACGACGGGATTGGCGAGCGGCCGCCGTACCGCTTCGGGAAGGGCAAGCACGGCGTCCATCTCTGATGTTGCACGCTGGTCGGCCCACAAGATCGCCGGGCGTAGCGGCCTGGAATCGGCGCCGAGCGTGACGAGTCCATGCGCCTGGCCGGACAGGCCGATGCCACGCACCGCGCCGCCGTGTTCCCGGCAGCACGCCCGCACGGCCTCGACGGTGCCGGCCCACCAATCGGCCGGCGCGGTTTCGGCATGGCCCGGCAGGGGCGACGAGACGGGATAGGCCCGCGAAGCCTCGGCGATGGCCCTGCCGCCGTCGTCGATCAGGAGCGCCTTGACCGAAGCGGTGCCGAGGTCGATGCCGAGATACATGTCTTCCCCGTCGCCCTTCCTGGCCGTCGCCTTGCCGAACGTGTCAGCGAAGGAGTTGCAGGGCCTCGGAAACGATCCGCTCCGCCGTCAGGTCCAGGGCGCGGTAGACCTCCGGCCCGGGCGCCGATTCGCCGAAGCGGTCGACGCCGACGACCGCGCCCGGCCCCTTGAGGAACTGATACCAGTAGAGCGGCGACGCCGCCTCCACAAAGACCGTCGGCGTGCCGAAAGCAAGCACGCTGTCCTGATAGGCGCGGTCCTGCCGGGAAAAAAGGTTGCCGTTGGGGATGGAGACGATCCGGACCGCCTTGCCCTGTCCTTCGAGCGCCTTGGCGGCCTCGAGGATGAGCCCGAGTTCCGAACCGGTTGCAGCCAGCACGACGTCAGGCGTGCCGATGGTGTCCTTCAGCA
Source organism: Mesorhizobium sp. (assembly GCA_051954615.1). GTDB lineage: Bacteria > Pseudomonadota > Alphaproteobacteria > Rhizobiales > Rhizobiaceae > Mesorhizobium. The sequence goes on along the minus strand of JBQCHN010000312.1, from coordinate 239 downwards.
CGTAGCCGCCCTTGCGGATGCCGTCGAGGTCGCCGGCCTTGTGCGCGAAGACCGCGCCGTCCTGGCGGGCGGCGACGATGACGCTCGGCCCCTCGCGCTTGAGCGCCGATTCCCAGGCGGCAAGGGCTTCCAGTTCGCTGCCCGGCCGCCACAGCGACATGTTGGGAATGGCGCGCAGCGCCACCAGTTGCTCGCAGGGCTGGTGCGTCGGCCCGTCCTCGCCGACGCCGATGGAATCG
>JBQCHN010000311.1:0-13041 GCA_051954615.1 Mesorhizobium sp. | reverse complement strand
TTGGTCATGTCGCTGAACACCGGGTTGTCCAGGCGCGGCAACACCAGTCCAAGGGTCTGGCTGCGATTGGTCCGCAGCGCGCGGGCCATCCCGTTCGGCCGGTATCCCAGCTGATGCGCGGCATCGAATATGCGCAGGCGGGTTTCCTCGCGGACACGGACGTCCTTGCTTCCGGCCAGGACCTTCGAGACGGTCGAGCGGTCCACCCCTGCCAGATCCGCCACATTCGCCAAGGTTACGGCCATGAAAGAATTTGCCTGCTCAACGTCGCCGCGCCGCCCGGTGCCGCAGGACGAAGCCGAGCGCCACCAGAAACACCGAGATCACGATCATGATCGTCGCGACCACCATGATGGAGGGATCGAGCTGCTCGCGCAATCCTGCAAACATCTGGCGCGGCAGCGTGCGCTGACCGGGGCCGGCCACGAACAAGGCAACGACGACCTCGTCCCAGGAAGTGATGAAGGCAAAGATCGCACCGGTCGCCACGCCCGGCGCGATCTGCGGCAAGGTGACCAGGAAGAACACGCGCAGCGGCGCGGCGCCAAGCGACGCGCCGGCCCTGATCTGGGTGAAATCGAATCCCGCCAGCGATGCGGTGACCGATACCAGGACGAAAGGAGCCGCCAGCACGCAATGGGCGATGATCAGGCCGATATAGCTGTTGGCCAGGCCGATGCGGGTCAGGAATATGTAGAGCGCCAGCGCCACGACGACGACAGGCAAGGCCATCGGCAGAAGCAGAAGCCCCATGAGGACCTGGGCGTGCGGCATGCGCTTGCGCACGAGGGCGAAGGCCGCCAGCGTGCCGAGCGGGGTGGCGATCAGCACGGTGGCGATGCCGACGATCAGGCTCGACTTGAGCGCTCCCATCCATTGCGGCGAGGACAGTACAGCCTCGTACCAGCGCAGCGACACGCCGGCCAGCGGATAGGACAGGAAGGGCTCGGAGTTGAACGACAGCGGAATGACCGCGAGAACCGGCAGCATCAGGAAAAGCAGCACGATCCAGGCCAGGCCCAGAAGGATGAAACGCACCAGACGGGAGCCGAGGGTCGGGGTCATGGTCAGCTTTCGGTCTGGCGCAGCACCGGCACCATGCGCACGTAGAGCACGTAGATGGCCAATGTGATGAGCAGCAATACCAGCGACACGGCGGCCGCCATGCTCCAGTTGACGTTCTGGTTCAGGTAGTAGGCCACGTAGTAGCTCAGCATCTGGTCGGAGGGGCCACCCAGCAGAGCCGGCGTGATGTAGTAGCCGAGGCACAGGATGAAGGTGAGCAGGCAGCCCGCCGCCACGCCGGGCAACGTCAGCGGCAGATAGATCTTGCGGAACGCGTAGCCGGGCTGCGCCCCCAGCGAGCTCGCCGCGCGCGTATAGTCGTCGGGGATAGATTTCATCACCGAATAGATCGGCAGGAAGGTGAAGGGCAGCTGGATATGCACCATGGCAAGGACGGTGCCGGCGCGCGAAAAGACCAGCTTGAGCGGCTCCGAGATGATGGACATCGAGATCAGCGCATCGTTGACCACGCCGTGGGTCTGAAGAAGCACCAGCCATGCCGCCGACCGGACCAGGATCGAAGTCCAGAACGGCAACAGCACGAAGGTCAGCATGACGGCTTGCATCGTCTGGTTCTGCCGCACGACCACATAGGCCAGCGGGTAGGCGAGGAAGAGGCAGATCGCGGTCACGCCCAGGCTGATGCCCAGTGTTCGCGCAAGCGTGTCGATGAAGATCGCCTCGCTCGACGGAACGGCCCGGATGGCGCCGGTCGCCGGATCGCGGGCATGGTCGACGGTGGCCAGGAGATAGGTGTCGGTGAACGGCGCGAAGACCCCGCGAAGCGCTGCCCATGTCGCCGGCTCCCGAAGCTTCGGGACCGCCTGAAGGAGATCGTCTGGCGCCGGCTGCGGTTCGGCCGCCGCCAGGCGGGCCGCGGACATGATCATCTCCCGGAAGGCGGGATCGATCGCGGCCGCGCGCTTGGCTATGATCGCGGCGCGCCGGTCGCGCTGCAAGGTCGCGAGGTCGTCGCGAAGCGCAACCACCACGGCCTCGGGGGGCATGCCGGTGCCGTCCCAGGTTCGGATTTCGCGTTGCAGGTTTGGCGCGAACTGCGCGATCTCCGGGTCCTGCACGGCGCGCAGCAGCAGGCTGCCTACCGGTACGAAAAGGAACACGGTCATGAAGGCGAGAAGCGGCACCACCAGCCCGAAAAGCCGTGCCTGCTGCATTCTTGCCGGTGAGAGGATCGCCATGGCCGCCTTCCATTGTTCCGCGGCCGCGCCTGCCGGGAGGCGCGGCCGCGGGTGCCGGGCTCGTCTTACTTGGCCAGCCAGTTGTTGAAGCGCAGGGTCAGCGCTTCGCCATTGGCACCCCAGAACTTGGCGTCATAGACCAGCGGATTGGTCATATGGTCCGCAGCCGTCGGCAGGGTCGCCTGCACTTCGGGGGCAATGTGCTGCATGGCATCCTTGTTGGTCGGCCCATAGGCGGAGACCTTGGACTGGGTCGCCATCACCTCAGCGTCGGATGCGAAAGCGATGAACGCGTAAGACTGGTCGAGATGCTTGGCCCCGCGCGGGATGGCCCAGAAGTTGAAGTCCAGCGCCTGTGCGTCCCAGACGACGGCGAAAGGCTTCTTCTCTTCGCTGATCGCGGTCTGAATGCGCCCCGACCACGCCGAAGTGACAGCGACTTCCTTGTCGGCCAGCAGCTGCGCCGGCTGCGCGCCCGCTTCCCACCAGACGATCTGGCTCTTGATCGTATCGAGCTTGGCAAAGGCGCGGTCGACCCCCTCGGGCGTGGAGAGGAGCTTGTAGACGTCGGCGGGTGCCACGCCGTCGGCGATCAAGGCCCATTCCAGATTGACATAGGGGCGCTTCCAGAGGCCGCGCTTGCCGGGGAACTTCTGCAGCTCGAAGAAGTCAGCCACGGTCTTCGGCCCCTCGGGGAAGACCGTCTTGTCGTAGGCGGCGACCGTGGTCACGACGATCGTGCCGACGGCGCAATCCGTCGCCGCGCCGTCGACGAATTTCGAACGGTCGAGGATGCGCGAATAGTCCAGCACCTCGAACAGGCCTTCGTCGCATCCACTGGCGATCATGTTGCTGTCGACGTCGACCACGTCCCAGATCACGTCGCCGCCGTCGACCTGTGCCTTGATCTTGGCCAGTTCGCCGGAATAGGTCTCTTCGGTGACCTTGGTGCCGGTCTTGGCCGCGAAGGGCTCGAAATAGGTGACGCGCTGGCCGTCCTGATAGGTGCCTCCCCAGGACGTGATGGTGATGCCGTCGGCTCTGGCCGTGCCGGCGGCCAGCATCAGCCCAAACGCTGCGAAGGCAATGTTCTTTCCGATAGTCATGTCGTTCTCTCCCTTTGGTTTTCGGTAGTCGTGGCAGATGTCGGATTGGTGCCGGACCAGCTTCCGGCGGCGAAGGCGATGGCGGCCCCCTCCGCCCAGAAAAGACGCGTGTCCTCGCTTCCGATGACTTCGGCGGCGGCTGATTTGGCGGTCTTGGCGACGACCTGCGTCCCGTCACGGGCGCGCAGCGACAGGAGGACATGGTCGCCGAGATAGGTGCGCCCCTCGATTTTCGCGGCAAGGCCGTTCTCGCCCGAAGCCGAAAGCGAGATGTCTTCGGGCCGAACGGCGACCTTCACCCGATGGTTGTCGTCGAGCGCCGGATCGGCGAGCCGGGCGTGGAAGCTACCCGCGGGCGTTTCGATCAGAGCGAGATCGCCGGCCTTCGACAGCACCCTGCCGTCGAACCAGCTCGTCTCGCCGATGAAGCCGGCAACGAACGCGTTAGCGGGCCGGGCGTAGATTTCCTCGGGTTGGCCGATCTGCTGGATCCGTCCCTGGTCGAAGACCCCGATGCGGTCGGACATGACCAGCGCCTCGCTCTGGTCATGTGTGACGAAGACGACGGCTATGCCCAGCTTGCGCTGCAGCGCCTTGATCTCGATCTGCATGCGCTTGCGCAACGCGTTGTCGAGGGCGCCGAGCGGCTCGTCCATGAGGATCAGATCGGGATGGAACACCAACGCCCGCGCCAGCGCCACCCGCTGCTGCTGGCCGCCGGAAAGCTGCGAGGGGCGGCGGTCGAGATGCTGGTCCAGTCCCACCATCTCCAGCGCGGCCCTTACACGGGTTTCGCGCAGGTCGCGGGCGACCCGCCGCACGCGCAGCGGAAACGCCACGTTGTCCGCCACCGTCATATGCGGAAACAGTGCGTAGTTCTGGAAGACCACGCCGATGTTGCGCCTGTGCGGAGGCAGGCCGGTGATGGCTCGCCCCTTCATCAGGATATCGCCCGTCGTCGGCGCCTCGAACCCCGCCAGCATCGTCAGGATCGTGGTCTTTCCCGATCCCGAAGGGCCGAGAAGGGTCAGGAATTCGTGCGGGCCGATATCGAGGTCCAGTTCCTCGACGACCCGGTGACGCCCGTCGTAGGATTTCGATACCGACCGCAGGCTTACGAAGGCTTCGCTCATCCAGCCGCCCCGGCAAGCAGCTTGCCCACCTTGCGGCAAAGCTCGGCGATCTGGTCCTCGGTCGAGATCAGCGGCGGGGCGAAGACCAGCGTGTCCGCCGTGTAGCGGATCACCAGGTCCTGCTCGTGGAAGGCGCGCAGGAACGCGGCACGCGCGCGGGTGGTGGGGGCTGCTGGATCGGGTGCGAGATCGATGGCCCCGGCCAGGCCGATCGCGCGGATGTCCGTCACGCCGGGATGATCGCGCAGCGCCATCAGATGCTTGGCGAACACCGGCTCCAGCGCGCGTGCGTTGGCGTAGAGCCCGTCGAGTTCATAGCAGTCCTGGGCTGCCATTCCCGCTGCCATGGCAAGCGGGTGGCCCGAGTAGGTATAGCCGTGGAAGAACTCGATGGCCCATTCCGGGCCTTTCATCATGGCGTCGTGGATGCTGCTGCGGATCATGACGCCGCCCAGTGGGACCACGCCGTTCGAGACCCCTTTCGCGAAACAGATCATATCCGGCTGCACCCCGAAGCGTTCGGCGGCGAAGGCATGGCCAAGACGGCCGAAGGCGGTGATGACCTCGTCGAAGATCAGCAGGATGCCGTGGCGGTCGCAGATTTCGCGCAGGCGTTTCAGATAGCCTTTCGGCGGCGGCAGGATGCCGGTCGATCCCGCCATCGGCTCGACGACCACCGCGGCGATGGTCTCCGCGCCGTGCAGGTCGCACAGGCGCTGCAGGTCGTCCGCCAGATCGGCGCCATGCTCGTGCTCGCCGGTCTGGAATCGGTTCAACTCCGGCTGATAGGTGTGGCGCAGATGGGCGGTGCGCGGCAAAAGGTTCTGGAACGCCCGCCGGTTGGCGACCATGCCGCCTACCGAGATGCCGCCGAAGCCCACGCCGTGAAAGGCGCGTTCACGCCCCACCAGAAGCGTGCGCTGCGCCTCGCCGCGCGCGTGATGATAGGCCAAGGCGACCTTCAACGCGGTGTCGATGGCCTCCGAGCCCGAATTGGTGAAGAAGACATGCTCCAGATCGCCGGGCGCGGCCGCCGCCAGCCTGGCCGCCAGGTCGAATGCCGCAGGGTGTCCGAACAGGAAGCTCGGCGCGAAATCCAGTTCTTCGAGCTGTCGCGTCACGGCCTCGCGGATACGCGGATTGTTGTGGCCTGCGCCCGAGCACCACAAGCCCGAAACGCCGTCAAATTTCTTGCGGCCGTCCTCGCCGGTGTAGTAGGCGCCGTCCGCCGCGACCAGCCGCGTCGGCGCGGCTTTGGTCGCGCGGTTGGGCGTGAAGGGCATCCACAGCGCCGACAGGTCGGGCGTGTTCTTTCCGTGACTGGCCGATATCGATCTGGACATTGTCTGATCCTTGAAAACCAAAGCTTCAGTTCCGGCTGCGGGGTTCGCCACGCTCCCGGGCACTGATGCGGTGATTGATGTCTTGCAGGGCGGCGTGGATATCCCGGTATGTGGCGAAACCTTCCCGATAGGCCGCGCCGCTGTCCGGATCGGGGGCATGGCTGGCGACGATGCGGATCGCCCGCTGCAGGTCCGCCACCGAGGCGAATGAGCCGACGCCCAGCCCCGCGACCAGCGCGCAGCCGAAGCTCGCATCGGCGCTTTCGGGCAATTCGATGGGCGTCCCCAGCACATCGGCCAGGATCTGGCGCCACATCGGGCTGCGCGCTCCGCCGCCGGTGATGCGAAGACGCTCGAAGCGCACGTTCGCAGCGTTGAACTGCCGCAGGATATCGGCGAGCGAGTAGGCCACGCCTTCATAGAAGGCGCGCATGAAATGACCCGGCCCGTGCTGGAAGGTCATGCCCGTAAAGCTGCCCCGCAGATCCGGGTCCCAGTGAGGGGCACGTTCCCCGTTCAGGTAGGGATGGAAATAGAGCCCGTTCGATCCGGCCGGGACTTGCTCGGCAAGCGCTTCCATCGCCGCATAGTCCAACGCCGTTCCACCGCCGCTCGAAAACATCGTCTCGCGCAGCCAGGCGTGGGCTGACGCGCAGGAATTGGTGCCCGTGATCCAGAACCATCTGCCCTCCGGCAGGTAGGGATAGCTGACCAGCGTCTTGCTGGGTTCGGGGGTGGTGGCGACACAGCTCAGCGTCGCGGCCGTGGCGAGCTTGACGACGCCCATGCCCGCCTGCGTCATGCCGGCGCCGAGCGCCTCGGCAGCGGTGTCCGAAACGCCGGCGATGACGGGTGTGCCGGCAGCGAGGCCGGTCTCGGCGGCCGCACGGCTGGTTACATGGCCGGCCAGCGAGAGGGAAGGCACCACGGGAGGAAGGATGCCGGGGGAGATGCCGGCCAGCGCCGCCAGCTCCTCCGACCATGTGCCTGCCGCCGGATCGAAGAGCATCAGCCCGACCGCGTCCATCGGCTCGGTGAGCCAGTCGTCCGTCAACCGACCCCGCAACCAGTCCTTGGCGGGGGTCAGCCGATGCGCCGCTGCCAGGCTGTCGGGCTCGTTTTCAGCCAGCCACGCCAGGTGCGGCAGGGTCCAGGTCGGGCTCACGCTGTTGCAGGACAGTGCGGCGATGCGTTTGCCGGCGGCATCCCGCAACCGGCCGACTTGCGAGCGGCTCCGCTGGTCGTTCCACATGATGGCAGGCCGGATCACCCGGCCCTGGGCATCCGAGAGGACGGAACTGTGAGCTCCCGCCGAGAGCGCGATGGCCGCGAGCGCCGGTTTGCCGGCCTCCTCCATGACCTCGCGGACAGCGCGGCACAAGGCCAGCCACCATTCCTGCGGGTCCTGCTCGGAGGCGCCGGCGAAAGGCTTCATCGTGGGCACGGATGCCGAAGCGCTGGCAAGGCAGCGTCCGTCCCGAAGGACGACGCTGGCCTTGAGCGACCCCGCACCCAGATCTATGCCCAGAAAGCACTCCATAGCCATCCTCAGCCGTTAATGACGACGGCACCTTCGATCCGGCGCAGGCCCAGCTTGCCCGGATTGAACAGGTTGTCCGGGTCGAGCGCATCCTTCACGGCCTGTATGATTTCAAGCCCTACGCCGTGCTCGCGTGCCATCCATTTGCCCCGGAACACGCCGACGCCATGGTGATGCGATATCGATCCCCCGCAATCGAGGGCGATCGTCTGCAATTGATCCCAGATGGCGGCGTGCAGCGGCAGGGCTTCAGCGTCGGCCATCGGGGGCAGGCGGAAGGTCATATACTGGCACGCGCCGTCCGGATACACATGCGACCAATGCGCGCCGAAATGCGCTTCGGCCGAGACGGAGCGCACGGCGGCGGCCATGCGCTCATAGGCCTCCACCAGACGCGACCAGGGCAAGGTCACCTCGACGGTGTCCATGAAATAGCCCTTCTCGGTCCAGCTGGCCGATGCCGAGACGTAGCGCGTGGCCCGCCACTGCTCCAACGGGGCAGAAGGGCCGACCTTGCCGCCTTCTTCCGCGGCGATCTCGAGCGCCAGGGCTTTCTCCGCTTCGGCCAGCCGGCGCTTGCCCGAGAAGGAGAGGAACGTCATCACCGGCAGATCGCGGTAGAAGGGGATGTCGGGCGTCCGCGCCAACGTTTCCTCCGCGTCGTGGATGCGCACGATGCCGGGCCGCAATTCGGCCTGCATGATGCGCCGGGCCGCGCGTGCCGCCGCCGCGACGTCGGGATAGGCAACGACGACATCTTCCGTCACCTCCGGCAGCGGCCATATCCGCATGGTCAGTTCCGTGATGATGCCCAGCGTGCCTTCCGAACCGACGAAGACGTCCTTGATGGAGGGGCCGACGGCACGGCGTGCTTCCGGCGCGATGCGCAGCACGCGCGCGTCAGGCAGCACGACGGTTAGCCCCGTCACGATATCCTCGATCTTGCCGTAGCGGCTGCTGGCCTGGCCGCCGCCGCGGCAGGCCGCCCAACCTCCGACGGTGGAGATGTTGATCGACTGCGGATAGTGGCCCGCGGTCCACCCGGCCGCGTTCAGCGCCGCTTCGAAATCGCCGCCGTTCATGCCCGCCTGAACGGTGACGAGCTGGTTTTCCGTATCGATGTGCAGGATCGCGTCCATGCGCGACGTGTCGACCATCACCTCCTGGCTAAGAGGAATCGCGCCGCCGAGGACGCCCGAACAGGTGCCGACGGGGATCAGGCGACGCTTTCCGTTTCGAAGCAGGGTCACGATGCTGGCTGCTTCAGCGGTATCTGCGGGCCGCACGACGAGAGCGGGCAGGGTGCCTGGCAGATCGCCGGAACGGTAGAGGTATTTGGCGAAGGGCAGGCAGTCCCGGCCGTATTGCAGGCGAGTCTCGAAATCGGCGCGAACGTTTTCAGGCCCGACGATTGTCGCCAGTTCCGCGACCAGGGCCGCATCGCTGTCGGCGGCGCACCGGTGGCGGTCGAGTTGTCGCGCTTCATCCGCCGTGAGCGAGATCGCATGCTTCGTGTTGGCCAAGTGGTCTTCTCCAAAAAAGCAATCGATTGCTCATATCGGTTGCAATTGGCATTGCATTGAGCAATCGTTTGTTCATAAAAGCCATGCTGAAAACGCTTCGTCAATAGGCAATCGTTTTTTCAAACGGAAATCGCACGCTCCAGGGAGAAATCTCATGCAAAGTTTCACGTTCCGCACCGTTGCCGAGGTTCGGCGCGAATGGGGCATTGCCCGCCGTCTCGGCGAGGTCCTGGGGACATTCTCATCGTCCCGCCGCGTCCTCATCGTCACCGACAAGGCGCTGATGCGTGCAAATCTGCTGGCGCCCGCGCTGGAGTCGTTGGAGCGGAGCGGATTTGCGGCCAGCATCTACGACGGCGTGCAGGCCGACCCGCCCGAATCGAACGTCATGGAAGCCGCCGAACTGGCGAAATCCTGTCGGGCGGAACTGGTCGTCGGCTTCGGCGGCGGCTCGACCCTGGACGTTGCGAAGCTCGCCTCCGTGCTCGCCGTTTCCACCCAGCCGATCGAAGCGCTCTACGGCATCGGCAAGATCCAAGGCAGTCGCCTACCGCTCGTGCAGATGCCCACCACTTCAGGCACCGGGTCGGAGGTGACCAACATCTCGATCCTGTCCACCGGACAGAGCAAGATGGGCATTGTGGCACCCCAGCTTTTCGCCGACCTCGTGCTGCTGGATGCCGAACTCACCATCGGACTGCCGCGCCTGCACACCGCGGCGACCGGGATCGACGCCATGGTTCATGCGATCGAGGCCTTCACGAGTCGCCATCTGAAGAACCCCGTTTCGGATTGCCTTGCCACGGCGGCGCTGAAACTTCTGACGGCAAACCTGTTGACGGCCTGCGAGACGCCAGCCGACCGGGGCGCCCGCGAAGCGATGCTGTTGGGCGCCATGCTGGCGGGGCAGGCTTTCACCAATGCGCCGGTCGCCGCGGTCCATGCCCTGGCCTATCCGCTGGGCGGCCGCTACCATATCCCGCACGGGATATCGAATGCACTGATGCTCGGGCCGGTGCTGCGCTTCAACCTCGCCGCAGCGACGAGGGAATACGCCGAATTGGGCGCCGCGATCGGGGTGACAGGCAGCGGTGAGGCCGAAATCGCCGGCGGCTTCATCGCCCATCTCAGCGCACTGTCGCATCGCTCGGGCGCGCCCATGCGGCTGCGCGATATGGACGTGTCCAAGGCTGATCTGCCGCCCATGGCGAAGGATGCGATGGAGCAGCAGCGCCTGCTGCGGAACAATCCGGTCGAAGTGACGGAAGCCGATGCACTGCGTCTCTACGAGGAGGCGTACTAAGGAAGCCTGCGTGGCGGCTGCGTTCGGGCGATCCTGTCGCGGTCCCGCCCGAACGCCTGCATTTCCCGGTGGCGCAAACGCCACAAGGCACTGTCCGATATGTCTTATGCGGCGGCCTTCTTATCCGGCTGCGGCGCGAGGCCGGCGGCCTGCTCGCACACTTCGATGTGCTTGGCCAGCGCCTGGTTCGTCAGCACCGCGCTGATGGTGGTGATGTCGCGCCCCTGGTAGCGCGGCATCTTCTGGATTTCCTTCAGCCGTTCCAGAAGGGATATGCGGGTCATCGCGTTGCTCCTTTGCTGATGATGGTGCGCCCGGTGCCTGGGCCGGAGCGACCCCGATCATGTGCGGATCATCGCTCCGACGGTCGGCCGATGGCGCCGACGTGGTCTGTTCCCCCCTTGTCCCCGAAAGATGGATCGGAAAGCGGCCGGTCAGGCCGCCTTCTTCCGTGCCGCGGCAGCCTTCGCCGCATTGAACGGGATCTCGACGTCGACGGCCAGCGTCGACATCTGCTCGCCACGTTCCATCTTCACGCTCACCTTGTCCTGGTCGATGTGCATGTGCCTGGAGATGACGCGCAGGATTTCGTCCTTCAGCTTGGCGACGAGGTCCGAGCCGCCGGCACTGGCGCGTTCATGCGCAAGCAACACCTGCAGGCGCTCGCGCGCCGCCGGGGCCGACTGGGGCTTGGAAAAGAGCTTAAACAGCTTCATGCCGCTTTCCTCCCGAAGAACTTGCCGAAGAAGCCCCGCTTCTCGCCCGGAACGGTGACCGGCAGGGCCTCGCCCTTGAGCCTGCGCACCGCGTCGAAATAGGCCCTGGCCGGCGCGCTGCCCTCGTCCGCCAGCGTCACCGGCGCGCCGAGGTTGGAGGCGCGCAGCACGTCCATGCTCTCGGGGATGATGCCGAGCAGCGGGATCGAAAGGATTTCCAGCACGTCGTCCACCTTCAGCATGTCGCCGCGCTCGGCCCGCGTCGGGTCGTAGCGGGTGAGCAGCAGGTGCTTTTCCATGCGTTCGCCGTTCTCGGCCTTCAGCGTCTTGGAATCGAGCAGGCCGATGATGCGGTCCGAATCGCGCACCGAGGAGACTTCCGGATTGGTCACCACGATCGCCACGTCGGCATGGCGCATGGCGAGCGTGGCGCCGCGCTCGATGCCGGCGGGGCTGTCGCAGATCACCCAGTCGAAGGCTTTCTTCAGCGCCGCGATGACCTTCTCCACGCCTTCGGACGTGAGGTTGTCCTTGTCGCGCGTCTGCGAGGCGGGCAGCAGGTAGAGCGTTTCCACCCGCTTGTCGCGGATCAGCGCCTGGGTGAGCTTCGCCTCGCCCTGGATGACGTTGACGAGGTCGTAGACGACGCGCCGTTCGGCGCCCATGACGAGATCGAGATTGCGCAGGCCGACGTCGAAATCGACCACGACCACCTTCTCGCCGTTCTGCGCCAGAGCGGCGCCCAGGGCGGCGGAGGACGTGGTCTTGCCCACGCCGCCCTTGCCGGATGTCACTACGATAACCTTGCCCATTGACCTCTCCTTTTGTGGACCTTCTTTCGGGTCGCCCAAATCCTAGCCGAGTATTCCGGTTTTCAGCCCGTGGTTTTCCAGCCAGACCTGCACCGCCTGCCCTCGCAGGTCCGGCTCCATGTCCTCCGCCGTCAGGTAGAAGCCGTCGATGGCGATCAGTTCGGCTTCAAGCTTGCGGCAGAAGATGCGGGCCGAACCGTTGCCGGTGGTGCCGGCCAGCGCGCGTCCCCTCAGCGTGCCGTAGACATGGATCGATCCGCCGGCGACGACTTCCGCGCCCGATGCGACCGAGCCGACGATGGTGACGTCGCCCTCGGGGAAGAACAGCGACTGGCCGGACCGGACCGGCTCGGTGACCACCAGCGAGGCGGTGGCCTGCGCCGGGGCAGGGCCGGCGGCCGCTATCGTTTCCACTGCCGGAGCATCCTGCGCTTCGTCCGCTTCGCTCTCGGTCGGCGGCTCGAAGTCGGAGGCCGGGCGGCCGTCGCTCATGGCCGGCGGCATGTCCGCCCCGAGCAGCGAAGGCCGCGCGCCCTCGATGCCCATGACGCGGACGTTGCGCCGGCTGAGATCGTCGACCAGCTTCCGCAGCTCGGCCTTGTCGATGTCGAGCCCGTCGACGTCGAGCACGACGGGCCGGCGCAGGAAGAAGCCGGCGGAGCGGGAGGCGAGGTCGTCGAGCCCGGCGAGCCAGTCCTCGAAGGGCAGCTCCGGGGCAAGCGACAGGGCGAGAAAGGACCGCCCCTTGAGGCGGATGGGCCGGGGTTTCGTTAACACGGTGTTGATCTTGGTAAATTTTCGGTTGCTAAGATGTATCGGCGAAATGGTTAACGAAAAGTTAACGCGGCCTGTCCGGATAAGGTTTGGCGCGCCCCTGTCGCAGGGGCGGCGAGACCCGGGTCGGCAGGCTGAAAGGCCGCGGCTGCGGCGTTTCGCGCCCTCTGCGCATGTCGCCCGATGCGTCGTTTGCGAACCGCCGGAACGCCCGAGGCCGGATCAAATATTTCGCGGCTGTCTGCAAAAACCGCGTGAACGGTCGGATCGGCTCGACGCCAAGCCGCGCTGATTCGGATTGGTGGTCCGAAATGCGCTTGATCGACGTGGCTAGTGGGGGGCGGCTTGCTTCAGGTGCGAGAGGACCGCGTTCTTGCCGGCGTTCTGCAGATGTAGCCTCAAAGCCTCGGCTGCGGTCTCGAGGTCGCCTTTGGCGACGGCGTCGATCACCACGATATGTTCCCGGATCCATTCGCGCACGCGCGAAAAATTCGTGTACGTGTGGAATTCGAGAAGCCGGCGCAGGC
>JBQCHN010000310.1:0-29679 GCA_051954615.1 Mesorhizobium sp. | reverse complement strand
CATGACGACCGCCCTGCCCCTGTCCGACGAGGAACTCGAGCGCTATGCGCGCCATATCGTGCTGCCGGAGGTGGGCGGTCCCGGGCAGCAGAAGCTGAAGCGGGCGCGGGTGCTGGTCATCGGCGCCGGCGGGCTCGGCGCGCCGGTGCTGGAATATCTGGCGGCGGCCGGGGTCGGCACACTGGGCATCGTCGACGACGACACCGTCTCGCTGTCCAACCTTCAACGGCAGGTCATCCACGGCACCGAGTCGCTCGGCCGCCCGAAAGGCGAAAGCGCGCGCGAAACCATCCTGCGCATCAACCCGAACGTCGCTGTCGAACTTCACACGCTGCGGCTGACGGCGGACAACGCCCCTGCCCTCGTCACCGGCTATGACCTTACCGTCGACGGCTCGGACAATTTCGACACGCGCTACGCGGTGGCGGACGCCTGCGAACGGGAGGAAAAACCGCTGGTCCATGCCGCCGTCGGCCGCTTCGACGGATCGGTGACGGTGCTGAAGCCGTTCGAGACGGGCACGGACGGCAGGCAAAATCCCTCCTATCGCGACCTTTTCCCCGAGCCGCCGCCCGCAGGCGTCGTGCCCTCCTGTGCCGAGGCCGGCATTCTGGGCGCGCTGACCGGCGTCATCGGCACGTTGCAGGCGATGGAGGCGATCAAGCTGATCGCCGGCATCGGTGAGCCGCTGGTCGGCCGGTTGTTGCTCTACGACGCGCTCGCGGCGCGCTTCGAGACGATCCGCTACAAGAGGCGCTGACGTGGCTCTCACCCTGACCGCCGAGGAACAGGCCATAGCCGGCGGCCGCGACGGCGACGGTGCCGCGACTGCCATGCGCATCGTCGTGGCGGCCGCCCGCCTGCTCGGCGCGCCGCGCCTGATCCCCATCGCTTCGGCCCATATCGACGGAGCGCTCTACCACGGCGATTCCGGCACGCTGTTCGCCGAAAGGCTGGTCGCGGGCGGCGCCAGGGTCGCCGTGCGCTCAACCCTCAATGTCGGCGCGCTGGACCTCATGGGCTGCTCGAAAGTGCGGCTCGAAGGTCATGAGCGCGCCATGGCGCGGCGCATGATGGACGCCTACCGCAAGCTCGGCTGCGAGCCGAGCTGGACCTGCGCGCCCTATCAGGCCGGGCATCGGCCGGCTTTCGGCACGGACGTCGCCTGGGGCGAATCGAACGCCGTCGTCTTCTGCAACTCGGTATTGGGGGCGCGCACCAACCGCTACGGCGATTTCCTGGACATCGCCTGCGCCATCGCCGGCCGCGCGCCGGACTACGGCCTGCACCGGCCGGAGAATCGGTCGGCAGAGGTGGTGTTCGACGTTTCCGCCCTGCCCCGCGCCTTCCTCGGCTCGGAAATCGCCTGGCCGGTGCTGGGCAGCCTTTTTGGCCGGGAGGTCGGCACGGCGATCGGCGTTGTCGCCGGCGTCGAAGAGCATCCGGGCGAGGACGCGCTGAAGGCGTTCGGCGCGGCCGCCGCGTCCTCCGGTGCGGTCGGGCTGTTCCACATTGCCGGTGTCACGCCGGAAGCGCCGGATGTGGCAACCGCGCTCGGCGGCCTGCCGCCGCAAGCGGTCATCCGGGTCACGCCGGACATGGTCGCGACGGCGCGCGCCGGCCTGTCGACGGCAAAGGCCGCCGACCGCATCGATGCTGTGGCCATCGGCAGCCCGCACCTGTCGCTCGCCGAGTTCGAGGCGCTGGAACGCCTGATCGCCGGCCGGCGGATGAAGGTGCCGCTTTACGCCTGCACCGGGCGCCACGCGCTCGCAGACCTGGAGAGCGGCGGGCGGCGCAAGGCGCTGGAGGCGGCGGGCGTCACCATCGTCGCCGACACCTGCGTGGTGGTGACGCCGATCCTGCCCGAGCTTACCAACGCGGTTTTGATGACCAATTCCGGCAAATTCGCCCACTACGCGCCGGGCAACACCGGCTACGGCGTGCTCTACGGCTCGCTGGCCGATTGCGTGGAAAGCGCGGTGACCGGGCGGCCGGTGTTTTCGGATCTGACGGCGGGTGAATCGCGCGACGCCCCCACCCCCACCCCCACCCCTAACCCCACCCCACAACGGGGAGGGGAAGCTGCCGCGCCCTTGTCCCCCTCCCCTTTGTGGAGAGGGGTTAGGGGTGGGGGGGCGGCGACGGTTAAAAATGACGTCGCCAACAAAATGGACACGTCCACCGAAATCCTCGTACCCGGCATGCCCGCCGCCGGCGAACCCCTCATCCTCGCCGCACCTATCAGCTTCTGGGGTGGCGTCGATGCGAAGACCGGCCGGATCGCCGACGTGCGCCATCCGCAGCATGGCGAATCCATAGCGGGCAAGGTGCTGTTCCTGCCGGGAACCATCGGCTCGTCGTCGGCCTCGGCGGTGCTGCTGGAACTCGTCCACAACGGCCATGCCCCGGCCGCGCTCGTTCTTCACGAGCCGGATGCCATCCTGCTGCTCGGCCTGATCGTGGCGCGCGAGATGGGTTGGGAGACGCCGGCGGCGGTGAAATTCGACCGGGACCGGTTCGAGCGCTTTCGCGGAAAAACTGTGTCGACAGCCAACGGTCGACTGACGGCAGCAGAATAAAACCGGTTGTCCGGCCGCGCGTCAGGTCCTGAGCGGCAGAACGCGGTCCGGCGGACGATGGCCGTCGAAGAAGGCGCGGATGTTGATGATCACCTTCTCGCCCATGTCGATGCGGCCTTCCAGCGTGGCCGAACTCATATGCGGCAAAAGCACGACCTTGCCGCGGGCGGCGAGCTTCAACAGCTTCGTGTTGAGGGCCGGCTCGTTCTCGTAGACGTCCAGCCCCGCGCCCGCGATCTTGCCGTCCTGGATGAGCTTGACCAGCGCGTCCTCGTCGATGATGTCGCCGCGCGCGGTGTTGACGATGTAGGAGGTGGGCTGCATCAGCGCCAGCCGCCGCGCCGACAGGAGATGGAACGTGGCCGGCGTCGAGGGGCAGTTGACCGAGATGATGTCCATGCGCGCCAGCATCTGGTCGAGGCTTTCCCAGTAGGTCGCCTCCAGCTCGTCCTCCACAGCCTGCAGGACGCGATGGCGGTTGTGGTAGTGGATCGACAGGCCGAAGGCCTTGGCGCGGCGCGCGACCGCCGTGCCGATGCGGCCCATGCCGACGATGCCGAGGCGCTTGCCGCCGATGCGGCGGCCGAGCATCCAGGTCGGCGACCAGCCCGGCCATTTCTTGTCGCCGGGAAGCACGTTGGCGCCTTCGGCCAGCCGGCGCGGCACGGCGAGCATGAGCGCCATGGTCATGTCGGCGGTGTCTTCGGTCAGCACGTTCGGCGTGTTGGTGACGGCGATGCCGCGCTTTGCCGCGGCGGCGATATCGATCTTGTCGACGCCGTTGCCGAAATTGGCGATCAGCTTCAGGTTCTCGCCGGCCTCGCCGATCAGTGCGGCGTCGATCGTGTCGGTGATGGTCGGCACCAGCACGTCGGCCTCCCTGACGGCGGCGACCAGCTCGTCATGGCTCATCGGCCGGTCCTCGACGTTCAGCCGGGCGTCGAACAGTTCGCGCATGCGCGTCTCGACCGGATCCGGCAGCTTGCGCGTGATGACGACGAGAGGCTTCTTCTTGGCCGCCATTCCTTCCCTCGATCCCGGATTCGTTGAGAGCTCTTTAACCAAGACGGGCGAAACTGCAAACCGGTGGCAGCGCCGCTTGCTTCATGTATCAAGCGCTGCCGCCGATGACAAAGAAAAAGGGTACCGCGCGGGCCTGCGGGCAACCGGCGCGGTCAAGTGAACGGCAACATCTGGGGAATGAAAGTGTCTGGTTTCGCGTCGCTCCGCCTGATCGTCAGCGCAGCCTTACTGGGAGCAGCCTTCCACCCGTTGCCATCCGCCGCGCAAGGTGCCGCCCAGAGCGTGACGCTCGGACCGAGCGGCCTGCCGCTGCCGCGATTCGTCAGCCTGAAGTCCGGCCGGGTCAACTCGCGCATCGGGCCGGGCGTTAACTATTCCGTCAACTGGATGTACCTGAAAGCCGGCCTGCCGATGGAAATCGTGCAGGAGTACGACACCTGGCGCAAGGTGCGCGACGCCGAAGGCTCCGAAGGCTGGATCAACCAGTCGCTGCTGTCGGGCAAGCGCACGGCGATGGTGGCGCCGTGGCAGCGCGGCAAGGACGCCGAGATCAAGCTCATGAACGATCCCGACAAGAGCGCCGGCGTCGTCGCGCTGGTCGATCCAGGCGTGATCGGCACGATCAAGTCCTGCACGGGGGACTGGTGCGAGATGACGCTTGGCGGACAGACCGGCTGGATCAACCAGTCGCTGCTGTGGGGCGCCTATCCCGGCGAGAAGATCAAGGACTGACGGCGCAAGCCGGCGAAGGTCGCCGGGGCCTTACGAGTTGCGCTTGGCGCGCAGCCTCACCACCACGTCGACATTGGCGATTTCCATGCCCTCGGGCGGTTCCGGCAGGTTGCCGACCGTGACAGGGCCATGCTCGATGTCGAAAACCCGGTTCTCGCCTTCGACGAAGAAATGATGGTGGTCGGACGTGTTGGTGTCGAAGTAGGTGCGGGCGCCTTCGACCGCGAGAATGCGCAGCAGGCCGGCCTGCGTGAACTGGTGCAGCGCATTGTAGACGGTGGCCAGCGACACCGGCACGCCGGCAACCTGCGCCTCCTCGTGCAGTTCCTCGGCCGACAGATGGCGATCGCCCTTGGCGAACAGCAGTTCGGCCAAGGCGACGCGCTGGCGCGTCGGCCTCAGCCCGGCCTCACGCACCCGCCTATCAACCGTGGTCGTTTTCGCCTGCCCGTTGTCGTCCATCACCCAGCAGCAATCCGTCTCCGCACGGCCGCGAAAGGAAAAACGGCGCTTTCCTCGAACCCATGCGTTCCCCGACATATATTCTGTCGGCTCAACACGATCAATAGCGCGCATTGACCCGCGCAGTGGGGCAGGTTAGAGCCTCTGGACCGATCGGACAGCCGGTTTTCCGGCGCAAACGGGTTATGCTACGAACGTCGCGACAGACGTCGAAACAGCGCGGCACAGCCCGCAGGAACGGGGACGAGTTCAATGGCGGATCGAAAGTCGAGCTACGACTATGAGGATCTCCTGGCCTGTGCGAAGGGCGAATTGTTCGGCCCCGGCAATGCGCAGTTGCCCTATCCGCCGATGCTGATGTTCGACCGCATCACCGAGATCAGCGAGACCGGCGGCGCCTTCGACAAGGGCTTCATCCGCGCGGATTTCGCCATCAACCGCGACAAGTGGTTCTTCCCCTGCCATTTCATCGACAACCCGATTATGCCCGGCTGCCTCGGCCTCGACGCCATGTGGCAGCTCACCGGCTTCTTCCTCGGCTGGCTCGGCGAGCCCGGCAAGGGCATGGCGCTTTCCACCGGCGAGGTGAAGTTCAAGGGAATGGTCACGCCGTCGGTCAAGCTGGTGGAATACGGCATCGACTTCAAGCGCGTGATGCGCGGCCGGCTGGTGCTCGGCATCGCCGACGGCTGGCTGAAGGCGGATGGAGAGCCTATCTATTCCGCAACCGACCTGAAGGTCGGCCTGTCGAAGCAATCGGCAGCCTGAACCAGAACAGCTTTCCCGCGAGGAGCTTGCGCATGAGACGAGTCGTAGTCACAGGCCTGGGCATCGTGTCGTCCATCGGCAACAACGCTGACGAAGTGAGCGCCTCGCTGCACGACGCCAAATCGGGCATCAGCTTTTCCGAATCCTTCGCCGAGCACGGCTTCCGCTGCCAGGTCTGGGGTGCGCCGAACCTGGACACGACCGACCTCGTCGACCGGCGTGCCGCCCGCTTCCTGTCGCAGGGCGGCATGTGGAACCACGTCGCAATGAAGCAGGCCATCGCCGACAGCGGCCTTGAGGAAAGCGACATCTCGGACAATCCCCGAACCGGCATCATCATGGGCTCGGGCGGTCCTTCCACCCGCACCATCGTCGAAGCTGCCGAAACCACGCTGAAGAACGGCAGCCCGAAGCGAATCGGCCCGTTCGCCGTGCCGAAGGCCATGTCGTCGACGGCGTCGGCCACGCTCGCCACCTGGTTCAAGATCCACGGCGTCAACTATTCGATCTCCTCGGCCTGCTCGACCTCGGCGCACTGCATTGGCAATGCCGCCGAAATGATCCAGTGGGGCAAGCAGGACGTGATGTTCGCCGGCGGCCACGAAGACCTCGACTGGACCATGTCGAACCTGTTCGACGCCATGGGCGCGATGTCGTCCAAGTTCAACGACCGGGCATCCGTGGCCTCGCGCGCCTACGACGTGAACCGCGACGGCTTCGTCATCGCGGGCGGCGCCGGCGTGCTGGTGCTGGAGGAGCTCGAGCGCGCCAAGGCGCGCGGCGCCAAGATCTATGCCGAGATCGTCGGCTACGGCGCGACCTCGGACGGCTACGACATGGTTGCCCCCTCCGGCGAAGGCGCGATCCGCTGCATGCGGCAGGCGCTTTCCACGGTGAAGGGACCGGTCGACTACATCAACACGCACGGCACCTCGACGCCGGTCGGCGATTCCAAGGAGATGGGCGCCATCCGCGAGGTGTTCGGCGAAAAAATGCCCAATATCACCTCGACCAAGTCGCTTACCGGCCACTCGCTGGGCGCGGCGGGCGTGCAGGAATCGATCTATTCGCTCTTGATGATGCAGGGCAGCTTCATCGGCGAGAGCGCCCACATCGAGAACCTCGATCCGGAATTCGAGGGCATGCCGATCGTGCGCAAGCGCATCGACAATGCCAAGATCGACACGGCGCTGTCGAACTCCTTCGGCTTCGGCGGCACCAACGCCACCCTGGTCTTCCAGCGCTACAACGGCTGAGGAAATCGAGCCATGGAAGGTCTGATGAAAGGCAAACGCGGCCTCGTCATGGGCGTCGCCAACGACCATTCGATTGCCTGGGGCATCGCGAAGAAACTATCCGAGCACGGCGCGGAACTCGCCTTCACCTATCAGGGCGAGGCTTTTGGCCGCCGCGTCAAGCCGCTGGCCGAGCAGGCCGGTGCGACGCTGGTGCTGCCCTGCGACGTCGAGGACAGCGCCTCGGTGGCCGGCACCTTCGATGCGATCAGGCAAAGCTGGGGCGGCCTGGATTTCATCGTCCACGCCATCGGTTTTTCCGACAAGAACGAGCTGAAGGGCCTCTATGCTGACACCAGCCGCGAGAACTTCGTCCGCACCATGGTGATCTCCTGCTATTCCTTCACCGAGATCGCGCGCCACGCGGCGGGACTGATGACGGAAGGCGGTGCGATGGTGACGCTGACCTATGCAGGCTCGGTGCGCGTCATGCCGAACTACAACGTCATGGGCGTCGCCAAGGCGGGGCTGGAAGCCAGCGTGCGCTATCTCGCCAACGACTACGGTCCGCGCGGCATCCGCGTCAATGGCATTTCGGCGGGGCCGGTGCGGACACTGGCGGGGGCGGGCATTTCCGACGCCCGCTATATGTATTCCTACCAGCAGCGCAACTCGCCGCTGCGCCGCACCGTCAACATCGACGAGGTCGGCGGCTCGGCGCTCTATCTCCTGTCGGACCTGTCGTCGGGCGTGACCGGCGAGATCCATTACGTCGATTCGGGCTATCACATCGTGTCGATGCCGACGCTCGACGAGTTGAAGCACACCGACAGCGGGCACGAATAGAAGCGCGTCGCCGGCAGCGCCTCAACGGCGTGCCGAAAGCACCTTGAAGGCGGCATCGCGGACGATTTCCGTCTGGCTGGAGAAGGCTTCCACCAGCACGGGTTCGTAGGGCAATTGCCGGTTCGCCACCATGAGCAGCCTGCCGCCAGGCTTCAAGGCCTTGGCGGCGGCGCGGATCATGCCGGCGCCAATGTCCGGCTCGGCTGCGCGCCCCTTGTGGAACGGCGGGTTCATAACCACGGCGTCATAACGGCGCTCCATGGGCTCGGCCAAAAGATCGTGCCAGAAGAACGCCGTTTTCGGCACAATCCCCTGCAGATTGACCTTTGCCGCCTCAAGCGCCTCGAAATCGGCCTCATAGAGGTCGAGCGCCGATACCGTCGGGCACCGCCGCGCGATTTCGGCGGCCAGATAGCCCCAGCCGGCGCAGAAATCGCCGACCGCCCCGGCAAGATCGCCGGGCAGGTTCTGCGCCAACAGGCGCGAACCGGCATCGATCCGATCGTGCGAGAACATGCCGGGAGCCGCGAGGAAACGGTCTTCCACCCGAACGGCCGGATTCGCATCGCGCAGGGCCGAGGCCACGCCATCTTCGGCAGGCCGCCGGAACCAGAAGGCGAGGCCGTGATACTTCGGCAGCGATCCTTCGATTTCGACGAGACCGCCCAGCCGCTTGCGCAGGCTGGCGATGCCGTCGTCCTTGGCGCCGGCGACAACGACCAGCCCGCCTGTCCTCGTCCGCTCGATCGCCTCGGCAACGTTCAGTTCGTTCCAGCCGCGATGGCGCCCGGCGAGAACCAGCACAAGGTCGTAGCCTTCGCCTTCGGGGCGCGGCGCCACCGACGCCAGCCCCATGCGCTCCAGCGCGCGGAAATCCGGCCGGAAACCCTGCACGGCATGAATCGCAGCGGCCCAGCCGTCCGGCAGGCGAAACCCCGGCTCGGCACCGAGGAACAGGGCACGCGCATTCCGGCCCGGCAGGTCCAGGTCGCCGGCCGCAAAGGGATGGAACAGGGTTTTCAAAGTCTCGCTTGAGAGCATGCGCCGCGCTCAGAGCGATTTCGAGCGGTATTCGAAGACGAGGCGATCCGGCTTGGTTCCGATCTCACGGCAATTGCGGTCGCGGACCGGTTTGGCCCCATGCAATTCGACGCGGGTGAAATCGGCCGAAACCTGGCCGCTCACCTTGTAGGCGATCGGCGCGCATCGCTTCGAGAACAGGTAGGCCATTCCCGAATAGGTACGCCCTGAAATCCTGCCTTTGAACAGCAGGCTGCCGCGGGAAACGCCGGCCTTGGCCATCAGTTCGCGCGGACGTTCGTAATAGAAGACGCGGGAATTGCCGCTGGCTGAAAGCGCGACGAGCGAATTGTTGTGGTTCCAATAGCTTGAGATCGCATAGGCCGCGTCGGAAGATTCTTCCTCCGGTGCTGCCCGCAAGGCGACATCCTGCCCGCCCGATGTGCTGACGGCCATCGCAGGCTCGGCAAGGCCGGACGCCGCATCCGCCATGGAATCCAGCCGCTTTCGGATCGCGGCCGCGCAGAACCCTTGCGGATAACGATCCAGATAAGCCTCCATCATCAGGGTGTTGTCACCGTCCTTGCCCAGTTTCTCGCAGAGCTGGACGTCCTCGCCGAGCGACGTCGCCTGGGGAACATCCAGCACGTGCGCCTGCCGATCCTCGCCGGCCTTGTCGCCGTTCGAGTCCGGTCCGCCGAGGTAGACATCGTTGAGGAACATGTCGTCCCACCAGGGGAACTGGCGTTTCTGGGTGGCGGCATAGACGGCGGCGCGGACGCGGCGCAGCATCGACTGGACCTCGATGCCGGGTTCGGCAAGATTGGCGATCAGGCCTTCCGTGAAGGGCGAATTGCGCCCGTTCCCGTCATAGGCGACCCGCCCCGGCTCGGTGGCGAAGGCGATCAGGGTGTCGATGTTGGTCGCGTAATATTCCTTGAGACCCAGGCTGCGGGCGCCACGCATCCCGCGCGAAGCCAAGGGATTGTTGCGGCAGGCATCGACCAGCACGATCTTCACCTTGGCCCCGGCGCGCACCATGGTATCGACCACCTGGTCGAGCCGGACGCCCATGTTCACCAGGTCGCTGTCGCTGCGGATATCGGCCTTCACCGGCAACATGTAGTTGGCGCTGTCGAGCTCTATGCCGTGGCCGGCATAGAAGAACAAGGCCACGTCGGCATCCGCGGCCGCACGCCCGAACATGGCCATGGCCTGGGTCATCTGCCCCTGATCGGCGTCGAGCAGCCGTATCACCTCGAAACCCAGCCTGTCCTGGAGCAGGCCTGCAATGCCATTCGCGTCGTTCACCGGATTGGGAAGAGCGGCCAGCCCCTCGTAGTTGGCATTGCCGATCACCAGCGCGACGCGTTTCTCCGCCATGGCCGACGGTGCCAGCGCCGCCATCAAGACGGATACGAAAACGACAATGACAACGCGCAACATGAGCCACCCCTGACCGAACAGAAATGGTAGTACGGGATCGCCGATCCACCAAGCAAAACGGGCGCGGCCTGCGCCACGCCCGTTCCATTTTCACAGTTTGTTGGAAGAGTTACGCCGCGTCTTCGGCGTCCGCCTTCTTTTCCCTGGCGATCTCCTTGCCGGTCTCCTGGTCGACGACCTTCATGGACAGGCGCACCTTGCCGCGCTCGTCGAAGCCCATCAGCTTGACCCAGACCTTGTCGCCTTCCTTGACCACGTCGGTGGTCTTGGCGACGCGCTCGTTGGAGAGCTGCGAGATGTGGACCAGACCGTCCTTCGGGCCGAAGAAGTTGACGAAGGCGCCGAAGTCGGCGGTCTTGACAACCGTACCCTCGTAGATCTCGCCGACTTCCGGCTCGGCCACGATGGTGTGGATCCACTTCTTGGCCGCCTCGATCTCCTTGGCGTTCGACGAAGCGATCTTGACCGTGCCGTCGTCCTCGATGTTGATCTTGGCGCCGGTCTTTTCCACGATCTCGCGGATGACCTTGCCGCCGGAGCCGATGACGTCGCGGATCTTGTCGGTCGGGATGTGCATGACCTCGATGCGCGGCGCGAACTCGCCGAGCTGGCCGCGGCTTTCGGACAGCGCCTTGGCCATTTCGCCCAGGATATGCAGGCGGCCGTCCTTGGCCTGGCCGAGGGCGACCTTCATGATCTCCTCGGTGATGCCGTCGATCTTGATGTCCATCTGCAGCGAGGTGATGCCGCCGGAAGTACCGGCCACCTTGAAGTCCATGTCGCCGAGGTGATCCTCATCACCCAGGATGTCGGAGAGCACGGCGAAGCGCTCGCCTTCCTTGATCAGGCCCATGGCAATGCCGGCAACGGGCTTGGCCAGCGGCACGCCGGCATCCATCAGCGCCAGCGAGGTACCGCAGACGGTGGCCATCGAGGACGAGCCGTTGGACTCGGTGATCTCCGAGACGACGCGCAGCGTGTAGGGGAACTGCTCGGCGACGGGCAGCATCGGATGGACGGCGCGCCAGGCGAGCTTGCCGTGGCCGATCTCGCGGCGACCCGGCGAACCCATGCGGCCGGTCTCGCCGACCGAGTAGGGCGGGAAGTTGTAGTGCAGCAGGAAGGTTTCCTTGCGCGTGCCGGTCAGCTCGTCGATGTACTGCTCGTCCTCGCCGGTGCCGAGCGTGGCGACGACCAGCGCCTGCGTCTCGCCGCGGGTGAACAGCGCCGAACCGTGGGTGCGCGGCAGCACGCCGACTTCGGCGACGATCGGGCGGACCGTCTTCAGGTCGCGGCCGTCGATGCGCGAGGAGGTGTCGAGGATGTTCCAGCGCACGACCTTGGCCTGGAGCTCCTTGAACACGGTGCCGATCTGCTCGGACGTGTACTTCGCCTCTTCGCCTTCGGCAGGCGCGAAGGCCGTCTTCACCTTCGCCTTGACGGCGTCGACGGCGGCATAGCGGTGCTGCTTGTCGGTGATCTTGTAGGCGTCGCGCAGTTCGTCGCCGACGACCTTGAGCATTTCGCCTTCGAGCTCGGAATAATCCGGCGAGGTGAAATCGCGCGGGTCCTTGGCGGCGACCTCGGCCAGCTTGATGATGGCGTCGATCACCGGCTGGAAGCCCTTGTGGCCGAACGTGACGGCGCCGAGCATCACGTCCTCGGACAGCTCCTTCGCCTCGGACTCGACCATCATGACCGCGTCGGACGTGCCGGCGACGACGAGGTCGAGCCTGGATTCCGGCATCTCGTCGAGATGCGGGTTGAGCACGTATTCGCCGTTGATGTAGCCGACGCGGGCGCCGCCGATCGGACCCATGAAGGGCACGCCCGAAAGCGTCAGGGCGGCAGAAGCGGCGACCATGGAGACGATGTCGGGGTTGTTCTCCAGGTCATGCTGGACGACGGTGACGATGACCTGCGTGTCGTTCTTGTAGCCGTCGGCGAAGAGCGGGCGGATCGGCCGGTCGATCAGGCGCGACACCAGCGTCTCGTTCTCGGACGGACGGCCCTCGCGCTTGAAGTAGCCGCCGGGGATCTTGCCGGCCGCGAAGGTCTTTTCCTGGTAGTTGACGGTCAGCGGAAAGAAATCGAAGCCCGGCTTCGGCTCCTTGGCCGAAACGACGGTGGCGAGAACGACGGTCTCGCCGTAGGTCGCCAGCACCGCGCCGTCAGCCTGGCGCGCGATCTTGCCGGTTTCGAGGATGAGCGGACGGCCGCCCCATTCGATTTCCACCTTGTGGTGATTGAACATATCTTGTCCTTCGTGTGCGAAAGGGGCCGCGACACCTTTGTGCGCGACTGCCCCCTTCCCTGGCTTCGTTCAGGGCAGCCACGGGCAAGACAACGGGAAGCTCGATCAATGCCGCCGGCGGTCGGCGCGAGCGTCCTGCAATCCTGCCCCATGACCGTCCATGGGCGGCTTCAGGCTGCCCTCTGCAGCGAAAAGCCGTTCGGACCGACGCTCTATGCGCGGCCCGGATGCGCGACCGGCGGACCCTCGTTGAGAGAGCCCGCCGGCCGAATGGTCAGCGACGCAGTTCGAGCTTCTCGATCAGCGTCTGGTAACGCGCCTCGTCCTTGCGCTTGAGATAATCAAGCAGGCTGCGGCGCTGGGAAACGAGAGCGAGCAGGCCACGGCGGGAATGGTTGTCCTTCTTGTGGCCCTTGAAGTGCTCGGTCAGATTCTTGATGCGTTCCGAAAGGATGGCGACCTGCACCTCCGGCGAACCGGTGTCGCCCTTGACGGTGGCGAACTGAGCCATCAATTCCTTCTTGCGTTCGGCAGTAACCGACATCGTGCTTTTCCTTGTCTGTTGGAGGAAACGGGACGCCTTGAGCCGGGATGTCGTCCAGCAAAGGCCAGTACAAACGGCTCGGACCAGCTTTTTGCCGGCCAAGCTGGCGCGCATATAGGCGATTTTGCCGCGTCTGGCTAGTCCCGTCCCAAGAAAGGCTGGTCCGGCGTTTTTGCAAGCCCTGCTCTGGCCATGTCAGTCTGGCTGACCTAAAAGTGGGTTAGCCAAACCCGGCCGGGAGGACCGATGCAGGCTGAGACTGGCCAGACCCCGCAGGACGCCGTCCATCTGGACGGGGTAGCAATTTCATTTGATCTCGCGCAGGGCCGCCGGTTCGATGCGGTGGCGCCGACCGACCTCGCCGTCGGCGCCCACCAGTTCGTCGCCATCGTCGGTCCCACCGGATGCGGCAAATCCACCCTCCTCAACGCCACCGCCGGTCTGCTGAAGCCGGCGCAAGGAGCGGTCAGGATCTTCGGCCGGCCGCTCACCGGCATGAACAAGTCTGCCGGCTACCTTTTCCAGCAGGATGCGCTGATGCCGTGGAAAACGGTCATCGAAAACGTCGCCATCGGGCTGGAGATCGCGGGCGTGGCCCGTGCCGAGGCCCGGCGTGAGGCGCAGGCCTGGCTGGAGCGCGTCGGCTTAAGCGCCTTCGCCGACCGCTATCCGCAAATGCTCTCCGGCGGCCAGCGCAAGCGCGTCGGCCTGGCGCAGGTGCTGATCCGCAATCCGAAGCTGCTCCTGATGGACGAGCCCTTCGGTCCGCTCGACGCGCAGACGCGGCTGATCATGGGCGACCTGCTGCTCAACCTGTGGTCGGAAGACCGCAAGGCGGTGCTATTCGTCACCCACGATCTCGATGAGGCCATCGCGCTGTCCGACCGTGTCATCATCATGTCGGCCGGGCCGCGCTCTCGCATCATCGGCGACTATGCGATCCCGCTGGCGCGACCGCGCGAGATCGGCGAAATCCGCCACGACCCGCTGTTCAACGACCTGCACCGTACCATCTGGAACGCGCTGCGGGACGAGGTGATCGCCGCCTACCGCCAGACCGGCGCCGTGTCCGACAGCCAGACCACGGCGGCGGCCTCATGAACCGCGGCTCGTTGCTCGTCCTGCAGGTGCTGGTCGCGGTCGTCATCGTTGCCCTGTGGCACCTCGCCTCGACGACAACGCTGTTCGGCAATCCCAAGACCGTCGCCTTCTTCTTCGGCGACCCGGTGAGCGTCATGCGCCGCATCGGTGAGTGGGTATTCGAAGGCTCGATCTGGTATCACCTGTGGATCACGCTATCGGAATCGATCCTCGCTTTTCTCCTCGGTGCGGCCGGCGGCGTGCTGTTCGGCTTCTGGTTCGCGCGCAAGCCGCTACTCGCCGCCGTCTTCGACCCCTATGTCAAGGCCGCCAACGCCCTGCCGCGCGTCGTGCTGGCGCCGATCTTCGCGCTGTGGTTCGGCCTCGGCATCTGGTCGAAGGTGGCGCTCGGCATCACGCTGGTCTTCTTCATCGTCTTCTTCAATGTCTACCAGGGCGTCAAGGAAGTCAGCCCGACGGTGCTCTCCAACGCGCGCATGCTGGGCATGAACGAGCGGCAGTTGCTCCGGCACGTCTATCTGCCCTCGGCGCTGTCATGGATGTTCTCCAGCCTGCATACCTCCGTCGGCTTCGCCGTGGTCGGTGCCGTCGTCGGCGAATATCTCGGCTCCGCCGCCGGCCTCGGCTATCTCATCCAGCAGGCAGAAGGCGTCTTCGACGTCACCGGCGTGTTCGCCGGCATGTTCGTGCTGATGGCCTTCGTTCTCTTGGTCGACTGGCTGGTCGGGCTGGTCGAGAAGCGGCTTCTGGCGTGGCGCGGCCGCTAGCCCTATCCGAAACATGAAGGAGGAAAGACCATGAAACGCAGAGACTTCCTGATCGGAACCGCGGGCGTCGGGCTTACCGCGCCGTTCCTCGGCATGCTGCCGGCGGCGGCCGAGGACGCCGCACCGGAAAAGCCGGATCTCACCCTGGGCGTCGGCGGTAAGCCGCTTCTCTACTACCTCCCGCTGACGATCGCCGAACGGAAAGGCTTCTTCAAGGAGGAAGGGCTCAACGTCACGATCAACGACTTCGCCGGCGGCTCGAAATCGCTGCAGGCGCTGATCGGCGGCTCGGTCGACGTCGTCACCGGCGCCTACGAGCACACCATCCGCATGCAGGACAAGGGCCAGGACATCACCGCCGTCTGCGACCTCGGCCGCTTCCCCGGCATCGTGATTGCGGTGCGCAAGGAGCTGGCCGGCGAGATCAAATCCGTCGCCGACCTCAAGGGCAGGAAGATGGGCGTCACCGCGCCGGGCTCCTCGACCGCGCTGATGCTGCAATATGCGTTGCAGAAGAACGGCCTGAAGGCCGACGACGTCGCCATGATCGGCATCGGCGGCGGCGCCAGCGCGGTCGCGGCGATCAAGAAGGGCGAAATCGACGGCCTGTCGCATCTCGATCCGGTGATCGCGCAGTTGCAGTTCGAGGACGACATAGCGGTGCTGCTCGACACGCGTACGGAAGCGGGCACGCGCGCCCTGTTCGGCGGGCCGAACCCGGCGGCGACGGTCTATGTCCAGCGCGCCTTCGCCGAGGCCAATCCCGTCACCATGCAGCGCACGGTCAACGCCTTCATGAAGGCGCTGAAGTGGATCGGCGAGGCGAAGCCCGAGGATGTGGCCGCGACGGTGCCGGAGGAATACCTGCTCGGCAACAAGGACCTTTACATGCAGGCCTTCCAGAACTCCAAGGAGATGTATTCGCCGGACGGCATGGTGACCAAGGAAGGCTACGATTCGATGATGGCCGTTCTGAAGGAACTCGACCCTGAGCT
Source organism: Mesorhizobium sp. (assembly GCA_051954615.1). Classification (GTDB taxonomy): domain Bacteria; phylum Pseudomonadota; class Alphaproteobacteria; order Rhizobiales; family Rhizobiaceae; genus Mesorhizobium. The sequence goes on along the minus strand of JBQCHN010000310.1, from coordinate 13,904 downwards.
CGCCAACGCCGACGTGCCCTACGAAAAGACGTTCGATCCGAAATTCGTGCAGGCGGCGAAGACCTGAAGCGCCTTACCTACGATGAAAACTTTCAACGGGGCCGCCATCGGCCCCGTTTCATAGCCACTTCTTGCGCTTGAAATAGACGTACATCGCGACCGCCACGGCAACCATGAAACCCAGCGCCGCCGGGTAACCGTAGTAGGCGCGCAATTCCGGCATGTTCCAGGGCGAGGCGTCGGGGCTGAAATTCATGCCCCAGACGCCGACGAGGAAGGTGAGCGGAATGAAGATGGCCGAGACGATGGTGAGCAGCGAGATCACGTCGTTGGTGCGCGCCTGGGAAAGCGACAGATGCATCTCTATCAGTCCCGACATGGTGTCGCGCTCCGTCTCGACCATCTCGATCAGCCGGATGGCGTGGTCGAGCGTATCGTTGAAGAACACCTTCGTCTCGGCGTGAATGCAGGAGACCTCGCTGCGGACGATGGCCGCCAGTGCGTCGCGCAACGGCCACAGCACGCCCTTGAGCGCGTTGATGTGGCGGCGCATCTGCTGGAGTTGCAGCATCTGCTGCTTCTGCGGCGAGTTCAGCATGGCGTCTTCTACTCTTTCGGCCATGTCGCCGGACGCCTCGATCGGGGCGAAATAGCTGTCGACGATCGCGTCGATCAGCGCGTAGGCGAGATAGTCGGCGCCGCGCGTGCGCAGCCGGTTGGGGCTGGAGCTTTCGATGCGCTTGCGCACGGGATCGAACGGATCGCCCTCGCGCTCCTGGAAGGTGACGACGAAGTTGTCGCCGAAGAAGACGGCGATCTGCTCGTAGCGATGGGTGGCCGGATCGTCGATCATCGACAGGACGACGAAAGCGTGGTCGTCGTAGAAGTCGACCTTGGGGCGCTGGCCGGTGTTGACGACATCTTCCAGCGCCAGCGGATGCAGGCCGAAGATGCGGCCGACTTCCTCGATCGCGGCGATATCGGCGAGGCCGGTGCAATCGAGCCAGACCAGCGGCCAGTGGCCGCGGTTCTTGACCAAATCGTCGAGGCCGGCGTTCTGGACGGTCCTGGTCTTCTCCGCCGCGATCAGCGTCAGCGTCAGCCGGGTCTGCTGCGCGGACGGATCGGCGATCAGCGTGCCGGGCGAGGCGCCGACCGGCGAGCGCCGCGCCTTGCGCCTGATACGTTTGCCATCAGCCTTCGCCATGTTCCGATTCCCGATCCGCCCCGAGCCTAAAGCACCCCGGTTCCGGCGTGAATGCCCTGCCGGAAGGTGGCGTCAGCCGACGAAGACCCTTTTCGGCTTGAACATGCCGTGCTCGATGGCGCCGATGGCGACAAGGCGGCCGCGCGCGGTGGCACAGGCTTCCTCGGCCTCCAGCGGCGCGTCGCGGCCGCGCACGATGACGGCGTTGCCGAGCCTGAGCTTGGTCGCCGCGTCGTCGCTGATGGCGACCTGCGGCAGGCAATCGAGCGCCGCCACCGTGTCGATGAGGAAATCGTCTATCGCGGCGAAATCCATCGGCAGTTCGCCGCTCTCAGGCTGGCCGGCCTCGCCGAAGCGCGCCAGTTCCAGTTCCTTGACGGTGACGAAATCGTCCGACGTGAAGGGATCAACCTCGGTGCGGCGCAGTTCCGCGATGTGACCGTAGCAACCAAGATCGCGGCCCATGTCGCGCGCGAGCGAGCGCACATAGGTACCTTTGCCGCACTCGATCTCGAAGACGGTGCGGTCGGCGGAATGCTCGACGATATCCAATCTACCGATTTCGACTTCCCGCGCGGGTATCTCCACTGTCTCGCCCTCGCGGGCGAGGTCATAGGCGCGCTCGCCGGCGATCTTGATGGCCGAGAACTGCGGCGGCGTCTGCATGATGACGCCGGTGTATTTCGGCATGACGGCGCGCACCTCCGCTTCCGACGGGCGCTTGTCGGAGTTTTTGGTCACCGGTCCTTCGAGGTCGTCGGTGGAACGCTCCTCGCCCCAGGCCACCGTGAAGCGGTAGACCTTGGCGCCGTCCTGCACGTAAGGCACAGTCTTGGTCGCCTCTCCAAGCGCGATCGGCAACATGCCCGACGCCAGCGGGTCGAGCGTGCCGGCATGGCCGGCCTTCTCGGCCTGGAACAGCCACTTGATCTTAGAGACGGCTTCGGTCGAGCCCATGCCGGCCGGCTTGTCGAGGATCAGCCAGCCGGAAACGGGCCGGCCCTTCTTCTTGCCGCGACGCGCCATCTAGTCCTCATTCTCGTCGTCATGCCGCAGGTCGCGCGCGACCTCGGGCGAATGCAGGAGATCGTTGATCTTCTGGAAATTGTCGTAGCTGGTGTCGAGCCGGAAGCGGAATTCGGGCATGTATTTCATCTGCCTGAGCGCCGGCGACATGCGGCCGCGAATGAAGCGCGCGTGCCGGTTCAGCGCCTCGACCACCGCAGCGTCGTCCTTCGCGCCGAGCGGCGCGACGAAGGCGGTGGCGATCTTCAGGTCCGGCGACATGCGCACTTCCGAGACCGAGATCACCGTCGTCTCGATCAGGTCGTCGCGCACCTCGCCGCGCTGGAGAAGGTCGGAAAGCGCATGGCGCACCTGCTCGCCGACGCGCAGCATGCGCTGGGAGGGTCCAGCCGTTGGGGATCGGGACATGGAAATTCTCTTTTCTTACGGGTTCGAACCGTCGTGGAGCGGCCACTTAGAGCCTTTACGCCGCTTTGGCTATAGCCGGCTGCGGATTTTCTTGCGTTTCAGGGGGCCGCGTCCATGCTGCGGCGGTCGATCCTCTCGCCGAAAGCCCGCATCGCCTCGGCGTACTCGAAGGCACGCAACGGCAGGATGAGCGAGCCACCGCGCCAGAGGACGAAGACATGGCTCGCGGTGACGATCACCCGGCCGATCGTCTTGTCGGCCAGGGAAGCGGTGCCGGCTTGCGAGCGGATGACGAGATGGTCGCTCCAATCCTCGACCTCGATCTGGCCTTCGCGAGCGGCGCGTGTCCTCGCACGGCGATGGATACGCCAGTTGAAGACGACAAAACCGACAGCGGCCCATAGCACAAGCAGCCCGGCAACCAACGCCCACCACCAGACGCCGAGTTCGTCTTCGAGGAAACCGGCAAGCGCGCCGATGGCGATCAGCGGCAGGATCAGCGCCACCTTCTGCCAGCCGGTCCATTCACCCGGCAGGCGTTCATAGGCGAGCGCATCGACCAGCGTTAGCCGGTAGCGGTAAACGGCAAGGGGCCGATGGACGGTCTCGACCATCGGCCCCTTCCTTGTCGTTCGCCTACAGCGTGCGCGTCACCATCTCGACGCGGAAGCACTCGATGATATCGCCGACCTGGATATTCTCGTAGTTCTGGAACGCCATGCCGCATTCCTGCCCGACGGGAACTTCCGGCACTTCGTCCTTGAAGCGCTTCAAGGTCTTCAGCGTGCCTTCGTGGATGACGACGTTCTCGCGGATCAGGCGCACGCCCGCGCCGCGCTCCACCTTGCCTTCGGTGACGCGGCAGCCCGCGACCTTGCCGACCTTGGTGATGTTGAACACCTCCAGTATCTCGGCGTTGCCGATGAAGGTCTCGCGGCGTTCCGGCGACAGCATGCCCGACATCGCCGCCTTCACGTCATCCACGAGGTTGTAGATGATGTTGTAGTAGCGGATCTCGATGTCGGCCTGTTCGGCCGCAGTCCTCGCCTGCGCGTTGGCGCGCACGTTGAAGCCGATGATGGCGGCTCCCGACGTTTCGGCCAGCGTCACGTCGCTCTCGGTGATAGCGCCGGCACCCGAATGGACGATGCGTGCGCGCACCTCGTCGTTGCCGAGTTTTTCGAGTGCCGCGTCGATCGCCTCGATGGAGCCCTGCACATCGCCCTTGATGATGAGCGGGAACTCCTTGGTGCCGGCCTGCTGGAGCTGCGACATCATCTGTTCGAGCGAGCCGCGCTGGCCGGCATGCTTGGCCACCGCCTTGTCGCGGGCAAGCCGCTGGCGGTATTCGGTGATCTCGCGGGCGCGGGCCTCATTGTTGACGATGGCGAAGCGGTCGCCCGCCTGCGGCGTGCCCTGAAGGCCGAGAACCTCGACTGGCATTGCCGGCGGCGCTTCCTTGACCTGCTCGCCACGGTCGTTGACCAGCGCGCGCACGCGGCCCCACTCGTTGCCGGCGACGAGGATTTCGCCCGGCAGAAGCGTGCCGGTCTGCACCAGCACGGTGGCGACCGGGCCTCGACCCTTGTCCAGCCGCGCCTCGATGACGACGCCTTCGGCGGTGCGGTCCGGATTGGCCTTGAGGTCGAGGATTTCGGCCTGAAGCAGGATGGCTTCGAGCAGTTTGTCGATGCCGGCGCCCGTCTTGGCCGAGACTTCCACGTCGAGCGTCTCGCCGCCCATCTCCTCGACCACGATCTCGTGCTGGAGAAGCTGGGTGCGCACCTTCTGCGGGTTGGCCTCGTGCTTGTCGACCTTGTTGATGGCGACGATGATCGGCACGCCGGCGGCGCGGGCGTGGTTGATGGACTCCACCGTCTGCGGCATCACGCTGTCGTCGGCCGCCACCACCAGAACGGCGATGTCGGTGGACTGCGCGCCGCGCGCACGCATCGCCGTGAAGGCGGCGTGGCCGGGCGTGTCGATGAAGGTGATCTGCTGACCGTTCTTCTCGACCTGATAGGCGCCGATGTGCTGGGTGATGCCGCCCGCCTCGCCCGACTGGACGTGAGCGTTGCGGATAGCGTCGAGCAGCGAGGTCTTGCCGTGGTCGACGTGGCCCATGATGGTGACGACGGGCGGGCGCGACACCAGATCCTCCTCGCGGTCGGGGATGTTGAACAACCCCTCCTCGATGTCGGACTCGGCGACACGCTTGACGGTGTGGCCGAATTCGGAAGCGACCAGTTCGGCCGTGTCGGCGTCGATGACGTCGCCCGGCTTCATGATCTGGCCCTGCTTCATGAAGAACTTCACCACGTCGACGGCGCGTTCGGACATGCGCTGCGCCAGTTCCTGGATGGTGATCGTCTCGGGAATGGTCACTTCACGCATCACCTTTTCGCGCGGCTCATTGTGCATGGCGCGCTTGAACTTCTCCTGGCGGCGGCGCATGGCCGCCAGCGAACGGGCACGGGCGTCGCCATCCTCGGAAGACAGGGCGCTGTTCAGCGTCAGCTTGCCCTGGCGACGGTCGGCCTCGCCCTTGGTGCGGGCCGGCCTTGCCACTTCCGGCGTGACGGGACGGCGCACGGGGGCGACCGGACCACGGCCGCGCGGCCGCGCTTCCTCCTCCTCGCCACCGGCGGCCTCGGCCGTCTGCGGCGCACGGCGACGCGCTTCTTCCTCGGCGCGGCGGCGCGATTCCGCCTCGGCCTTCAGACGCGCTTCCTCTTCCGCCTGGCGGCGGGCCGAATCCTCGCGCTCGCGCTTGCGGCGCTCGTCTTCATCGGCACGGCGCTTGGCATCCTCGGCGGCGCGGGCGCGATCCTCGGCCTCGCGCGCCTGCGAACCCTCGAGAGCCCGGCGGCGGGCTTCCATCTCGCCGCGCGACAGCTCGTTGAGAACCATTCGCTCCTGTGGCGGCGGCGCGGGAGGCGGCGGCGCAGGCGTGCGCGGCTCGGGCGCTGCCGGCGCAGGCGCTGCTGCTACGGTGGCGGCCGGCGTCGGCCGCGGCGTGAAGACAGCCACCGGCTCGGGCTTCTCGCCGGGCTTTATGAACTTGCGCTTGGTCTCGACGACGACCGACTTGGTGCGGCCGTGCGAGAAATTCTGCCGCACGGTGCTCTGTTCGACACCCGGTCGCTTCAAGGTCAAGGTCTTCTTGGGGGTAACGCTCAAGGTCTTGTCGTCACCCGATTTCGTATCGCTCATTCCACATCCTCTGCGGCATCATCTTCGCCGGCAACCGCCGCAAGCATTGCCAAATCATCCAGGGAACCGCCCCGGTATCGGTCGAGCGCAACCATGCGCTTCAGGACCGCGCGACCCGCGTCCGACGCGAGAACGGCAGCATGTATCACATTTGCCCCCCCCAATGCCAAACCCAATTCCGCCTCGGCGAAAAGTTTGTAGGCAGGGATGGCAGGCCCGCCAAGATGGACGGTGGCGCGCCGGGCCTGGCTGATCTTGCGCACGCCGTCCTCGGAAGCCTCGGTCGCATGCAGCACGGCGATCGCCTTGCCGGAGCGGACGGCGCCATCGACCTTGGCCGCTCCCAGCGCCACCATGCCTGCCTTGCGGGCAAGGCCCAGCGACCCCAGCACCGCCTTCACCAGCAAGGCGTCGACCATGGCGCCAAGATCGGGGGGCACGACGACCTGCCGCTTGAAGGCGCGGGCAAAATGACCCTTGGCCGCCGCCTTGTCGACATATAGGCGCTCGGCGCTGACCCAGCAACCGCGGCCGGGCAAGGTTCGCTTCAGATCGGGAACGACGGCCGAATCCGGGCCGACGACGAACCGGATGAGGTCATCCGGCTCGGCGTGCTTCCTGGTGACGATGCAGGTGCGATCGTTCATCTCGTCCAAGAGCGGCCCCGATACGTCTCATTTCAAGCTTCGGCCGCTTCGGCGGCTTCAGCGTCGGCGGCCTCGGCCTGGGCTTCCTCCTCGGAAATCCAGCCGGCCTTGAGGCGCGCCGCCAACACCATCTGCTCGGCATCCGCGCGAGAGACGCCGTGATCGGCGAGCACGCCCGGATAGACCTTGGTCTCGCCGTCCTTGCGTTCCTTCCAGCCGACGAGATCGTCGGCGGCGTAGCCGGCGAAGTCCTCGATGGTCTTCACGCCGTCCTCGCCGAGCGCCACCATCATGGCGGTGGTGACGCCGGGAATCTCGCGCAATTCATCCTTGACGCCGAGCTTCTTGCGGGCGGCATCCTGCTCGGCCTCGATCTTTTCCAGGTATTCGCGGGCGCGGGTCTGGATCTCGGTCGCGGTATCCTCGTCGAAGCCGTCGATGGAGGAGATTTCATCCGGCTCGACATAGGCGACTTCCTCGACCGAGGTGAAACCTTCGGAAGCCAGCACCTGGCCAACCATCTCGTCGACGTCGAGCGCTTCCATGAACAGGTTCGAACGCTCGGTGAATTCCTTCTGGCGGCGCTCGCTTTCTTCCTGTTCGGTCAGGATGTCGATGTCCCAGCCGGTGAGCTGGGAAGCCAGGCGCACGTTCTGGCCGCGACGGCCAATGGCGAGCGACAGCTGGTCGTCGGGCACGACGACCTCGATGCGTTCGGCATCCTCGTCGAGCACCACCTTGGCGACCTCGGCCGGCTGCAGCGCGTTGACGATGAAGGAGGCGGCGTTCGGCGACCACGGAATGATATCGATCTTCTCGCCCTGCAACTCGCCGACCACGGCCTGCACGCGCGAACCGCGCATGCCGACGCAGGCGCCGACCGGATCGATCGACGAATCGCGGGAGATAACGGCGATCTTGGCGCGCGAGCCCGGATCGCGGGCCACCGACTTGATCTCGATGATGCCGTCGTAGATTTCCGGCACTTCCATGGTGAAGAGCTTCGCCATGAACTGCGGATGGGTGCGCGACAGGAAGATCTGCGGGCCGCGCTGCTCGCGCCGCACGTCGTAGACATAGGCGCGCACGCGGTCGCCGTACTTGTAGTTCTCGCGCGGGATCAGCTCGTCGCGGCGGATGATCGCCTCGCCGCGACCGAGATCGACGATCACGTTGCCGTATTCGACGCGCTTGACCGTGCCGTTGACGATCTCGCCGATGCGATCCTTGTATTCGTCGTACTGGCGGTCGCGCTCGGCCTCGCGCACCTTCTGGACGATGACCTGCTTGGCCGACTGGGCGGCGATGCGACCGAAATCCATCGGTGGGAGCTGCTCGGCGATGAAGTCGCCGATCTGGGCATCCGGATTGCGCTCACGCGCCGACGACAGCGCGATCTGGGTGGCGTAGTCCTCGACCGTCTCGACCACCTCCATCAGCCGCTGCAGCTTCATCTCGCCCGTATTCGGGTTGATGTCGGCGCGGATGTTGGTTTCCTGGCCATAGCGCGAGCGCGCGGCCTTCTGGATCGCGTCGGCCATGGCGGCGATGACGATCCCCTTGTCGATCGACTTTTCCCGCGCGACGGCGTCGGCGATCTGCAAAAGTTCGAGCCTGTTGGCACTGACAGCCATTTCTTTCTCCCTGACAAGGCCGCCATCGGCGGGCGGCCGCTCAATCAGCTTTCAATTTCGGTTTCGTCGGCCGTGTCGGCGCTTTCGTCCGTCTCGCCGCGATGCTTCTTCGCTTCCTTGCGGGCGCGGTTGTCCTTCGACAGCGCGTCGCGGATCAGGTCGTCGGTGAGGATCAGCCTCGCCTCGGCGATGGCGTCGTAGGGAACGGCTATGCGCGGCTCCTCGCCATAGGCGGCTTCGCGCTCGATCACCACCGCATCCTCGCCGGCCTCGGCGATACGCCCCTTGAAGCGCTTGCGCTCCGCAACCAGCGCCGCGGTCTCCATCTTCACCAGATGACCGGCCCAGGTCGAGAAATCCGACTTGCGCACCAGCGGACGGTCGATGCCCGGCGACGACACTTCAAGGTGATAAGCCTTCTCGATGGGATCGTCGACATCGAGCGCCGGCGACACCGCGCGGCTGACCTCTTCGCAATCCTCGACGGTCATGGTGCCGTCGTTGCGCTCGGCCATGATCTGGAGGGTCAGGCCGTTCTGGCCGGACAGCCGCACGCGCACGAGGCGGAAGCCCATGCCGCGCAGCACCGGCTCGACGATCATGGCGATGCGCGCATCGATGCCGCTTTCGCGGATGATGCGATCGTCGCCGTCGGTCACGCTCTCTGCCATCGGTTCCAGTCGGTCGCCTTTCGGGCGGCCGGTAACAAAAAAGAGCGGGACCGGGTGGACCCACTCTTCGTCATACCGACCAAGAATTTGATGCCGATATAGACGATCCATGCCGGCGTTTCAAGTCCGAAAGGCCGGCGGACCAGCCGCGCGCCGGGCGCAAGCCGGCCATGCGCGAAACGCCCTACCGTCACGAACGGACAATTCCTATTTATGTTGCGATGCAGCACAAAGATTGCCGCATCGCACATGAAAGGAAATGTCATGAGCAAGCGTAGCACCTTCGCAACGATTGCAGACGCGATCAACGTCCTCGGCAGCGCCGTGGCAGCCGCCTATGCGGCCGAAGCCGGCCGGCGTCCGAAGGCGCGCGACCTCGCCAATCTCGGCATCGAGCCGAAGGCGTTCAGGGACATCCGCCGCTACTATTGAGCCTTACCGCTCGAACACCAGGTTGGTGGCGTCGGCGCCGAGCTCGGTCAGCGCCGCGTTGATGTCGGCGACCATCTTGTCAGGTCCGCAGACATAGAAGTGCTGGCTGAAACCGCCGGCATGGTCACGCAGAAAAACCTGGTCGACCGGGCCGGCGGGGAATTTCTTGCCGTCGCCGCGCGTCACCACGAACAGATGCTCGAGACCGGGCATTTTCTCCCATAGATCGCGCAGGATGATGTCGTCTTCCGTCCGGTTGGAGAAGATCAGTCGATGCCCGGCGACCACCTTCTTGTCGGCAAGGTCGCGCAGGATGGCGATGAAGGGCGTGATACCGGCGCCGCCGGCAATGAAGGTGCCCTTGCCCTTGTATTCGATCGTACCCCACGGATCGTCGATCAGCAGCGCATCGCCCGGCCCGAGCGTTGCCAGCCGATTGGTGACGCCGTCGTGGTCCGTGTAGGTCTTGATGGTGAATTCCAGATCCGGCCATTGGCTGAGGCCGGTGAAGGTAAAGGGCCGCTTTTCCTCCCGCCAGCCGTCCTGATCGATCGAGACCTCGGTCGCCTGTCCGGGAACGAAGGCGTAGCCGTCCGGTCGTTCGAACCGGAACCGGCGCACATTGTGCGTGACGTTCTCAGCTTCGAGGATTTTGACCCGGTGCGCCATAGCACTTCTCCCTGCCCGTACCGTCTTGAACCTGCATCGTCTTGGATGCCGGCAAGCCTATCAGGTTCCCGCGCGGTTGCGCTATCGGTTCAACGGCGCAGGAAGGTCAGATAGGCGGGCTTGCGACCCTCGCGGACAGCCTTGGCCTCGTAGCGCGTGCCCGGCCAGCCGGGATAGGGCTCGTGCCAGTCGCGCGAAGAGGCCGCCTGCCAGTCGAAGGCGCCGTGGGCGCGGCAGGCGAGCAGCGTCCAGTTGACGTAGCTGTCGATGTCGGAGGCGAAGCAGAAGCGGCCACCCGGCTTCAGCACGCGAGCGAAGCGGTCGAGATTGGCCTTGCCGACGAAACGCCGTTTCCAGTGTCGCTTCTTCGGCCAGGGGTCGGGATAGAGCAGGTCGATGCGGTCGAGCGAGGCCGGCGGCAGCCAGTCGAGCAGGCGTGTGGCGTCGTCGTCATAGACGCGCAGGTTCGCCAGCGGCTCCCGCTCCACCGCCGTCATCAGCTTGGCCATGCCGTTGACGAAGGGCTCGACGCCGATGAAGCCGGTGGAAGGCGCCGCCTTCGCCTCGTGCAGCAGATGTTCGCCGCCGCCGAAGCCGATTTCCAGACGCACCGACGCGACAGGGGCCGCAAACAAGGCCGCCAATGCGGCGGGCGCCGCGTTGTCAAGATTGACGCCGTAGCGGGACAGCCCGGCGGCAAGGGCCGCCGCCTGGTGCGGGCGGATCGCCTTGCCGTGGCGCCGGCCGAAAAAGGCCTCGCTGGAGCGGCTCGGCCGCCGCTCCTCGGCCGGGGGTTCCGGAGCCGTCATGGCGCGTCAGGCGGCCAGCGCCCGTTCCTTCGAAACGGCGTCCTTGAGCGCCTTGACGAGGTCGGTCTTCTCCCACGAGAAGGAGCCGTCGCGGCCGGGCTTGCGGCCGAAATGGCCGTAGGCCGTGGTCTTGGCGTAGATCGGCTTGTTCAGGTCCAGATGCCGGCGGATGCCCGACGGAGACAGGTCCATCACCGCGCGCAGCGCCTTCTCCAGCACGGCCTCGTCCACGGCGCCGGTACCGTGCAGGTCGACATAGACCGACAGCGGCTGGGCAACGCCGATCGCGTAGGAAAGCTGGATGGTGCAGCGTTCGGCAAGCTTGGCCGCCACCACGTTCTTGGCCAGATAGCGCGCCGCATAGGCCGCCGAGCGGTCCACCTTGGTGGTGTCCTTGCCCGAGAAGGCGCCACCGCCGTGCGGAGCCGCCCCGCCATAGGTGTCGACGATGATCTTGCGGCCGGTGAGGCCGGCGTCGCCGTCGGGACCGCCGATGACGAACTTGCCGGTCGGGTTGATGTACCAGTTGCAGTCGGCGGCGATCTTCAAATCGCCGAGCGCCTCGCGGATGTAGGGCTCGACGACCTTGCGCACCTTCTTGGAATCCCAGCTCGCATCGAGATGCTGGGTCGACAGCACGATCTGCGTGGCCTCGGTGGCCTTGCCGTTCTCATAGCGCACCGTCACCTGGCTCTTGGCGTCAGGGCCGAGCTTGCCGGCGTCCCCCTGCCCTTCGTGGCGGGCGGCGGCCAGGAGTTCGAGGATCTTGTGGCTGTAGTAGATCGGCGCCGGCATCAGGTCCGGCGTCTCGCGGCAGGCATAGCCGAACATGATACCCTGGTCGCCCGCGCCTTCCTCGCCCTGACGATCGGCGGCGTTGTCGACGCCCTGGCCGATATCAGGCGACTGGCCGTGCAGCAGCACGTCGATCCGAGCCTTCTTCCAGTGGAAGCCGCTCTGCTCGTAGCCAATGTCGCGGATCGCCTTGCGCGCCGCCGACTTGAACTTGGCCGGGTTGACGGCGGGGTGGCCCGCCGCGTCCATCACCACATTGCCCGCCTTGTCCTTCTTCAGCAGGCTGTGCGGCACACGCACCTCGCCGGCGATCACCACGCGATTGGTGGTTGCCAGCGTTTCGCAGGCGACGCGCACCTTCCACGGATCGGAAACGGCGACGTCGGCGTAGCGTTTGGCGTCGTCGGGCTTTACCTTGCGCGTCTCGCGATAGACCAGATCGACGATCTCGTCGGAAATGCGGTCGCAGACCTTGTCGGGATGACCCTCGGAAACCGATTCCGAGGTGAAGAGATAATTCTGCCGCGTCACGGGTGTCCCCACTGGAAAGATGGCCGGCACACCGCCGGCCTGGCGCCGAACCTGTTAGCGGTCCGCCCGACCGTCCGTCAAGACAGCCACGGGGATCAGTCTGCCAATCCAGAGGCCGCCGGGAGAACAAAAATCCGGAGCAGCGACGTGCCCCGGCGCATTGCGGGCAACAGGCAAACGTCAGTCGGTTTCGTCGTCGGAGAGAGCCTTCACCAGCTCGACGATACGCCGGCGCACTTTCGGATCGGTGATGCGAAAGAACGCGCGGTTGAGTTGCAGCCCTTCCGGCGTCGAACAGAACTCGACCGCAAAGGAGGTGGGCGTGTCCTCGGCAAAGCCCGCGCCGGCCGCTTCCTGGCCCGGCGCATCCTCGAAGAAGAAGGAAACGGGTACGCCCAGGATGGAGGCGATCGCCTGCAACCGGCTGGCGCCGACCCTGTTGGTGCCCTTCTCGTATTTCTGGATCTGCTGGAAGGTGATGCCGAGGTTCTCGCCCAGCTTCTCCTGGCTCATCCCCAGCATGTTACGGCGAAGCCTGATGCGGCTGCCGACATGAGTATCGACCGGATTCGGCTTTTTCTTATTTTCTTCTACCATTTGTTCCTCGCCGTTGTCCGGCTCCTTGTTCTTGCATGCCCGAGCGGAGCCTGCCGCCACTCCAACCAGCGCGACCGGCCCCTCCGTGAAATCAGGCGTTCCACTATGAAGTTCTAATATATCACATGTCAATTCGCCGGTAGCCTTCGCCTTACGCTGAGAAGGCCTGCGGCCAGGGCGAACAGAATCATGACGACGAATCCGTTAATGCGGCGTTGCGCAGCCGAAAGCGTCTCCTGTCGGTAGATTGGCACTCGCACATCCATCGCCCCCCGCGCATTGATGGCCAGCGCATCGATCGTCCTGCCGCGTGGATCGACGACAGCCGAGATACCGTTGTTGGCCGCCCTGAGCAGCGGCAAACCATTTTCGACGGCGCGAAGCTGCGCCTGCCGAAAATGCTGGTACGGACCGGGCGTGTCCCCAAACCACGCATCGTTCGTAAGGTTCACAATAAGCTCACTTGACGCTGCGTCAACCGAAACGAGATCGGGAAAGATCACTTCGTAGCAAATGAAGGGCAGCGCGCGAGCGCCGCCGGGCACGGTAATGGCATGGCGCTCGTTGCCGGCCGAGAAATTCATCGGCCCGGCCACCAGTTGCTCGACGCCGAGACGTTTCAGCAGGTCGGCGAAAGGTAAGTATTCACCGAATGGCACGAGGTGAACCTTGTCGACGGCATCGGCGATCTCGCCGCGGTCATCGATGGCGACGACGGAGTTGTAATAGCGGCTGTCGGCTCCTTGTCCGGCGGCTTCTTCCTCGCGCACGGCGCCGGCGATCAGCATCTGGCCCTCGGCCAGCATGTCGCCTATCGCCGTCAGTGCTTCGGGACGCTCGGTGAACAGGAACGGCACCGAGGTTTCCGGCCACAGGATAAGCTGCGGCTTTTGATGGCCAGCCTCCGGCTCTTTCGACGACAGGGCCAGCATGGTCGCAAAGATGCGGTCGCGAACCGAGGCGTCCCATTTTTCACTCAGATCGACGGAGGGCTGGACGATGCGGACGTCAAGCGTCTTGACGTCGGCAGGCTGCGGAGCGGTAAGCCGTACGTAACCAAAGCCGACATGCGCCGCCACCAGCAGCACAGCCACAGCGAAGCCGAAACGCAGATGGCGGCGTCCGGCCAGCAGCGCAGGGACAGCGAAAACGAAGACGGCGAGCGCGTTCATGCCGTTCATGCCGACGACGGCGTCGCTCTGCATGAGCAGCGGCACCGGCATCGCCGCATAGCCGATGGCGTTCCATGGAAAGCCGGTGAACAG
>JBQCHN010000309.1:0-3737 GCA_051954615.1 Mesorhizobium sp. | reverse complement strand
GCTGCGACCGGCTTCATGTCAGACCTCGCCCGCCGCGAAGTCTTCCAGCATGCCGGCATCGGCGGCGATGTCGAGGAAGGAGTAGCGGTTGCGCATCTCGCGGCAGTGAACGACGGCCTTGCGGTAGAAGTCGACCGGCAGGCCGAGGTCCTTGGCGCTCATCGGCCCACCCGTCGCCGCGAGCAGTCGTTCCATCTCCTCGACCGGGATGGTGAAGGCTTGTAGCTCGCGCCTGAGCGTCGGCCACAGCTCGCTGAACTTCTCGTTCATCGCCGCCGCGGCACGGTCGTCGAATATCTTCGGGGCGATGTCGCCGAGGCATTGGGCGGCGATTTCGCCGCCCATCCGCCGCGCCATGCCGGCCGCATCGATCCGTGTCGGCCGGATCACCGGGGCCTTGTCGCTGTCGAGGAACTTCTTCTGCAACCGGGCGAGGGTGAGGGTGGCGACGCCGACCTGCTGTCCGTGCAGGGTTCCGGGATGCTTGTCGCCGGCGAAGCAGTCGATGTAGTGCGAAATCTGGTGCTCGCCCATCGAGCCGTGATGCGACACGCCGGTGAAGGACACGCCCAGTCCGCACAGCGTGAGAACCCGGTACAGGTAGCCGTTGGCGGCGATATCGCCCTCGGCGATGCCGGCGGCGCGCTTGTTGAGCTCCACCTCGTCCTTGTCCTGGAGCAGGTAGGGCACCGTGGAATAGTAGGTCGACAGCATGCGGTGCGACATCCACCAGTCCACCTGCGCGACGGAGCGCACGAGACAGTCGCCGAAACCGGCCGCCGACAGGTGGCGCGGTGCCGAGGCGCTGACCGATAGATCGACGAAGAATCCCGCCGGCGCATGCGACGGCAGCGAGACCTTGAGGCCGTTCTCCAGCGTGATGGAGGCGGTGGTCGACGTGTAGCCGTTCATCGAACCGGCCGTGGCGAAGACCGCATAGCGGCGGCCGTCCTGCCCGGTGACGTATTTGCACAGGTCGTTGATGGTGCCCGAGCCGACCGCGACGACGCCTTCCGCGCCGGCGAGCCGCTCTTTCAACGCCGCGATGTTGGCCATGTCGGCGTGCGGATGATCGAGGATCACCGTATCGATCGGCCCCAGCCGCTCCAGCCGCCGGGCGACCCGCGTGCCCATGGCGTCCCAAGTCGCCGCATCGGCGACGACGGTGAAGCGTTCGCCGAGCTTGAGGCTGTCGATGAGGTCGGCTTCGGCGCCGTCGAGGTTTTCCTCGATGACGATCCTGTCGTAGGGCATGCGCGGCGTCTCGCCGGTCTCCGGATTGACCCAGCGCCCCGCCACAACGTCGTCGATCAGGGCGGTCCAGCCGCCGGCGGGCCTGTACGTGTCGCCGCTCTGTTTCTGGACGCTTTGCATCGTGCCGGCCGTATCAATCTCGCTTTTTAACAAACGACAGCAGATAGTGGCAGAAGTCAAGACATAAGACAAATGCCGTTGACAAATGCCGTTTGGATGGACCAGAGATTGCGCATGGCGAGCATGAAAGCGGTAGGCAGGGACGGCAGGGAAGTCGACGCGAGGCTGCCGACCGAATTCGCCGACGCCGTCACCTGGTCGGCATGGCTCTACTATGCCGATGGCATGACGCAGAGCGAGATAGCCAAGCGCCTCCAGGTGTCGCGCGCCACCATCGTCAATTATCTTCAGGAAGCGCGGGACCGCGGCATCGTCTTGGTCCACATAAGCCCGCAGGCGAGCGGACGCACGGCGATCGCGCGCGATCTGATGAGCCGGTTCGGGCTGCAGGGCGTCTTCGTCATCCCGAATGGCGAGGAGCAGAGTCTGGTGCGTCGGCTGGGCGATGCCGGCGCCCGTGTTCTGGCGGACCAGATCGAGGACGGCGACACCATCGGCGTCGCCTGGGGCCGTACGGTTCTTGCCGTGGCGGAGCAGATCGTGCTGCGCAAGCCGGTCAGGAACGTTACCGTTGTGCAGGTCTCGGGCAGTTCGACCGGGGAGCCCGAATTCTCGCCGGAACTGTGCACTTCAGTCCTGTCGAACCGCATCCATGCCCGCTGCGTCAACCTGCTCGCACCGGCCGTCCTGTCGACGCGCGGCCTGAAGGCCATGCTGCTCGACGAACCGGTGCTGAAGAAGCAGTTCGAGCTGATCCATTCGACCAACCGCATCCTGTTCGGCGTCGGCGATATCGGGCCGGGCTCGACCGTGCGCGGCTCGGGCATCGCCAGCGGTGCCGAGATGGATGCCTATGTGCGGCAGGGGGCGGTCGCCGTCATCATCGGCCGTTTCATCGACAGCCAGGGCCGGCCGATCGGCGGCGATCACGACGAGCGCATGGTCGGCATCTCGCTGGACGAACTGAAACAGGTGGAAAGCCGCATCTGCGTTGCCGGCGGCCCGGTCAAGATCGCGGCCATCCTGGCCACGCTCGAGGCCGGCTATGCCACGCATTTCGTTACCGACGTCGCGACGGGAGAGGCGTTGCTGGCTGGTTGAGCCGTTCGCCGGGTGCGAGCACGACGCCGGCCGTGGCGCTTTGTTTGGAAGGAGAACCGCATGCCTGGCGAGCGTTACGTTGTCGGCATGGATTCATCGACCCAGTCGGTCAAGGCGATCGCCTGGACCGCGGACGGGACGCCGCGTGCCGAAGGCCGCGCCCCGCATGCCATCAGCACGCCCGCCCCTCGTCATGCCGAGCAGAACGCCGACGATTGGTGGACCGCCGCCCAGGCTGCATTGCGCATGGTGACCGAGCAGGTCGATCCCGGCCTGATCGACGGCATTGCCATCTCCAACCAGCGCGAGACGATGGTGCTGCTCGACGCCGACGAGCGGCCGCTGGCGCCGGCGACACTGTGGCTCGACGGGCGGGCGCACGAGATGGTCGACGTGTTGGCTTCGGAGGTCGGGCGCGACGAACTGCACGCCATATCCGGCAAGCCGGTGGACGTGATCCCTTGCGTCTATCGGCTGCGCTATTTCCGCGAGCACCAGCCCGACTTGCTCGACGGCGCCAGATGGATATTCAGCGTTCACGACTTCCTGACCATGAAGCTGACTGGCCACGCCTCTGCCAGCTGGACCAGCGCGGACCCGTTCGGCATCTTCGACATCCGGCGCAAGGAATGGTCGAAGCCCATCCTCCATGCTCTCGGCATCGACGAAGCGAAACTACCCACGCTGCACCGGCCCGGCTCGGCGATCGGCACGGTGAGCGACAAGGCCGCCGCCGCAACGGGCCTGCATGCGGGAACGCCGGTGTTTGCCGCCGGCGGCGACGGCCACTGCGCCGCGCTTGGGGTCAGCGCCATCAGCCCCGGCATCGTCTATCTCAACCTCGGCACGGCCGTGGTGGGCGGCATGTGGTCGGCCACGCCGCAGATCAGCAGCTTCTGGCGCACGCTGGTTTCGCCCACCGGCGAGGGCTATCTGCTGGAAAGCTGCCAGCGCGGCGGCGCCTATTTCATCAACTGGCTGCTCGACACTTTCGCCGGGGGACGAGCCGACCCGGCCATCTTTGCCCGCATGGAAGAGGAGGCGAGCCGGCTGCCGATCGGCTCGGAGGGCGTCATGGTCTGCTCTTACCTGCTCGGCTGCATGGACCCGCATTGGAACGAGAACGCGCGCGCCACCTTCACCGGCATGGGCGCGACGACTGGCATGCGCCATCTCTATCGCGCCTCGCTGGAAGCGATCAGCCTCGAATTCGCCCGCGCGCTCGAGCAGATGCGGTCGATGGGCTTGCAGCCCGATCGCAT
>JBQCHN010000308.1:0-19892 GCA_051954615.1 Mesorhizobium sp. | reverse complement strand
CCGCGCGCGCCGAAGGCATGAGCGTGCGCGACGTGGTGGCGAAACTTGTGAAAGGCCTTGGATGACCCGTATCGGCGAGGCGCAGGCACCGGTCGCTGTCCGCGACGCGCTCGCCCGTGGCCGGCAGCGGGCCGCCTATGTACCGGACCTGCTGGTCGAGGCGCGCCGCATCGTCAACACCGTGATTTCCGGCTGGCACGGCCGCCGCAAGCAGGGCATCGGCGAGAATTTCTGGCAGTTCCGCCCCTATTCCGAGGGTGAATCGGTCAACCGCATCGATTGGCGGCGCTCCGCCCGCGACGACCATACCTATGTGCGCGACCGCGAATGGGAGGCCGCCCACACAGTCTGGCTGTGGGCCGATCCCTCGCCCTCCATGCTCTACAAGTCCGCCGGCGCCAGCGTTTCCAAGGAATCGCGCGCGCTGGTGCTGGCGTTGGCCCTGGCCGAGCTTCTGTCGCGTTCGGGCGAACGCATCGCCTGGCCGGGTCTCACCGATCCCTTCACCAGCCGCAACGGCGCCGAGCGCATCGCAGCCCACCTGATGCATGCCGCTGCACTCCCGGCGCGGCCTGACCTCTCCGCCATCCGCCGCTTCTCCGACGTGGTGCTGGTCTCGGATTTCCTCGACCCGGCCGAGGAAACCATCGCCTGGCTGGACGTGCTCGCCCGCCACGGCGCCCGCGCCCACCTGATCGAGATCGCCGATCCGGCGGAGGAGAATTTCCCCTATGCAGGCCGCACGGAATTCACCGATCCCGAGACCGGCGAAAAGCTGACCGCCGGCCGCGCCGAACGGCTGGCCGACGACTACCGCGCCCTCTATCGCGCCCGCCGCGCCGAACTGGCCGGCTGGTGCAAGCGGTTGGGCTGGAGTTTCACCACCAACCACACCGACCGGCTGGCCTCGGACGCGCTGGTGCGCGTGCACATGGCGATGGGCGATGACGGCGGCTACGGCGGGAAGGTCGTGGCATGAGCTGGCTGCCGCTCTCCTTCGGCGCGCCGATGGTGCTGTGGGGGTTGATCGCCCTGCCGGTGATCTGGTGGCTGCTCAGGCTCACGCCGCCGCGCCCACAGACGGAAGTGTTCCCGCCGCTCAAGATCCTCGCGCGCGTGCTGCGCCGCGAGGAAACGCCGCAGCAGAGCCCGTGGTGGCTCACCCTGCTGCGCCTGTTGCTGGCCGCACTCGTCATCGCCGCCCTGGCGGAGCCCGTCTGGAATCCGCGCGAAAAACTGCCGACCGGCGGGGCGGCCCTTGCGCTGGTCATCGACAACGACTGGGCTGCCGCCCCCGACTGGGACACGCGCGTCGCCACCGCCGAGCGGCTCATCAACGACGCCGACCAGACCGGCGTGCCGGTGGTGATCGCCTTCACCGCGGAAAAGCCGAATGCCGAGATCGGTCCTTTCGACGCCGCCGGCGCGCTCGATAAATTGCGCGCCACCAAGCCGCGCCCGATCCCGACCGACCGTCCGGCCGTCTTCGCCCGCGTCGCCGAAGCACTGAAAAGCCTGCCCGGCGCCAGCGTCGCGGTGCTGGCCGACGGGCTGGCGGCAAAAGACGACGAAGCGGCCTTCCGCGCGCTGCTCGGCGAGAACGTCGGCCATGTCCTGTGGGCGGTACCGGACCGCATCTCGGCAATAGGCCTGACCGCCACCGAAAACGATGTGGACGGCTTCCGCCTGACCGCCATCCGCGCGCCGGGCGATCCGGCGCCCGCGCAGGCAACGGCCGGCGCCTTCGACGACAAGGGCCGCCGCATCGCCGACGCGACGCTGACCTTCGGCCCCGGCGAGACGGTGGCCACCGGCGACATGAAGGTGCCGTTCGAACTGCGCAACGACTTCTCCTCCGTCGCGCTCGACGGCGAACGGCAGGCGGCGGCCGTGCGCGTGCTGGACGAAAGCTCGAAGCGCCGCCGCGTCGGCCTCCTGTCGCAGACCGAGGCCGACCAGGCGCAACCGCTGCTCTCGCCGCTCTATTACATCCGCCGTGCGCTCTCGCCCTTCGCCGATCTCGTCGAGCCATCGAATGCCGATCTGGCCGACGCCATCCCGCAGATCCTCGACCAGAAGCCGGCGATGATCGTCATGGCCGACATCGGCACCATTCCAGAGCAGGTGCGGCCACGGCTGACCGAATGGGTGGAGAACGGCGGCACGCTGCTGCGCTTCGCCGGGGCGCGGATGGCCGCCGCCAGCGGCGACGACGACCTTTTGCCGGTGCGCCTGCGCACCGGCGAGCGCAACCTCGGCGGCGCCCTGTCGTGGACGACGCCGCAGCCGGTGGCGGAATTCCCCAAGACCGGCCCCTTCGGCGACCTGACGCCGCCCAACGAGGTGACCGTCTCGCGCCAAGTTCTGGCCGAGCCGGCGCCCGACATCGTCGACCGCACCTGGGCCAACCTCGCCGACGGCACGCCGCTGGTCACGGGCCTGAAGAAGGGCAAGGGCACGCTGGTGCTGTTCCACATCACGCCCGAAGCGACCTGGTCGAACCTGCCGATCTCCGGCTCCTTCGTCGAGATGCTGCGCCGCATCGTGCAACTGTCGCACAACCAGGGCAGCATCGCCGCCCCCGCCGGGCAGGCGGCAGCAGCAGCCCTTGCCCCCTACCGCATGATCGATGCCAGCGGCACGCTGGTGCCGCCGACGCCGGACGCACGGCCGCTGACGCCCGCTGCGAACGCGCCCGTCACGCTGGAGAATCCGCCCGGCCTCTACGGCTCCGAGGCCGGTGTCGTCGCCCACAACCTGCTTGCCGCCGACGCGACGTTCGCCCCACTGGCGCGGCCCGCCTTTTCCGTGCCGGTGACCGACGTCCGCTACGCCTTCGACGAATCGCAGCACCTCAAGGGTCCGCTGGTGGCCGCCGCTCTGGCACTGCTGCTCATCGACACGCTGACGGTATTCTGGATGGGCGGCGTTTTCGCCCGCCGCCGCCGCGCCGCAGCAGTGACGACGGCGGCGCTGGCCCTCGTCGGCCTCTGCCTGTTCGGCGCCGTCGATCCCGCCCGTGCCGACGATTCGAAGCCGGGCGACGACGCGGCCATCGCGGCGGTGGAAAAAACCCGGCTCGCTTATGTGCTGACCGGCGTGCCGGGCGACGATTCGATCAGCCGCGCCGGGCTCGAAGGCCTGACCCGCTTCCTCGTCGAGAAGACCGCGCTGGAGCCGGGCGAACCAGCCGGCGTCGACATCGACAAGGATGAGCTCGCCTTCTATCCGCTGATCTACTGGCCGATCGACCCGGCCGCTCCGATGCCCGACCAGGCGGCCATCGCCCGCATCGACGCCTACATGAAGCAGGGCGGCACGGTGCTGTTCGACACCCGCGACCAGTATTCCACCGGTCTCGACGCCGGCTCCTCCAGCCCGGCCACGGAGCGGCTGCGCGATATCCTCGCCAACCTCAACGTGCCACCGCTGGAACCGGTGCCGGCCGACCATGTGCTGACCAAATCCTTCTACATCCTCCCCGAGTTCCCCGGCCGTTTCAACGGCAGCCCGCTGTGGGTGGAAGCCTCGCTCGACGCCTCCAACGCCGACAACCGGCCGGTGCGCACCGGCGACGGCGTGACGCCGATCATGATCACCGCCAACGATTTCGCTGGCGCCTGGGCCGTCGACGCCAACGGCGACCCGCTGCTGCCGACCGTGCCCCCGGACCCCGACCAGCGCGTCTACGCGCTGCGTGCCGGCGTCAACATCGTCATGTACATGCTGACCGGCAACTACAAGTCCGACCAGGTGCATGTGCCCATCCTGCTGGAAAGGCTGGGGCAGTAGGATGAACTGGTCCATCTCCTTCGAACCGCTGTTTTCCTGGCCGCTGGTGGTCGCCGGGCTGGTGCCGCTGGCCCTGCTGGCGCTGGTCGGCCTGTGGCTTCGCCAGCGCGGCGCCTGGTTCCGCCTGGCCGCACTGGCCGCATTGGCGCTGGCGTTGATAAATCCCGTCTTCCTCGACGAGCAGCGCGAGCCGCTGAAAAGCGTCGTCGCCGTGGTGGTGGATCACAGCCAGAGCCAGGACATCGGTGACCGTGCCAAACAGACCGACGAGGCGCTTGCCGGCCTGAAGCAACGGCTGGCGCGCTTCCCGCAATTCGACGTGCGCGTGGTGGAAGCCGGCAAGGCCGAAGCCGCCGAGGATCGCACCGAGACGCGCCTGTTCTCCGCCCTGAACGGGGCCTTCCGCGACGTGCCGCCGTCGCGCATCGGCGGCGCGGTGATGATCACCGACGGCCAGGTGCACGACGCGCCCGCCGGCACGCCGGAGTTCGCCGCCCCGCTGCATGCGCTCATCACCGGCCACGAACAGGAAAAGGACCGCCGCATCCGCTTCGAAAAGGCGCCGCGCTTCGGCCTCGTCGGCAAGCCGCTCGACATGACCTACCGCGTCATCACCTCGGACGGCCAGTCCGGCCCGGTCGAGGTGCGCGTCTCCGTCAACGGCGAGCAGGTGGCACTGGAGCGCGCCTTCATCGGCCAGGAAATGCCCCTGCAGGTGACGGTGCCGAATGCCGGCCGCAACATCATCGAACTCGCCATCCCGAAGGAGGAAGGCGAACTCACGGAGGCCAACAACCGGGCGATCGCACTGGTCGACGGCATCCGCGAGAACCTGCGCGTGCTGCTCGTGTCCGGCGAACCGCATGCCGGCGAGCGCACTTGGCGCAACCTGTTGAAATCCGACGCCTCGGTCGATCTCGTCCACTTCACCATCCTGCGCCCCCCGGAGAAGCAGGACGGCACGCCGATCAACGAACTGTCGCTGATCGCCTTCCCGACGCGCGAACTGTTCGTCGAGAAGATCGACCAGTTCGACCTGATCATCTTCGACCGCTACCAGCACCGCGACGTGCTGCCGATCCTCTACTACGACTACATCGCCGAATATGTCGAAAAGGGCGGCGCCCTGCTGATCGCGGCCGGGCCGGAATATGCCGGGCCGCAGACCATCGCCCGCACGCCGCTGATGTCGGCCCTGCCGGCGCTTCCCGACGGCAACGTCATCGACAAGGCCTTCTACCCGCGCCTGACCGACCTCGGCAAACGCCATCCGGTGACGCGCGGCCTCGACGGCTCGGCCAGCGAACCGCCGCACTGGAGCCGCTGGTTCCGCACCATCGGCGTCGAGAACCCGGAAGGCGAAGTGGTCATGAAAGGCGCCGACGACCGGCCGCTGCGTTTGCTCGACCGCAAGGGCGAGGGTCGCGTCGGCATGCTGCTCTCCGACCAGGGGTGGCTATGGGCGCGCGGCTACGAAGGCGGCGGCCCGCATGTGCAGCTCTACCGCCGCATCGCCCACTGGCTGATGAAGGAACCGGAACTCGAGGAGGAGCGGCTGACCGCCGACGGCCGCGGCATGGTGCTGGAAGTGCGCCGCCAGACGATGAGCGACGATCCGGGTGCCGCGCGCGTCATCACGCCATCCGGCAAGGCGCTGACGGTGAAGCTCGCGCAATCCGAGCCCGGCGTCTTCACCGGCTCCGTCGAAGTGCCCGAGATCGGCCTCTATCAGGTCGCCAACGGCGATCTCACCGCGCTTGCCCATGTCGGCCCGGTCAATGCACCGGAATTCGCCGATGTCGTCTCGACCTCTACCAAGCTGAAGCCCGCGGCCGACGCCACCGGCGGCAGCGTGCGCCGGCTGGCGCGCGAGGGCCTGACCGGCAGTTCCGTCGCGCTACCCGCCATCGTGCCCGTGCGCGCGGCGGCGCAGGCCTCCGGCGACGACTGGATCGGGCTGAGAACCACCGACGACAGCGTGCTGAAAGCGGTCAGCCGCGTGCCCCTGTTCGGCGGCTTCCTCGGCCTCGGACTCCTGCTGCTGGCGCTCGGGTCGATGTGGTACAGGGAAGGCAGGTAGGGCAATAGGTGAGTAAGGCAGTAGGGGAATAGGGAGTGCGATTTTATTGCCCTATTGCCGTACCGCCCTATTGCCTTACTGCCCTACTCCTCCGGCTCCACCGTGAACATCAGCGGATAGCCGGCGGCCTTGCCGGCGTCGGTGGCGCGGGTGGCCTTGGTTTCGGCGACATCCCTGGTGAAGACAGCGACCACGCACACGCCGCGCCGGTGCGCGGTGATCATGACGCGATGCGCCTGGTCCTCGCTCATGCGGAACTCGGCCTTGAGCACCCGCACGACGAATTCGCGCGGCGTGAAGTCGTCGTTGAGCAGGATGACCTTGTAGAGTTTCGGCCTTTCGACCTTCAGCCTGGTGCGCACACGCGGCTTGATGACGGTGTCGCCGCCCTCGCCTGCCATGCGTGCAAAATCACCGCTCACGATCCGGTCCGGTTTCCGTCAGCAAAAAGCCGCCCTGCCCTCGATGCGAGCTGGATCATAGCATAATTCGCCAACGGGCTACGCGATCGCTGACCAGGTCAATCGCATCCCGGAAAGCAAAAGGCCGGTCCGACGACGGACCGGCCTTTGCCTCGCAGCGAGGCGACGCGATCAGTACTTGGGAGCGCTGACGTGCTTCTTGTGATGCACGACCTTCTTGTGGTGCACGACATGGTGGGTCTTGTGGTGCACGACGTGATGGACCTTGTGATGATGCACGATGGGATGCTTGTGGTGCATCGTCGCGGCATCCGCGCTGGCAATCGGCGAAAGCGCGAAAGCGACGGCGAGGCCCAAAGCGGGCAGAATGATCTTCTTCATGGCTCAGTTCCTGTCTGTCTTGGTCGACAATGGGGTCGAAGGGGCGCGGGAGTCGGGAGACAAGGCGCGGCGATCCGGCCGCCGCGCCTGTTGTGTCGCGGAGCGTCGATGCTCCGCGATGCAGGCGGCTGCCTACATCGTCTTCTTGGCGTCGGTCTTCTTCGGAGCGGCCTTCTTGATGATCTTCTTGTGCGCCGGGGCGCGCTTGTGGACCTTCTTCTTCACGACCTTCTTGACCGGCGTCGCAGCGGCGGCGGTGTTGGCCGTCGTCGTGCTGGAGGAGGTGGCGGCGCTGGTGGCGGCCGCGTTGGCGGTGCTCACCATCGGCACCGAGAAAGCCATGGCGACGGCGAGGCCGAGAGCAGAAAGCAGGGTCTTGTTCATGGGTTCGTTCCTTTCGCGCAGGCTTGAAGGGGATCACCGGTCGGGATCGACCGGCGTCACCCCAAGGAGCTTCAGCGCATTGGCGAACATCCTGATTCCCTGTGCCTGCTTTCTTTCGGCACAGTAACGGACCGCCTTCTTCTGAAGCGCCTTCGCCTCGGCGGCCTGCACCGCCTTGGCATGGGTTTCGATGGCTTCGTCGACCTGTCGACTGAGCCGGCTGCAGAGCTCGTTCCGGGTAAGGCTGACCTTGGTGTGCGACTGCACGGGCGCGGCGATGGCGAACGACGTGGCGACAAGCATTCCCATCAGGGCGACCGAAATTGCACGCATGGCCGGTTTCCAAAGTCCGGAACGATTTGCCGCGACCGCTCGTCTGATCGCGACGGCACCGTTATGCCGTTGATTCTTTTCGCTGGTTTTTCCGGTTTGTTGAATTTTGTTTCTGGATTGTTTCCAGAGCATCGGACCGCAAAGTGGAATCCGGTTTTCGGATGAATCCGATGCTCCATCAAAGTGCCGATCGCGCGCGGGCGGCCTAAAATATGCCCGAAATGCGGCCGCAATGACGGTCACGCAAATGGATTCTGGTGCATGACCGCCTCGGGCAAGACAGAGCCGCACATCCTTGTCGTCGACGACGACAAGGGCATCCGCGACCTCTTGCAGGAATTCTTCCGCAAGCGCGGGCTCACCGCCTCCGTTGCCGGCGGCGGCACCGAGATGGAGGCTGTCATGCGCCGGGCCACGATCGATCTCGTCGTGCTCGACGTCATGCTGCCCGGCAGGAGCGGACTGGACCTGTGCCGGGACTTGAGGGCGCGCAACGCCTCGATCCCCATCATCATGCTGACGGCGGTCAACGAAACCACGGATCGGGTCGTCGGGCTGGAAATGGGCGCCGACGACTACGTGCCGAAACCCTTCGATCCGCGCGAACTGCTCGCCCGCATCCGCGCCGTGTTGAGGCGCAATGGCAACAGCGAAACAAAGCGCCTGCCGCAGCGCCAGATCTGGCGCTTCGCCGGCTGGACGATGGACTGCTCGCGCCGCCGGCTCGTGGCGCCCGGCGACGTACGCGTGGACCTGACGGCGGCGGAATTCAACCTGCTCGCCACCTTCGTGCGCAGCGCCCAGCGCGTTCTGACCCGCGACCAGCTGATCGAATTGTCGGGCGGCGACGGCGCCATCAGCTACGACCGCTCGATCGACATCCTTGTCAGCCGCCTGCGGCGCAAGATGGAGGACGATCCGAAATCGCCGAAGCTGATCCAGACCGTGCGCAGCGGCGGTTACCAGTTCATCCCCGAAGCGGTCGCCGAATGAGACGTTTCCTGCCGCAGACCCTGCCTGCCTGGGTGCTGCTCATCGTCATCGCCGGCCTGCTCGCCGGGCAGGTCGCCACGCTCTATATCGTGGCACAGGACCGCGCCGCCTCCAGCGACGTGGTCAATTATTACCGGCTAAACGAGCGCGCCTTCTCCATCGTGCAGCTCATGCAGCAGCTGCCGCCGGACGAACGCCGGCAGATGGCTTTCGGTATGTCCAACCCCGACTATGCTCTGGCCGTCGCCGACCAGCCGGCCGTGGCCTCGCCGATCGCCCAGGACGACCAGTTAGCCGAACTGGAGGACATATTGGTCGGGCGGCTGTCGAAGTTCGGAGTCACCCAGGCAAGGGTTCGGCGCGATCCCGCCACGCTGGACGACAAGGTGCCGCATCATCGCCCCGAAGACTCCGAGATCGGCGAAGTCGAGGGCGAATTGCTGGCGCTCGCCGCCGGTTTTGCCCGCAGCGACAAGCTGACAGCCTCCATCCAGTTCGCCGACGGGCAGTGGCTGAACTTCACCGAGCCGATCATTCCCCCCGGCCCAGTGCTGTCGCTCGCCAGCTTGCCGCTCTACGCGGTGGTGGCGGTCCTTGTGGCAGCCATGGCCGTATGGTCGATAAGAAGGCTGACCGCGCCTTACCGCATCATGGAAAGCGCGGTCCGCCGCATCGGCGACGACCTGAAAAGCCCGCCCCTCGACGAGACCGGCAGCCGCGAAATCCGCGGCGCCGCACACGCCATCAACACCATGCAGGCGAGGCTGCGCGCCTATGTCGAGGACCGAGAGCAGCTTGCCGCGGCACTCGCCCACGACCTGCGAACGCCGCTGACCCGCATGCGGCTCAGGCTGTCGCTGCTGCGCAGTTCCGGCGTACGCACGGCCCTTGCCGCCGATCTCGCCGACGTCGAAGCCATCGCCAGCTCGGTCATCGATTTCGCCACCTTCGAGGTGGCCGAGGAAGCCAGCGAGCGCGTCGACCTCCTGTCATTGGTGGAATCGGTGGCGGACGGCTACCCGCAAGCGACGCTGGAAGACGGCGCCGTGCAGGCGCGCGAACTGGTTTGCGAAGCCCGTCCCGTCGCGCTGAAACGCTGCATCGCCAATCTCGTGCAGAACGCCATCGCCTACGGCAAGCAGGCCGAGATCGGCCTTACCCGGTCGGGGGATTTCGCCGTCGTTTCTGTCCGCGATGCCGGCCCCGGCATTCCGCAGGCACGGCTCGACGCGGTATTTTCGCCCTTCGTGCGGCTGGAAGCCTCGCGCAACCGCGAGACCGGCGGGCTCGGCCTCGGCCTCACCATCGCCCGCAACATCGCCCGCGCCGCCGGCGGCGAGATCGTGCTCGCCAATCATCCTGAAGGCGGGCTGCTGGCTGAACTGCGCCTGCCGCTGGCGCTGTAGCGCCGGGCGAATCCGACGCGACAGAGGCTCGTCATGCCCCGTTACAAAGCGCGGCGCGGCGCGCCATGCGCCGGAAACCTTTCCCCCGCAGAATGACTTTTCCGGCCCTTCGCTCGCGGCCGGCAGCCTCCCTTGGGCAGGCAAGGCATTCCCTGCGATGCCGAGCCAAGCCTTTTTCAGCCAGATGGGCACATGATCAGACTTTCGAACCGCGACGTGCCGGCTCGCGACCGGCTTTCCTACCTGCACGACTTCGTCGCCCGCTCGGTCGCCGGCCTGCAATTCACGCCGCGCGAGAGCGACGACTTCATGTTCGACGTCTCCTGCCTCGAACTGGACGGAGACGTCGTCGTCGGCTCGGCCCGCTATTCGTCGCTGCGTGGCGAGCGTACGCGCGAACTCATAGCCGACGGGCGGGAGAACTGGATGCTGACCATCCACGACCGCGACTATGAGGTGACGCTGGGCAACGGCCAGGAACTCAGGGTTTCAGGGGGCGACATCGTCATCGTCAGCGAGGATCTTCGCCAGACCTTCATGTTGCCGTCCACCAGGCTCCGGGCGCTGGTGCTCGACCGGCGCCGGATGCTGGAGATGGCGCCGGCCATCGGCAGGCGGGCTTACCATCATGTGCCGGCGGCAATGCCCGGCGTGAGTCTGCTCTCCGGCTATATCCGATTGCTGCTGGACGGTCCTTCTCTCGGCGCCCCCGGCACACGCCTGGCGGCCGATCAGCTGCATCAGTTGGCGGCCGCCGCACTCGGCGGCCGCGACGAACAGGAGCGGACGAAACTGTCCGGCATCGCCCGATCGCGTCTGGCGCTGGTCAAGGACTATCTCGCCCGCCATCTCACGGAACCCGATATCGACATAGCGGACGTCGCGCGCCGGCAGCAGGTCACGCCACGCTATATGCAACGCCTGTTCGAGCGCGAAGGAACGACGTTCAGCCGGTTCCTTCGCGATTCGCGCCTTGACCTGGCGCACCAGACCATCGAAGCGGGTGACGGCCGCTCGATCTCCGCCATCGCCTTCGATTGCGGCTTCGGCGACCTGTCCCATTTCAACAAGGTTTTTCGCCAGCGTTTCGGCGTGGCGCCGCGCGACATCAAGGCCAGCGCCATGCGCCGCATGCAATAATAGCTGAGAGAGTTCGTTTACGCCCCGGTTCGTTCGCCTGACGCCAAGACCGGCTGCCGGCAGCGTCGTATTCAAGCGCCCGACAAGTCGAGGCGCGCCTCTCCCGGGCATGCAGCCCGGCTTGCCGTTGACAGCCGGCGAACCATCGCGGGCGCCATCAGCTTGAGGAACAATCATGAGAATGATCGCAGTCCTGTTGTGCGGCGCGCTCGCCGCATGCAGCCAGACGGGCACGTCCCAGACGACCGGCACCCAGGTCACGAAGCGAACGACGGCACAAGCAACCGCCCGCAAGGCGCCTTCGCAGGACCGCTGCCAGGAGGCGGTGACCAAGGCCCAGCAGCAGGCAACCAACAGCGCCATGCTCGGCGGCGCGCTCTCCATGGTCGGCGGGCTCGGCGGATTCGCCGGGCGCGGCGGCGCCATCGCCGCGCAGGCCGCGTCCATCGGCGGATCGATGATCGGGGCGAAGGCCCGTGACGATGCCCAGGCGACCATCCAGTCGGAGTGCATGTGATGCGAAACGTCTCCTTTATTCAACGCATCTTTGCCAGCGCGATCGCCGGCATCGGCCTGGCGCTCTGGCTCTCGTCCCCCGCCAGGAGCCTCACGGCGGTCGAAGCCGACAAGACATCGGCGCTGTTGGTCGAACTGGCATCGGAGATGGGGGAGTTCGCCTATGACGAGGAAGAGGCCGGCCGCATCTTCGAGGAGGACGAGGCGATGAACGGCCGCATCGCCGCGGCCGGCTTCAGCCGCGAGCAATGGCAGGTTTCCGTCGACACCGCCTTTCGCGGGTTCCTGGCGACGATCCCCTCCAGCGTCTTTTCGGCGCGCATTGCGGAGATATTCGCCCGGCTCGACGCATCGTCGTCCTTGTCGGACTCCCAGAAGGCGGAGGTGCGGGTCATCACTCAGGAAAAGATGGCCGAGATTCAGCTCATGAGGGCCGAAGGCGCAGCCTATGCCGATGTGGTTGCGCCATACGCCGACCGGTTGGAAGCGGCATTCCGCACCGGACTGGGGACGGAGGACTAGGTCCTGCGGTAGCGGGTGCCTGCACGCCGGTCAGCGAAGCGCGATGCTCCACGCGGCCACCGCCTCCGAAACGGCGCCGAGATTGTCGTCCAGCGTCACGCCGTCCGCCTTCCTCGGCTTCAGGTCGTGGTCGCCTTCGAACCAGTGCAACGCGATGGCCGCCGAGAGATCGTAACCGGCCACCTCCTCGCGCGTGCCGAACGGATCGCGCGTGCCCTGGCAGATCAGCGCCGGGCAGCGTAGTGTCCCGAGATGCGCGGTGCGCAGCTTTCCGGGCGAGCCCGGCGGATGGAAGGGATAGCCGAGGCAGACCAGCCCGGCGACCTTGCCCGCGCGATAGAGGTCGTCGGCGACCATCGAGGCGACACGGCCTCCCAGCGACTTGCCGCCGATCAGCAGCCTGCCCTGCTGCCTCAAGGCGTCGACGGCCGCGCGATATTCGTCCAGCAGCCTCTCGGCGCGCGGCGGCGGCTTGCGCTGGCCGGTCCGCCGCGCCGCCATGTAGGCGAACTCGAAGCGGGCGACCCGGATGCCCTGCCCGGCCAGCTTCGCAGCCATGGCGTCCATCCAACCAGAATCCATCGGCGCACCGGCACCGTGGCCAAGCAACAGCGTGGTCGAGGCGTCGCGGGGACCGTCATCGAGAAAGGAAGTCATGGCAGCTCCGTTGTCCTGCTGGCAAAACACCTATCGGTGGCAGACGCTTGAAAGACAAACCGCCACCGTGAATCCCGCAGCAGCCACCTGTGTTTTCAATGGGTTGAACCGCGCGGATGAATCGATCTGCGAGCAACTTGATTCAAGGCCTGAGGTCGATCGTCCCGGACAGGGTTTGCCGGATTACCGGCGCAGCACAGCCGACAGCACGTCCCTTACCCCTATGGCGCCGACGAAGCGCGATTGATCGTCGAACAGCGCCACCGGCGCGGTCTGCGAGCGATGGATGGCCAGCATCACCGTCTTGAGCGACGTGCCGGGCGTCGCCCAGAACACCTGGCCGCCGTCCGATGGCCGCTGCTCGATATCCTCGCAGGACACCCAGTCGACCGGCCTGCCCTCGCGCTCGGCCGCAGCCACGAGGCCGTGCTCGTCCAGCCGGAAGCGGGTCGTCTGGCGTCGGTCGAGCCAGATCCAGCCGTCTCCGTCCTTCTCCAGCTCATGCTGGGCGCGCATCACGTTCCAGGCGGTCAGCACCGACAGCGGGTTCACGTTGGCGATGAATTCGCGCACGTAGTCGTTGGCGGGCCGAAGCACGATATCCTCGGGCGCACCGGTCTGGACGATGCGCCCACCCTCCATGATGGTGATGTGGGAGCCGATCTTCAGCGCCTCCTCGAGATCGTGGCTGACGAAGACGATGGTCTTCTTCAACTCAGATTGCAGTTGCAGCAACTCGTCCTGCAGCTTGGTGCGGATCAGCGGGTCGAGGGCCGAGAACGGCTCGTCCATGAGCAGAATCGGCGCTTCCGTGGCGAAGGCGCGCGCCAACCCGACGCGCTGCTGCATGCCGCCGGAAAGCTCGTGTGCGTATTTCTTCGCCCACTGGTCGAGATTGACCAGCTTCAATTGGCGCGCCACGCGTTCCTTGCGCTCGGCGTCCGGCACGCCGGCCAGTTCCAGGCCGAATCCGACATTCTCCTCCACCGTGCGCCACGGCAAAAGGCCGAACTGCTGGAACACCATTGCCACCTGCTTCTGGCGCAGGCGCCGCAAGGTGGCGTCGTCGCAGGAGACGACGTCGACGGTCTTGTCGCCGTCCTTCACCAGCACCTGGCCGCGGCTGACGATGTTCAGCCGGTTGACGGCGCGCAGCAGCGTCGACTTGCCCGAGCCGGACAGGCCCATGAGGACGGAAATCTCCCCCTCGTGGACGGTGAGGTTGGCCCCCGCGCAGCCCAGCACATTGCCGGTCTTTTCGAGGATTTCGGCGCGCGTGGCGCCCGCATCCACCATCGCCAGCGCCTCGCGCGGGTCGGAGCCGAAGATGATATCGACGTTCTTGAAATCGACCGCGACGTTCATTTCTTGCCTCCCACGCCGATGCGCGTCATGCGGTCGAGCACGATCGCGAGCACCACGATGGCAAGCCCGGATTCAAGACCGAGGTCGATGCGGCGCGAACCCAGCGCCCGGTTGATCTCGGTGCCGAGGCCGCCGGCGCCGATCAGTGCTGCGAACACCACCATCGACAGCGACAGCATGATGCACTGGGTCAGGCCGGTCATGATGGTGGGCAGCGCGGACGGCAGCTCGACCTTCCACAAAAGCTGCCTCTTTGTCGCGCCGAACGCCTCGCCGGCCTCGATGATCGATTTGGGCACCGAGGTGATGCCGAGATGGGTGAGGCGCACCGCCGTCGGGATGACGAAGATGATGGTGACGACGAGGCCCGGCGCGTTACCGAGGCCGAACAGGGTGAGCACCGGGATCAGATAGACGAAGGTCGGCAGCGTCTGCATCATGTCGAGGATCGGCTGCATGACGCGGTAGACCTTGGGCTTGTGGCCGGCCCATATGCCGAGCGGCACGCCGATCAGCATCGAGAAGAACGTCGCCGCCACCACCAGCACCAGCGTCTCGACCGTCTGCTTCCAGAGGTTCTGGTTGAGAATGAAGATCAGGCCGATGAAGACGCCGATCGCCAGCGGCTTGGAGCGCTGCAGGAACCAGGCAAGCAGGGCGATAACGAGTGCCAGCAGCACCGGCGGCACCGTCAGCAGGAGATCCACCGCGCCGCCGAGCACGAAATTCAGACCGCGCGAGAAGCCGCGGAAGACGGTGTCGAAATTGTCGGTGAGGAAGGTGAAAAAGTCTTTTCCCCACCGCCCGATGGGAATTTTCCATTCCGTCAGGAATTTCGAAACCGGATCCATCACGCTCCCCTCATACGTCCTCCCACCCATGGCACCGGGCGGCGGTCAACGCATGTTTCCCCCAAAACGGGAACCGATGCCGGCACAGGGCCATGCGTTGAATCAAAACCTAAAGCATGTCTCCCGAACGTGGGAACCGGCTTTCGGGAAAAAGGCATGCGAAAAATCAAGAATCCAAAGCGCACGAGGCGAGCCCGGAAGATCGCGATGCGCTTTGGCTTCGCGCGAAACGAAAAGGGGCGGCCCGACCGCGAGCCGCCCCCTTTCTGGATCACGCAGCAGGCATGCCGGTTCAGCCGCCCAGCGCGGTCTTGACCGCCGCCGCCGCGTCGCTGCCGTCGAAAGCGGTGACGCCGTCGAGCCACGGGCCGACCACGTCCGCATGCTTCTTGAGATAGTCGGTCGCGACCGTATTGGCGTCGCCGCCCTTCAGGATGGCGTCCATCATCTCGCCTTCCATGTCGAGATTGAACTTGAGGTTCTTGACGAACTTGCCGACGTTCGGGCACTCGTCGAGATAGCCCTTGCGCACGTTGGTGTGCACGGTCGCCGCGCCGAAGCCGGAATCGCCCATGCCGTCGAGATAGGTGATCTTCATGGCGCCCATCACCGGATGCGGCGTCCAGCCGAGGAAAGCGATCCACTCGTTGTTCTTCATCGACTGCTCGGCCTGCGTGAGCATGCCGGCCTCCGAGGATTCGACCAGTTCGAAGCCGGCGAGGTTGTCGGCAGGGTTCTTGATCATGTCGAGGATGATGCGGTTGCCGTCGTTGCCGGCCTCGATGCCGTAGATCTTGTGGTCGAACTTGTCGGCGAACTTGCCGATGTCGGTTAGCGTCTTGACGCCGGCATCCGCCACGTAGGTCGGCACGACGATGCCGTAGCCGGCGCCCGTCAGGTTCTCGCTGATCGTCTCGACCGAGCCGTCGGCGGTGTAGTCCTTGATGTCGTTGGTCATCGACGGCATCCAGTTGCCGAGGAAGACGTCGAGGTCCTTGTTCTTCAGCGAGGCATAGGTCACCGGCACGGAGAGCTGGATGACCTGCGGCTCGTAGCCGAGCGCGGTGAGCAGCACCGAGGCGACGCCCGTGGTCGCCTGGATGTCGGTCCAGCCGACGTCGGACAGGCGTACCGTCTTGCAGCTGTCGGCGTCGCCGGCGAAGGCGGCGCCCGTGGTTAAGAAAGTCGCCAGGCCGAGGCCGGCGACGATTGCTTTCATACGCGACATGTATTCCTCCCATTGCGGCCCGGCAGCGGACCTTCGCGGTACGCACAGCCGAAGCGTCTCCCCCGGCTTTTGCCAAGCCAAACATCATTTTCGTTTGGGTTCAAGCACTAACACATGACCGACGGCGGCGCGCTCTGGCCGATCAGCGACACTGTGTTTCGTTTTTCGGGTTTCGTTTTCAGGTTTCGTTTTTGGTGGATGGCGCCCGCCCGCCCCTCCCCGCCCGCAGGCGGTTCGGCTTAAAAGAACAGATGGCCAAGCTCTACTTCCACTACGCGACGATGAACGCCGGCAAGACGACCATGCTTTTGCAGGCGTCCTACAACTATCGCGAAAGCGGTATGACGACGATGCTGTTCGTCGCCGGCCACTACCGGCATGGCGATACCGGCCTGATCTCCTCGCGCATCGGGCTTGAATCGGAAGCCGAGATGTTCCGCGACGGCGACGACCTCTATGCCCGCATCACCGACCATCACGAGCACACCACCGTGCACTGCGTCTTCGTCGACGAGGCGCAGTTCCTGGAAGAGGAGCAGGTCTGGCAGCTTGCCCGTGTCGCCGACCGGCTGGGCATTCCGGTCATGTGCTACGGCCTGCGCACCGACTTCCAGGGCAACCTCTTCACCGGCTCGCGCGCGCTGCTGGCGATTGCCGACGATCTGCGCGAGGTGCGCACCATCTGCCGCTGCGGCCGCAAGGCGACGATGGTGGTGCGCCTCGGCGCCGACGGCAAGGTGACCAGACAGGGCGAGCAGGTGGCGATCGGCAAGGATATCTACGTCTCGCTCTGCCGCCGCCACTGGGAGGAGGAGATGGGCCGCTTCGAGGCCGACGATTTCATCGGCTTCGTCTCGCCCTGACACGCCCGAAACCGACGATCCGTTCGCGGACAATCGGGGGGTGCATTGTGCGCACAACCTGTTAGAAGGGGTGCCGTCACCCTATATGTCGGGTCAGGCGCGGTCGTGGTTTCGCGGCCGGTTGCCGCTATTTTCAACACAAACGACAGAAGGAAGTCCATTGCAGGTACTTGTACGCGACAACAACATCGAACAGGCCATGAGGGTTCTGAAAAAGAAATTGCAGCGTGAAGGCGTCTTCCGCGAGATGAAGGCGCGCCGCGCTTACGAGAAGCCTTCCGAGAAGCGCGCCCGCGAAAAGGGCGAAGCCGTGCGGCGTAACCGCAAGGCGGCACGCAAGCTCGCCATCCGCGAAGGGCTGATCGCAGCGCCGCCGAAGAAGGCGCCGCCGCCGCGCCGCCCTGCCGCTTCCCCCGCCGCGCCTTCCGCCGCCGCGCCGCGGACCTGATTCGCCTGATCGGGCAGACCCGGTTGCTTCCGCAAAGGCGGAAGACCGGGACTGCCGGCACACTCTTCTGCCTTTCCTTCCCCCAAAGCGACACATATATTCGCCGCTGCGCGCCGCGCGCGGGGTGATGGGTCCAACGGAGAGATACCATGGCGACGTTGCAGAATTTCGATGCCGAGATCGCGAAGACCAAAAAGGTCGTCGAGGACATGCGCTCCAAGATCGACCAGTCGGGCACCGTGCTCGACACGCTGGCCAAGGCCGACAAGAAGATCGGCGATGCCAATTTCGATATCGAGAACGCTCGCATCGAGGACGTGCTGAAACAGCAGAAGGTGATGGAAGGCAACATCGCCGACCTGATCATCGGCCTGGAAGACGCCACCAACGTCTTCGGCGCCGAGTTCGAATCGATGAAGAACTACACGGGCTGGGAAAAGTTCGTCGGCATCTTCTCCAAGCAGCGCCAGCAGCGCATGCGCTCCGATCGCGTGCGCAACATGTCGCTGGCCGGCAACCTGCAGGAGCTTCTGTCCAAGTCCGACACCATCGTCGGTATCCTGAAGGCGCAGAAGGGTATCCTCGACCAGCGCTACAAGACCTCCGAGACCAGCCTCGGCCAGGTGATCGAGCGCCGCAAGGCGACCATCGAGAACCTGACGGCGACACAGAAGCGCATCGAGGAACTGAACCCGCTGCTGCTCGACATCGAAAACAAGATCGCCTCCTCCACCAGCCAGACCGAGCGCACCAAGCTGGAGGGCGAGCGCTCCAAGATGGCGACGGAGTACAACGAAAAGCAGGCCAAGGAGCAGGAGCTGCTGGCCGAGAGCCAGACGCTGGAACGCTACACCTCCATGTTCCAGACGTTCGTCGATTCGCTCAACAACCAGATCGCCGCGCAGTCGACGCTCATCAACAAGCTGACCATCGATACCGAGCAGCGCATCGTGCTTTACAAGGCGCTGGAGGACTCGTTGAAGACCGCCGCCCAGCAGGACGTGGCGCACAAGATCAACACGCTTGGCTCCAAGGTCGACACCACGGCCGAGGAGACCATGGCCGGCATCGGCGCCGCCTCGCAGAAGCACATCGGCGACCTGCTCGAACTGCACGAGAAGAACATGGTGGCGTCGGCCGACATCCAGCGCCGCAAGAAGCTGGCCGATGACGCCTTCGCCCGCCGCTTCGAAGAGGTGCTGAGGAAGCACAACGCCGCGGACTACGTGCAGCAGTCGTAGCCGGCGCGCGCCCTTCCACATGACCCCTGCCGACGATCCCGCCGAGCGCTATTTCACCGCCATCACGGCGGCGTTGTCCGGCCTCGAGATCTTCATGCGCGACGACCGCTCGCCGCTCTACCGGCACGGCATCGTGGCGAAGATCGTCGCCGAATACATCGACCGGCTCGACCGTTCCTTCGCCTGCTGGCGCAACCGGCTGGGCTTTCAGGATTCGTTCCGCATCTCGCGCGCCGAAAGCGGCTATCCCGTCTTCCAGAACGTGCTGGAACTGGAGAACGACCGCCGCTCCGCCGACCAGCGCCTTGCCGGCATTCCCCTGCCCGACGAACTGCGCGCGGAGATGGCCGACTTCATCCTGCGCCATAAGGAATTCCCGGCGGCCTTGCAGAAGTCGATGGCCGAGCGGCTCTATCTGGAAGACGTCAAAAGCAAGCAGACCTTCGGCCCCTTCACGCTGGCGCAGACCGCCAAGGTTTCCGTCAATCCCAAGACCGGCCGGCCTTACTACCTCGTCCACTGGGCGACGTTCGACGGCAGCGCCAACCTTCCGCTGATATACATGGTGACGGTGGAGGACTCTTCCGAGGCGATGGTCGACCAGCTCGTCACCAGGGACGGCAAGCTGAACGACAAGGTCGACATCCCGCTTCCCGTCGACGGCCTGCTCAATCCCGATCTCGCCCACCGCTTCGACGACTACACCGAGAAGAATTCGGCCTATTCGCTGTCGCCGCTGACGATCGCGATGAACCTCGACAAGGATTTCCCCGACCTGCATCCCAAGCAGTTGCGCCGCGTCGTGCTGGGGCCGTTCTATTCGGCCGGCATCACCGAGAACAATTCGACGGTGCAGGAGGTGCTGTCCAAGGTGCGCAAGCCCGAAAACGCATGGCTGCTGACCTGGACCATTCAGGAAGTCTATTCCAAAGGCGAGACGCCCGGCCGCAAGGGCCTGTGGTCGAGCCAGCCGGCGCAGGAGGAATTCTTCATCGACACCGCCGACCTGGAAGCCACCCGCCAGGGTGTCTCCTCCTACGAGAACCACGCGCTGGTGCCGCACGAAGCCTATCAGGCGCTCTACGCCGCCGGCGAGGCTGACGAGACCTTTGCGGGCTACAAGGTGCATATCCTGTCGAACGGACAGGTGATCAGCGATGTTTAAGCCCGAGCGGAGGGATTGAATGGACACCGGCCTGACCACCATTCCCGAAGCGGCGATCGAAAAGCATCGCGCCACGGCGCAGAGCTTTATCACCCGCGTCGTCGT
>JBQCHN010000307.1:0-56006 GCA_051954615.1 Mesorhizobium sp. | reverse complement strand
CCGCCGGGTTGGCCGGTCTGGTCCTCGTCACCTGCGTAGCGCTGGAAATGGCGACGGTCGCCGGCGTCTTGCCGTTCGACAGCTGGATGGTCGCCGACACGTGGGGAGCCTACCGGGCCTTCGCCGATTTCGCCATTGGCGCCCTGGTGGCGATGCTGGTGCGGGACAGCCGCTGGCGGCTGACCAGCACACGTCCCGGCTGGCTGCTCTTCATCATGACTCTGTTTTTGATGTGGAACGGGCTCGGCGGTTATCCGGCCTTCGCCCTGTTAGCCACCTCGATCTTCCTGGCGGCCCTTGCCGAACGCAACAATCCCGATGCGACCCGGTTTCTGAAGCCCTTCGATCAGCTCGCCAACGCCTCCTTCAGCATCTATCTGATCCACCCGGTTGTCGCTTCGCTGCTGCTCGGCATCGTCTGGCGCCGACTGGTGGAGCCAACCGGGCTCGTCAGCTTCTATGCCTTCTGGCTGGCTCCGCTGGCCGCCACGCTCGTTCTGGCCGTGCTGTCCGCACGTTTCTTCGAGACACCCGTGGCGAAACGGCTGAACGACATGTTCGCGGCTCCCGCCGCGCCCGTCCGCAAGTTTTCGCGCGCAACCTGAGCCCTCGCGACCGCGCACGATTGCCACCGGGCCGAAAAAATCGCTGCACTGCCCGGCAAACTATGGCATTGCGGCTTCCGGCTTACTAAATCGAGGCCACGTCGGGTCGCATAGCGGCCCGACCCGATAAGCTCGACAACGGGGCCGTGAAGAGACAGAGCGACGGGAAATCATGAAGGCTGACTTCTACGAAACGCTCGGCGTCCAGAAAGGCGCCGACGAAAAGGAACTCAAGGCAGCGTTCCGAAAGCTCGCCATGCAGTTCCATCCCGATCGCAACCCCGGCGACCATGCCTGCGAGCACAAGTTCAAGGAAATCAACGAGGCCTACGAAACGCTGAAGGACCCGCAGAAGCGGGCCGCCTACGATCGATTCGGCCACGCCGCCTTCGAGAACGGCGGCATGAACGGCGCCGCGCACGGCTTCGCGGCCGGCGGCTTCGCCGACATCTTCGAAGACATTTTCGGCGAGATGATGGGCGGCGGCGGCCGTCGCCGCTCCTCGGGCGGGCGCGAACGCGGCGCCGACCTGCGCTACAACATGGAAATCTCGCTGGAGGAAGCCTTCGCCGGCAAGACCGCGCAGATTCGCGTACCGGCTTCCGTCTCCTGCACCGAATGTTCCGGCTCCGGCGCCAAGCCCGGCACCCAGCCCGTCACCTGCACTATGTGCGGCGGCCATGGCAAGGTGCGCGCCGCGCAAGGCTTCTTCTCCATCGAACGCACCTGCCCGCAATGCCAGGGGCGCGGCACCACCATCAAGGACCCCTGCCCGAAATGCGCCGGCCAGGGCCGCGTCACCGAGGAGCGCTCGCTTTCCGTCAACATCCCGTCTGGCATCGAGGACGGCACTCGCATCCGCCTGACCGGCGAAGGTGAAGCGGGCCTGCGCGGCGGGCCCGCAGGCGACCTCTACATCTTCCTTGCCGTCAAGCCGCACGAGTTTTTCCAGCGCGACGGAGCCGACCTTTACTGCAAGGTGCCGATCTCGATGACGACGGCCGCGCTCGGCGGCTCCTTCGAAGTGGCGACGCTGGACGGCACCCAGACGCGCGTGAAGGTGCCGGAAGGCACCCAGAACGGCCGCCAGTTTCGCCTCAAGGGCAAGGGCATGCCGGTGCTGCGCCAGCCGCAGATGGGCGATCTCTACATCCAGACCGCAGTCGAGACGCCGCAGAACCTGACGCGGCGCCAGCGGGAACTGCTGGAGGAGTTCGAACAGCTCTCCTCGAAGGAAAATTCGCCACAATCGAGTGGCTTCTTCAGCCGCATGAAGGATTTCTTCGAGTCATTCGGCGAGCACTGACGCTTATTCCCGAAAGGGGATGCCGGTTTCAGGAGAGAGGCATGCCTGAAATCCACCGACCAAAGCGACAAAAACTATCTTGTCCACGACCTTTTTGCGCGCCGCTCTCTTGCTGACGCTGGGTTAGCTGTTAAGTAGCGCGAGGGGCGCATCAGGAGAGGCATTGATGGCACGCAGCCACAGTTTGAAGCGAACCCTCGCCGAGAAGTTCGACGACGAGTTGCAGTTCTTCAAAGGTTGGATCGACAGGCCGAAGACCGTCGGCTCCATCGTGCCGACAAGCTCCATAACCGCGCGCAAGATGGCATCGATCGTCGACCCCGGTTCCGGCCTGCCGGTGCTGGAGGTCGGACCGGGCACCGGCGTCATCACCCGCGCCATCCTGGCGCGCGGCGTGAAGGCGGAAAGCCTCTACGCGCTGGAATATTCACCGGAGTTCGTGCGTCACCTGCGCCGCCTCTATCCCGGCGTCAACGTCATCGAGGGCGATGCCTTCAATCTTTCGGCGGCGCTCGGAGACCATCGCGACCTGACCTTCGATTCGGTTGTGTCCGGCGTGCCGCTGCTCAATTTTCCGGTGGCGCAGCGCGTCGCCTATGTCGAAAGCCTGCTCGACCGTATTCCGGCCGGCCGGCCGATCGTCCAGCTCACCTATGGCCCGCTGTCGCCGATCCCACCCGGCCGCGGCGACTACACAGTCGAACATTTCCACTTCGTCGTCCGTAACATCCCGCCGACACAGCTGTGGATCTACCGGCGGCGCAAGCATGGTTGAGACGGCCTCCGCACCGGCTTGATTTGGCGGCGGCTTGGCCTATAGAGGCTGCAACCGAGGAGCCGCCGTGCCCGTCATCCCCAAAATCCTCGTCTTCGCCGGTTCGATCCGCACCGGCGCCTTCAGCGGCAGGACCGCCGACGTGGCGCAGAAGGCGCTGGCATTGGAAGGCGCAGAAGTCACCCGGCTGTCGCTGGCCGACTACCCGCTGCCGATCATGGACGAGGACCTGGAGAAGGAGAGCGGCATTCCCGACAATGGCATGAAGCTCGCCCGCCAGATCGCCGCCCATGACGGCGTGCTGATCGCCTCGCCCGAATACAACGGCTCCATCCCGCCACTGCTGAAAAACGCGATCGACTGGGTGAGCCGGGTGCGCCACGACAACGGCAGGGTGCTGCGGCCGCTGGCAGGCAAACCGGCGGGCCTGTGCTCGTCTTCCGCCGGCCATTTCGCCGGCATCCGCGCCGCAAACCATCTGCGCGCGGTGCTGGTGCGCTGCCAGATGGAGGTGGTGTCGCCGGAATGTTCGGTGCCGGAAGGCGCGTCGGCCTTCGACGAGGCCGGCAATTTCCGCGACGGACGACTGCAGAAATCGATGGAGGTCCTATGCCACACGCTGACGCAAGCCGCGCGCCGAACCTCGATGAGGATCGGGGCATGAACGCGGACACCATGCGCGAGCGCCTGATCGTCGGGCTCGACGTACCTTCGGTCAAGGAGGCGGAGACCGTGGTGCGCGATCTCGGCGACGCCGTCTCCTTCTACAAGATCGGCTATCAGCTCGCCTTTGCCGGCGGGCTCGATTTCGCCCGCGAACTGGCGAGCGACGACGACAAGAAGGTCTTCCTCGACATGAAGCTGCTCGACATCGACAACACGGTGGCGAAGGGCGTCGAGAACATCGCCAGGATGGGCATGGCGATGCTGACCATCCATGCCTATCCCAAGGCGATGAAGTCGGCGGTCGAGGCCGCCGAGGGCAGCGGGCTGACGCTGCTTGCCGTTACCGTGCTCACCTCCATGGACGAGCGCGACGTCATCGACGCCGGCTACGAATACGATCCGCACACGCTGGTGCTGCGTCGCGCCGAACAGGCGCTGGCCGCCGGCATGGGCGGCATTGTCTGCTCGGCCGAGGAAGCGGCGGCGGTGCGGCGCATCGTCGGACCCGACATGGCAGTGGTGACGCCCGGCATCCGCCCGGCCGGCGCCGCGCACGGCGACCAGCGGCGCGTGGTGACGCCCGCCCAGGCAATCCGCAACGGTTCCAGCCACCTCGTCGTCGGTCGGCCGATCGTCGGCGCGGTTGACAGGCGGGCGGCGGCGGACGCTATTCTCACCGAGATGCGTTCGGCCTGAACGGGTGGGCGGCGGCCAGCAGGAGAAAGAGAATGCCGAAGGGATACTGGATCGCTCGCGTCGATGTTCGTGACGCGGAGCGCTACAAGGACTATGTCGCCGCCTCCAAGATCGCCTTCGACAAATACGCTGCCAAATTCCTCGCGCGCGGCGGCGAGCACGAGAAGGCGGAAGGTCCGGGCCGCGGTCGCAACGTCATCATCGAGTTCGAATCGCTGAAGGTGGCGCACGATTGCTACCATTCACCGGAGTACCAGCGCGCCGCCGCCATCCGCCAGCAGGTTGCCGACGGCGAGATCGTGCTGGTCGAAGGCGCCTAGGGCAATTTCGGCAAAAGCGGGACCCGGTTTTCCATCCGGACTTGCGGGAAGAAGCACCACAGTGCCGACAAGTTTCGCGCCGCCACTCAAGGAATCTTAAGCGGATCGATGTTT
Source organism: Mesorhizobium sp. (assembly GCA_051954615.1). Taxonomy (GTDB): domain Bacteria; phylum Pseudomonadota; class Alphaproteobacteria; order Rhizobiales; family Rhizobiaceae; genus Mesorhizobium. Next base: position 51,524 of record JBQCHN010000307.1, on the reverse strand, counting down.
GCTAAAGGTAGTAGCCAGCCGGCTTGCGCCGGCATGTGCAGCCCGAGCGAGCACCGCCCATGCAACGAACCGCCGCACCGCGCCTTTACAACCTCGACCTCCTGCGACTCGTCTCGGCGCTCACCGTGCTCGCCTTCCACTACGGCTTCCGCATGGCGATTTCCGGCGAAGGCGGCGGCGTCGGTTTTCCGGAACTCGCGCCGGTGGCGATGTGGTTCGACACCGGCCTGATGGTCTTCTTCGTCATCTCCGGCTACGTCATCGCGCTGTCGGCGCAGGACCGGTCCGCCTTCGACTTCGCCGTCGGGCGCTTCGCGCGGCTGTGGCCGACCTTCGTCGTCTGCGCCACGGTGACGGCGCTGGTGCTGCTCGCATGGCCGGTGCCCGGCATCCCGGACCCGACGCTGCCGCAATGGCTGGCGCAGTTCATCATGATCTCGCGGCTGGCCGGCCAGCCCTTCATGGACGGCGCCTACTGGACCATCGCCTACGAGATCATCTTCTACAGCTGGGTGTTTCTGCTGCTCGCCGCCGGCTGGTTCCGCAACGGCTGGCGCATCGCCGTGCTCGTCTGGCTGGCGATTTCAGCCGGCAACGAATTCTTTCTCCATTCCGGCGCGGTGACGAAACTGTTCATCACCGAATATTCGGGCTTCTTCGCTTTCGGCCTCATCCTCTTCCATGCCCGGCAGCATTTCGACGGGAAGGCGGCGGGCCTTCTGGCGCTGGCGCTCTTGTGGGCGGTGGCCTCGACCTATGTGGTCGAGCCGCGCATGGTCGAGCAATACGGCGTGCATCGCGCTTTCTGGGGCGTCGGCCTTACCGGCATCGTGGCGACAGGCGCCGTCACGCTCGCGGCGCTTTTGCCGGCGCTGCCGATCCGCCCAGCGCTGGCCTACGGCCTCGGCGCGCTGACCTATCCGCTCTACCTGCTGCACCAGCATATCGGCTATGCCGTGTTCACCCGCTTCGCCACGCCGGACAACCGCTGGCTGATCGCCACACTGCTGATTGCCGCCCTTTTGTCCGCCGCCTGGCTGATCGCCACGCTGGTAGAGCCACCGGCGCGCCGCGCCATCGTCGCCATGTCGCGCCGGCTGAAGCTGCCGGTGGCGGCGCGCCGGCGGCCGGCCTGAGATCCTACATAAACCGGAAGGGAATGCCCGAGAGCAGCGCCTTCACATAGCGCTTCTCCTGGTAAAGACCGTTGAGCGAGACGCGCCCGACCGCCGTTGCCAGCTGCCCATTCCATGCGCCGAGCACGCCGGGTTGCGTCGTCACGGCGATGGCAAGGCCGGCATCCGCAGCCGCGCGGAACTCGCGCTCGCCGACCGCCGCCGGGAAACCATAGGGATAGGCGAAGGCCGTTGGCCTGCGCCCGGCATAGGCCGCGACGGCATCGACCGAACCTTCGATCTCGGCCCGCAGCCGCGTTTCATCGACGCGGCGCAGCGCGACATGCGTGAGCGTATGCGCGCCGAAACGGGCGAGCGGATCGGCTGTGGCTAGGATGGCCAGCTCGGCGGCATCCATCACCAGCCGACCCGTGATGCCGAGCGGATCGATGCCATGCGCCGTCGCCACCTCGTCCAGCCGGGCGACGGCGGCATCCTCATCGCCGCCCTGGATGAAATCGGCTATCCGATCGAAGGCGTCCTGCTTCCCGGCGGCCGTCACCATTGGCAGTGCCTCGACACCGCCGCCGCCGAAATCGAACTCAAGCCCATCGGCCGCTTCGGTCAACGCCTCCGCCGTCTCCCACCACAGCGAGCGGGTGCGCTCGACGAAGCCTTTGGTGATGAAGATCGTGTAGGGCACGCCATGACGGCGAAACACCGGTGCGGCATGGTCGGCATTGTCGCGATAGCCGTCGTCGAGAGTGAAGCAGACGAAGCGGCGTCGGTCCGCGGGATCGGCGAGCAAGACCGGCAGGTCTTCCAGCGCCGCCGGCGTCAGGCCGCATTCCAGCGCGGCGCGGATCGCCAGATCGAGAAAATCCGGCGTTACCGAAAGCAGGGCGTTGGGATCGTGCTCCTTGGGCGCGGCCGGCCGTACGTGATGCAAGGTGAAGACGACGCCACGCCCGGCGGCCGTTGGCCACAGACGCCAGCCGTGGCTCAGTGCAACGGCCTCCAACCCGCCTCGGATGGCGGCGCGCTTGAGGAGGCGTTTGGCGGCGCTCATACAGCAGGCCCTGAGCCAGTCAGCGCAGGATGCGGCGCGTCAGCACGCGCCATCCGGTGAGCGGCAGGTCGATCAGCCCGGGCATGGGGTCGCTTGCGGCAAATGTCGCCCAGGCGCGCACGGCGCCGAAAGAGCGCAGATAGTCCATCGGCTTCAGCGTGCCGCGTCCGACCAGCGTGGCCGCCGACACCATATCGCGCGCAAGATACATCCAGGCAGTGCCGGGACGCACCCGCGCTTGCTCCACCGGCAGGCCGTTGGCGCTCTGCCACAACATGGCGCCGAGATCGACGCCCGCGGCGGCCGCCAGGCCGAACCAGGACCATGGCCGCGGGTTGACGTCGAGAAGCTTGAACGTGCCGTCGCGGCCGTCGCGCTTGAACTCGATCTCAACCAGGCCGTGATAGCCGATCGAAGCGAGCAGGCGCCGAGCGGCTGCCGTCACCTCAGGCACATCGACTACCTCGACGAAGGTGGAGGTGTAGCCGAAGTCGACCGGATATTGCCGGGTGCGGCGCGCCGTGAACTCGGCCAGCGGCCGCCCCTGCCACCACAGCGCGGCATAGGAGAACTGGCTTTCGCCGCCGCCGGGAATGAGTTGCTGGACGACGACGTTGTCGAGGCCGATCTGGCCGACGGCGTCCCTGTATGCCGGAACGAAGGCTTCGCGATCGTCGGCGCGCACCACCTTGGCACGCGAGAAGCGGTTGTCGCCGCCGCCCATGTTAGGCTTCAGCACCACCGGAAAGCGAATGTCAGCGCCTGCGGCCTCGTCGAGCGAGGCGAAGCGGTAGGTTTTCGGGACGTCGAGACCGAGTTCCTCCGCACGGCGATAAAGTAGCGGCTTCTCGCACGCCCATTTGAGCCGCTCCCAAGGCGGCAGCACGACCTGGAAGGCGCCGCACAGCGCGGCGACCGATTGCGAGACGAAGCGCACTTCGGCATCGCCGCCTGGCACCAGCAGCGCGCCGCGCAGATTTTGCGTGGCGGCGAGGTCGAGCAGGAAATCCACGGCGCCGCCGGAATCCGGTCCGCCCCATTCGCTGCTGCCATCGACACGGCGCGACCAACCCGGCAGCGGCGTGTCGTCGGAAACGAGGTGTACCCTTATGCCCCTGCCGCCCAGGCTGCGCGCCAGCGCCAGCGTGCCGTGCGCGCCGCCGAGCACGACGACACCCGGCGCGCCGGGGCCGGGCGCCTTGCCGGCACCGCGGTCGTCCAATCCGGGATGGGAGGTGTCGGACATTGTCGGCTCCGGCAACCGGCACTCATCGTCGAGAGCAAAGTGCGCCATTGGCAGGCCGATTGAAGTGTTGCGGAGAAGCTTAGACGCGGCCGGTTAACAAACTGCTCCGGCAGCGGGCGCGGCGGGCTTGCCAAAGTCGTCAAATCGCCACCAGGACGGCCGCCCCCTCGACTACGGCCAGCGTCGACGATGACGTTCCATTTCCGCATTGAAGCGCGGCCTGCCTTCCGCTAAGAAGCCGGAGCCGACCGGTTCGCCGTTCGTGCCGGAGCTGCGGCGCAGTTTCCGGAGCACCCGTAGCTCAGCTGGATAGAGCGCTGCCCTCCGAAGGCAGAGGTCACAGGTTCGAATCCTGTCGGGTGCGCCAAAACCGCCGATTACCCTCTAAAGCCGCCGATAACCGTCGAAACTACGCCCGCGCAAAGAACGGGAGATCATTCGCGAACGAAAAAGCGTAGAAACGGCGGCGTTTAGCGGTGAAAAAGTTCGAATCTCTCCGGGTGGAATAAAGGGATTTCTTCCAACACGAGCCGTGATCCGCGCTATGAGGAACGATGCTACCAGCCTCGCCCTCGACTATGGCTTTATCAGCCCTGCCTTGGCGACAGGGTTTCGATAATCCGGCAGTCAGCAACCACGCCGCATCCGCATTGATCGATCATCCGGTCCAGCTCGGTCTTCAGCGATTGGAGGTCGGCGATCTTGCGTTCAACTTCGGCGCGATGTTCCTTGGCGACCGCATCAATCGCCGCGCAGGACTGATTGCGGTCATCGGACAATGCCAGCAACGTCCGAACCTGATCGAGCGGGAAGCCGAGATCGCGGGCGCGGCGGATAAAGCTCAGCCGGCTGAGATGCGCGGGGTCGTAGGAACGGTAATTGCCTTCCGTTCGTGACGGCACGGGCAACAAACCGGATTTCTCATAAAAGCGGACCGTCTCGACCTTTGTGCCGGTTTCACGGGCTAACTGGCCGATCGTCAGATTCATTTCGTTCATCGCTTGACCCTGTAGTGACTACAGGGGTTATCTAGTGCGTCACGTCGAACATTGCGAGGTGACAGGATGGCTGCCGCAAGCCCGCTCAAATTGCAGATCGAAGGCATGGACTGCGCGTCCTGTGCCCTGAAGATCGAGAATGCCATGGCGCGGCTGCCGGGCGTCAGCGACATCAATGTTAGCTATACGGCCGGAACGCTGGCGCTGAACGTCGATTCCGATAGAACCTCGCAGCGCACGATCGAGGACAAGGTCAGAGCGCTGGGCTACCAGCCGGCAGGTTCGGTCGCGGAAGCGCAGCTGGCCTTGCCGACAAAGCGGATAAGAGAGCCATGGTGGCAAGGCGCCAAGGCGCGGCTGGTGTTCATCACCGGCGCACTGTTTGCAGTAGCCTTTGTCGCGAGCTTCTTCTTACCGGAATGGGATACCTGGCTCTATGCCGCTGCGGCACTCATTAGCATCGTGCCGTTCGCCCGTCGCGCCGTGGCCGGAGCACTCGAAGGCTCGCCTTTCACCATAGAGACCCTGATGTCGATCGCCGCTCTCGGCGCGGTCGCGATCGGGGAAACGGAAGAAGCCGCCGTCGTCATCTTCCTGTTCGCAGTCGGCGAGCTTCTGGAGACAGTTGCGGCCGGTCGAGCCCGCGCCGGCATCGAAGCGTTGATCGATCTCGTGCCGCGCACTGCGTTCCGGCTTGGTGCTTCTGGCGAGGTCGAAAGCATCCTGGTCGAGGCGTTGACCATTGACGACCGTGTCGTGGTGCGGCCGGGAGACCGTATACCGTCCGACGGAGTGGTCGAGGACGGCTCCTCGGAAGTCAACGAGGCCCCGGTGACAGGCGAGTCGGTGCCTGTCCTGAAGGAGACCGGCGCCAAGGTCTTTGCCGGATCGATCAACGCCAATGGCGAACTCAAGGTGCGGATCACCCAGGTAGCCGCCGACAACACCATCGCCCGCATCATCCACATGGTCGAGGAGGCGCAGGAATCGAAAGCGCCGACCGCCCGCATGATCGACCGCTTCTCGCGCTGGTACACGCCGGGCGCGATGGTGGTGGCGACGTTGGTCATCCTGATTCCGCCGCTTGCCTTCGGTGGCGACTGGATGACCTGGATCTATCGTGGCCTCGCCACGTTGTTGATCGCATGCCCCTGTGCGCTGGTCATCTCCACTCCTGCGGCAATCGCGTCCGGCCTCGCTGCCGGCGCGCGACAGGGCCTGCTCATCAAGGGTGGGGCGGCTCTGGAAACGCTGGGCAAGGTCGCCATCGTCGCCTTCGACAAGACGGGCACATTGACGCGCGGCCATCCCAAAGTGACCGATGTGATCGCGTTCTCCGGTTCCGACAACGACGTGCTCGCGAAAGCTGCGGCCGTCGAGAAAAATGTCAGCCATCCGCTCGGCATCGCAATCGTCGAGGCGGCGAAGGAACGCAGCCTGGACTTGCCGGCAACCTTCGGCGGCGGCATTGCCGTGCCGGGCAAGGCGGTAACAGCGCGACTCAGGTCCGGCTTCGCCTCGGTCGGTTCGCCGCGTCATGCCGCAGACGAAACCGATATTCCCACGAATGTTAGAGACCACATCCTTGCGCTGGAAAATGACGGCAAAACGGTTGTGGTGTTGCTGGCCGGCAAGACGATCGAGGGGCTGATCGCGTTGCGCGACGAACCGCGCGACGATGCTGCGGAGGGTATCCGGCGGCTGAAGGATCGCGGCGTGAACGTCCTGATGCTGTCGGGCGACAATCAGCGCACGGCGAACGCCATCGCCGGGAAACTCGGCCTCGAAGCCAAGGGCGAGCTTCTGCCCGACGCCAAGCTTGTCGAGATCGGCCGCCTCAAGGAGGTCGGACCTGTCGCCATGGTAGGCGACGGGATCAACGATGCGCCGGCGCTGGCGGCCGCATCAGTTGGCGTGTCGATGGGCGGCGGCACCGACGTTGCGCTGGAGACCGCCGATGCGGCCCTGCTGCGGGATCGTGTGGAGGGCGTTGCCGACCTCGTTGTTCTGTCGCAGGCAACGCTTGGCAACATCTGGCAGAACATCCTCATGGCGCTCGGTCTCAAGGGCGTGTTCCTCGTCACCACCTTGTTTGGCGTAACGACGCTCTGGATGGCGATCCTCGCCGATACCGGCGCGACGGTGCTCGTCACAGCCAACGCGCTCCGACTGCTCGGCTACCGGCCATCGAAATAGTAGAAGGAAAAGTGCATTGATTATACGCCTCGCCATGGCGCTCGCCGCCTTTGTTGCCATTGCCGGACCGGCATCCGCGCATGACTTCAAGGCGGGCCAGATAGAGATCAACCATCCCTGGTCGCGGCCGACGCCGCCGTCTGCACCTGTCGCAGGCGGTTACATGAAGCTGATCAATTCGGGTACCGAGACGGATCGATTGGTCGAAGTGACATCGCCAATCGCGGAGCGCACGGAAATCCATCGTTCGGTCGTCAAGGATGGTGTCGCCAGCATGCGGCCTGTCGAGGGTCTTGCCGTCGAACCCGGCGCGACCGTCGATTTCGAGGCGGAAAAGCTGCATGTCATGTTCATCAAACCAAACCACCAATTGAAGGACGGCGAGAAGTTTCCGGCAACGCTCGTCTTTGAGAAGGCTGGTTCTGTCGATGTCGAATTCATGGTGCAGATGCGTCCTTCGAAACCCGCCCTAGAAGATCACTCCGGGCATGGTGGCTGACTATGAGCGGCGTGAAGATATTCCGGATCGTGACCTGGGTGTCGGTCGCGATCGTTGCCGGAATATGGGTCGGCTTCAGCGGCGTCCTGCCCAAAATCGGGCAAACGGAGGAATCCGCTCCAATTGACGTTGCCGCTATCGGTGGGCCGTTTGAACTGACGTCGCACAAGGGCGAAAAGGTCGACAATGCGAGTCTGGCCGGAAAGCCCTATCTGGTCTTCTTCGGGTTCACTCATTGCCCTGACATCTGCCCGACGACGCTGTTCGAACTGACAGACCTGATGGCCAAGCTTGGCCCGGCGGCGGACAGGTTTACACCGCTGTTTATCTCAGTCGATCCTGAACGCGACACGCAGGAATTGCTCGCTAGCTACATGACCTCGTTCGACGAGCGGATTGTCGCCCTGTGTGGTGATCAGGGACAGACGGACAAGGCAGTGAAGGCATTCGCTGCCTATTACCGCAAGGTGCCCACCGAAGGCGGCGGCTATACGATGGATCACACCGCCGGCGTGATCCTCATGGATGCCGAAGGGCAGTTTGCCGGCACGCTCGATCTGCACGAGCCGCGCGAGACAGTGCTTACGAAGCTCAAGCGGCTGGTCGATGCCTGACGGATCAAGGAGATCGAAATGACGCCATTCGTTCGAAATGCAATAGTCGGCCTGACCCTGCTTCTGTCAGCAGGCACCGCATCGGCAGCGCAGACGATCGAGATATTGTCGACATCCGGCTGTGGTTGCTGCATCGGCTGGGCACGCCATCTCGAGCGAAACGACTATCAAACCGACCTCAAGAACCTGCCGATGGCCGACCTCTGGCAACGCAAGATCAGCTTCGGACTGACACCAGAGTTGACCTCCTGCCACACGGGGCTTGTCGACGGTTACGTCATCGAAGGGCATGTTCCGGCACGGGAGATCACCCGTCTTCTGGCGGAAAGGCCGGATGCGATCGGGTTGACCGTGCCGGGTATGCCGTATGGTTCTCCCGGCATGGGCCCGGAGGACGAGGCAGAGCCATATGAGGTGCTGCTTCTGCGAAAGGACGGAAGCACGGAGGTTTTTGCCCGCTATCCCTGATGCGAACGGCTGCGACAGCCGTCGCTTACAGCGATGCCGCCGTCTTTTTGAAGACGATGCCATAATGGTACGGCGGCAGTTCGACCACGGCAGGATACTCAAAGCCCTCTGGCTCGACGATGGCTCGAACCGCCTCAGGCGTCATACGCATATCCGTTCTCGGGCCGCGTGGCTGATCGAGCACCGTTGTGTGTTCGTGCGGCAGCCGGTGCCAGTTGACGATGCCGAACAGGCCGCCAGGATGAAGAATGTTTTGCACGGCCCGCGCCAAGCCAGCCCGGTCGGGCACGCCGTGGAAGGTGTTGGCCATCAGCACGTAATCGACCGACTCAGGGAGGAGATCGGCAATGTCGCGTGCATCAGCACATAACCAGCCCAGCACTGACACGCCCTGCTGAGCGGTCTCGGCCTTGGCCATCTCGATCATCGCCGGATCGAGATCGAGTGCATAGACCCTGCCCTCAACGAGCCTTGCCAGTGACGCTGTAAAATATCCGTCGCCGCAGCACAGGTCGAGCACGGTCATCTCGCGCGTGATGCCGAGCTTGCACAGGAAGTCGGTTGGATTCGGCCAGAGTGCGGACCACCAATCCCGGTCGGGCATCGACGTTGCCGGAAAGGATTCTGCCGGAGCCATGGTCATATGCCGCCATCGGACGGAGCAGTGGGAAGAAACGGTATGGTCATGAGCGCAGGTTGTTCCTCCGGCGTCGTCGTGCTATCAACATTCAATCAATATGCATAATGATTGCAATATGAGGGATGCCCGTGTCAACCGCTGGTCCGAAACAGGCGATCTATTCCAGCCTCGCCGAGGTTGCGCAGGCGATCGGCCATGCCCATCGGCTTGAGCTGCTGGAGCATCTTGCGCAGGGACAGCGCAGCGTAGAGGAGCTTGCCGCGCGGTCGCGCCTGACCTTCGCTAATGCGTCGCGCCATTTGCAGATCTTGCGTCGGGCTCGACTCGTCGAGACCGAGCGGCGCGGCAAGCACGTCCTCTACAGCCTTGCCGGCGAAGCCGAGGTCGTGGCTCTCCTCAAGTCGCTCGGCTGTGTCGGCGAAAGGAATGTCGCCGAAGTGCGTCAGATGATGACCGACTATTTCGATGCCCTCGATGCGCTGGCTCCGGTGACGCGGCAAGAACTCATCGCATCACTGCGCGATAACATGGTTACGCTGCTCGACGTTCGGCCGGAAGATGAATTTGCGCTCGGCCACTTGCCCGGCGCGCTCAACATGCCGCTCTCCGAACTGGAGCGGCGACTATCCGAACTGCCGAAAGATCACGAGATCGTCGCTTATTGCCGTGGCCCTTACTGCGTCCTGTCGTTTGAGGCGGTCGCAAGCCTGCGCGCCAAGGGTTACAGGGTGCGAAGACTGGAGGATGGCTTTCCCGAATGGAAAGCGGCGGGGCTCGACGTCGAGGTGGCGGCGTGAACGACCGGGCGGACTTGGAAGCCGGATCTGTCCTGGCCGCCGAACAGACATCTGACGAACGCGGAGCGATGCCAATCCTTCAGGGCAAGGATTATTCCGCGCCATCGGTGTTCCGACCGGACGCGCTGCTGCGAGAGGCACGCCGCCAGAAGAACCTGCCGACTTTGCCGGTTCCTGCCATCTGCGTTCTCGACCCTGACGGAGACATTGTTCGCTATCTGAAACGAACGGGGCGCGGCCGTCTCCACGAAGGTTGGGCCTGCTACCACACCGAACTGCTGGCGTTCGATCTTGAAGGCATCGGACAGGTCGGAATCGTTGGCTGTGCCGTTGGCGCCTCCTTCGCTGTGCTGGTCGCCGAACAGCTCTTTGCCTCCGGCTGCAAGCTGCTCGTCAGTGTCACCTCCGCCGGCCAGATCACTGATAATGGCCCGACACCGTATTTCGTGTTGATCGACCGCGCTTTGCGCGACGAAGGCACGAGTTACCACTACCTGCCGCCTGCCACATTCGCGGACGCGCCGGACCTAAGATTACTGGCGCAGGTCGAGCGCGCGATATCGGAACGCCGAGGCATTGTCGTTCATCGTGGTGCGAGCTGGACGACCGATGCGCCTTATCGGGAGACGGAGACTGCCATCGAAACAGCACGCGCCAACGGTGTGCTCGCCGTCGAGATGGAGGCGGCAGCGCTCTATGCCTTCGCGACCGCGGCCCGCCAATCGGTCATCTGCTTTGCCCATGTTACCAACAGCATGGCGCAAACCGAAGGCGACTTCGAGAAGGGCGAGGCTGATGGTGTGACCGCGACGCTCGCCGTTATTGCGGCCGCAGCGGCAGGATTAGCGTGAGCCTCGCAGTCGCCAAGGGATGCTGACTGCCTCTCTGCGCATCCGGAATGTCAGGACGGATGCGGCAACGCCGCGTTGTCGATGGCAATAGTTGTTTGTCTGAGCGGAAACAGGAGGCAAATATGGAACGATACTATCTGGTCGCCATCGTGACGCTGCTATGCAGCCTCATGATCTTCGGCATGGCGCTGACCGTTGCCAGGACACACAAAAAGACGGGCATTCTTGCGCCCGCCATGACCGGCGATCCGATGCTTGAACGCACGATCCGCGCTCATTCGAACACGCTCGAATGGCTGCCGGTATTCCTTCCCTCAATGTGGCTGTTCGCGATCTACTGGAACCCAGGATGGGCGGCAGCACTCGGCGCTTTGTGGCTGGTCGGCCGAATAGCCTACTTCGTCGGTTATCTTACCGCCCCACTGAAACGCAATCCGGGCTTCTTCATTCAGGCAGTGGCCGCGTTCGCGCTACTGTTCGGAGCGCTGGGAAGGATCGCCTATCTCATGATCGGATAGGCAAGAGTTTGGCGGCAGCAATTTTTCCCCTCAGTGCCCATGTCCGTGATCGTGCGATGGTGAAGATCCGGATAGTGCGGATGGCGATGCATCAGGGGCGTATACCGATACGGTTCATCTCAACACTCCACCAAAAACGAGACCCGCGATGGCGAGCAGCGCGACCACGATCCACGGCGGTGACTTCCAGACCGCGAGGAGCAGAAAGCCGGCGAGCGCCAGAACAAAATCGCGCGGGGAAAGCACTGCGCTTGTCCAGACCGGATTATAGAGCGCCGCGCCAAGAATGCCGACGACCGCCGCGTTCGTGCCGCGCATGGCCGCTTGCGCTGCGGGGCGTAGCCGCAGCGCATCCCAATAGGGCAGCATCCCATAGAGGAGCAGCAGACCCGGCAGAAAGATACCGATAAGCGCGATGCTCGCTCCAGCGAGGCCGCTCGGCTCCGGCCCCGTCACCGCGCCGAGATAGGCGGCAAAGGTGAAGAGCGGCCCCGGAACGGCCTGCGCCAGACCATAGCCAGCGAGGAAGGACTCGTTACTCACCCAACCCGGCGCCACGACTTCCGCCTGCAGGAGCGGCAAGACGACATGGCCGCCGCCGAACACAAGTGCGCCCGAGCGATAGAAGGCATCGAAGAGGGCTACGGCCTGATGACCCGTCATGCTCGCGAGAAGCGGAGGGATCACGAACAGTGCAGCAAAAATAGTCAGGGAGATTGTGCCGCCTCTCCGCGAGATCGGAAAGCTCAGCTGACCGGTGATGGCCGCGCCGTTGCCACGACAGAGCCAGAGCCCGAGGATCGCGCCGCCGGCGATGGCGGCGATCTGCCCGAGTGAGCCTGCGACGAATACGACGATGGCGACCGCGATGAGGGCGATCGCGGCGCGCGGCTTGTCCGGTGTCAGGCTTTTCGCCATGCCCCAGATCGCTTGCGCTACGACAGCGACGGCCACCAGCTTGAGACCATGCAGAAAGGCCTCGGCGAGAGGTCCGGTGAACGCGGCCGCACCAAGCGCGAAAGCGAACAGAATGATCGCTGAGGGCAGCGTGAACGCAAGCGATGCCGCGAGACCGCCGATCAAACCGTTGCCGCGCAAAACGCCGAGCGAAAACGCGACCTGGCTGGATGCCGGCCCCGGCAGGAACTGGCAGAGGGCAACCAAGTCGGCATAACCCGCTTCGTCGATCCATTTACGGCGGACTACCAGCTCGTCCCGGTAATAGCCGAGATGCGCAATCGGACCGCCGAAGGAGGTCAGGCCGAGCTTGAGAAAAGCGAAGAAGACTTCGGAAACGGAGCCCTTGGCGGGGGCGACGGTCAGGTCGGGCTCATTGTGCGTGCTCAACGCAACCTCCAAATGGGGTCGTCATCAGCGGTTCGCCTCCACGATAGCCGCAGCCTTGCCGCCGCGTTCATACCAGCCCCTGGAGCGGTTCACGATCCAGACGACCGAAAGCATGACCGGCACCTCGATCAGCACACCGACGACGGTGGCGAGTGCCGCCCCCGAATTGAAGCCGAACAGACTGATCGCGGCCGCGACCGCCAGTTCGAAGAAGTTCGAGGCTCCGATCAAGGCTGATGGCCCGGCTACACAATGCTGTTCGCCCGAGATCCGATTGAGAAGATAGGCCAGGCCCGAATTGAAATAGACCTGGATCAGGATCGGCACGGCGAGCAGCGCAATCACCATCGGCTGCGCGATGATCTGCTTGCCCTGAAAGCCAAACAGCAGCACCAGCGTTGCCAGCAGCGAAACGAGTGAGACCGGCCCGAGCTTGGCAAGCAGTCGGTCGAGCGAGGCTTGCTCGCCGCTCGCCAGCAGGCGGCGGCGCACGATCTGAGCGACGATCACCGGGATGACGATATAGAGCACGACCGACAGGAGCAGCGTGCCCCAAGGCACGGTGATTGCCGACAGGCCGAGCAGCAGGCCGACGATCGGCGCGAAGGCCACCACCATGATCGCGTCGTTGAGCGCAACCTGGCTCAATGTGAAATGCGGCTCGCCTTTTGTGAGGCTCGACCAGACGAACACCATCGCCGTGCAGGGGGCGGCGGCGAGGATGATCAGGCCGGCGATATAGCTGTCGATCTGGTCGGCAGGCAGAAACGGCCGGAACAGCCAGCCAATGAACAGCCAGCCGAGCAGTGCCATGGAAAACGGCTTCACCGCCCAATTGACGAACAGCGTCACGCCGATGCCGCGCCAGTGACGGCCGACCTCGCCGAGCGCGGCGAAATCAATCTTCAAGAGCATCGGAATGACCATCAGCCAGATAAGCACCGCCACCGGCAGATTGACCTTGGCGATTTCCGCCGCACCGATGGCCCGAAACACCCCCGGCATGACATGGCCGAGCGCGATCCCGGCGACGATGCAGAGCGCGACCCAAAGGGTCAGATAGCGTTCAAAGCTGGACATGGATTTTCCTCACGCCGTCGCCACGCGGCGGCCGTGCTCGTCAATGACGCGCTCACCGTCTTCCTTGATGAACTCGCCGTGTTGCGGCGGCAGCAGGTCGAGAACGTTTTCCGAGGGGCGGCAGAGCCGAACGCCCTTCGGGCTAACGACGATCGGCCGGTTGATGAGGATCGGGTGCGCCATCATAGCGTCGAGAAGCTGGTCATCGGTCAATGCTGGATTGCCAAGCCCGAGCTCCGCATGGGGCGTGCCTTTTTCCCGCAGCAGTGCGCGAACAGGGATACCCATGCGCCGGATGAGTTGCGTCAGCATCGTCCGTGACGGCGGCGTTTTCAGATATTCGACGACATGCGGCTCGACAGCAGCATTGCGGATCATTGCCAGCGTGTTGCGCGATGTGCCGCAGTCGGGGTTGTGATAAATGATGACGTCCATGAAGGTTTCAGCCACGGATGGAGCCTTTCGCGGGTTCACCGCAGGTGGACAATACGACCATCGCCGGATGGCACACCTCAGGGTGGCCCTGGCAGCAGTCTCGCATGAGGAATTCGACAAGGCTGGCGAGCGTCGGCAATGCCGCGCTGTAGATGATCGACCGTCCTTCGCGGCGGGACTCGACAAGCCCGGCCTGTTCGAGATGGCTTAGATGAAAGGACATGCGCGAGGAGGAGGAGCCGTCCATTGCCTCGCCGATCGCTCCAGCAGACATCCCCTCGGGGCCAGCCGTCACCAGCAGGCGAATGATGCGGAGCCTTGTTTCCTGCGACAGTGCCGCGAAGGCGTTGAGGGCTTGCTTTTCGTGCACGATTTATCTCAACAATTCAAGAATCATTGAGATAATGGTTACACGAAATGTCTCTGCGGAGCCAGTCCCGTCTAATGGAGCTTCCAAGTTGGCATTGCCTATAACTCAACAAGGAGGCCTTAGAGGGCTATGGAGTAGACATAGTTCGCATCATCACCTGAGACGGCGCGCCATCCTGGCATCAAGCCACGAGCATCAGGGCATACAGAATTCAGCCAGCTCCTGGCTTGGTGAGTGTTCCTTGCCGCTGATGAGTCGGATGGCCGTCGCCGGCACAACATTTCCTGGCCTTCGCTTCAACCACTTCTGCACCACCCCGCAATGACATGCCTCAGCCTCCAGAAATCTGTGAGTTCCGGAGGCGATTTCATGTTTGACAAAAAGTTCAATATTTGAACATATAAAATCAAATATCGATCTTGTTTAAGAACAGGAAGCGCAATATGGTGCCGGCCACGCAGGCTGCCGTGCATATGTGAGACGCTTTCGATGGTCGAATTCACATCGACGGGTGAACAGATGCTGGTCGTGCTGGGCACCGTGGCCCGGCTTGGGCCGGTTACAGCCGCAGAAGCCGCCAAGGCCTGCAACATAAACAGAACCGGAGCACACAGGCTGTTGGCCACCCTGGCAAAGCACCATTTCATCGAGAAAACCAGGGAAGGCTACAGCCTCGGCGCCAGGACCTACGAACTGGCGGCGATGGCTCGACCAAATCCCATCAGCATCGCCGGACCGATAATCAGGGAACTGTCCCATGCCTGCAAGGAGACGGTCTCGCTTCACGCGCCGCAAGGGGTGAACGCCATCGCGGTCGATCAGGCGAGCTATGCCGGTCATCTGATCGTGGTCCAGAACCAGATCGGCTCCAGCCATCCCTTGAATCTTGCAGCGAGCGGCTGGGCGATCCTGGCCTTTATGAACAGCCGCGACCAGCGCGCCATACTCCGCAAGCTGGGCGACCCATTGAAAGAGACGACAACCAGGCGGCTTGCGGCCATCCGCTCCAGAGGTTGGGAAATGACGCGCGACGAGCTGCGGACCGGCGTCGCCGGCCTGGCCGCGCCGGTCTTCGGGGCAGATGGGAACTGCGTCGGCTGCGTTGTCATCATCGTCCCCACCATCCGGGTCGAGCGGCTGGAGACGTTCACGGAGACGCTGCTTCAGGCGACGGCTGAAATCTCCCGGCAGCTTCGGCAAGCCGGCTGATGGCAGTCACTGCGGAACGCACCCTCAAGAGGGAAGAGACTGCATGACGACGGTATCACTTCCCCATCTGGCCATGCTGGAAGCCAGCCCGCCCGAAATGATCCGTGCGGCGGCATCAGCGGGTTTCGATGCGGTCGGCTTGCGAATTCGCCCCACCATGGCGGGCGAGGTGCCGCATCCGCTGCGGCCGGGATCGCGCATGCACAAGGAATGCCTGGCGCTGCTTTCCGAAACGGGGGTCAAGCTTCTCGACATCGAGGCGTTCTGGCTGCGGCCGGAAACCGATCCACGCGACTTTCTGGCGGACATGGAGACTGCGGCCGCCCTCGGGGCCGAGTCCCTGCAGTTTGCCTGCGCCGATCCTGATTTTGCCCGCGCAAAAAGCAATCTGGTCCATGCGGCCGAACTCGCACAGGGCTTTGGGTTGCGTATCGAGTTTGAATATATGGCTGTCTCGACCATTGCTTCGCTTCGCGCCGCGCTGGAGACGGTCACCGGTTGCAGGACGGGGAATGTCGGCATCATGCTCGACATGCTGCACATCGCGCGTTGCGCCACCACGCTCGACGAGCTCCGTTCGGTCCCACCCCGACTGATCAACATCTTTCAGATCTGCGATGCTCCCGCAGCCGCCCCGGAGGGATTCGATGCGGCCATGCAGGAGGCGCGTTTCGGCCGGCTGCTGCCGGGCGAAGGTGCTCTGCGGCTTTTCGACGTAATGCCGACGTTGCCGGCGGCAACGAAAATCAGCATCGAGGTACCCTTGGCGGCAAGCCGGGGGCTACCTGCATCCGAGAGGGCGAACATCCTGATGCAGGCATACCGGTGTTACCGGAACGATGGCGCAAAGCACACGGGCTCAAACTCTTGATCGGAACTTCGGACTTTTCCGGGGCGCCCGGCAACATGTTGATAATGCTGACCAAGGCTTGCCCCGAGGAAATACCCGCATCTGCGAACGATATTAGCCGTTGACAAATTCGAACAAAAAAATACGATATCTGGAGTCTTATGTCCGAATATTGAACATTGCACGTCGAAGGGAAATGTAGCGAATGATCCTGACCGTGGGGGAGCCGGCGTGGGTAGACCACGACGGGGCGCTGAAAGGCCGCCCCTCCTCGGAGGAGGATCGCGCTCTCAACCCGGGCGTGGCCACTTCCGGGCTCCGGCACTATCCGCAGCTTCTTTCCCCGCTGAAGATCGGCAGGCTGGTTCTTCGCAACCGCATCATTTCAGGCCCGCTGGAACGCAATCTCTGCGATCGCCATGGCCGGCCCGGGCTGGACTACGAGCGCAACATCGGGGTCAGGGCCGCTGGCGGCGCGGCGCTGATTGTTCCGGAGGCGACGTTCGTTTCGCCCGAGGGCCGCGGCAGCGCCCGTCAAATGGGTTGCCATCACGACGACTTCATCCCCGATCTGCGCCGGCTGAGCGAAGCGGCGCACAGGGGCGGCGCGCTGATTGCCATGCAGCTGAACTTTGCCGGGCGGCAGGCCCAATCGAAGGACAACCTTCTTCGGCCGGTCAGTGCCTCGGGGCTGTCATGCACCGCCTTTGCGGTGCGCGATGTGCCGCAGATACTGGACAAGGCCCGCATCGACGGGATTGTCGACCAGTTCGCCGATGCGGCGCGGCGCGCCAAGGAAGCAGGCTTCGACATGATCGAGCTGCACGGTGCGCATGGCTACCTGCTCGGCGAGTTCCTGTCGCCGCTGACCAACCGGCGCGACGACGAATATGGCGGGTCGCTGACCAACCGCGCGCGGCTCGCCCTCCGGGTCTATGATGCGGTGCTGGCAGCGGTTGGCGCAGATTTTCCGATCTCCTATCGCATCAGCGCCGAAGAGATGCCCGGCGCCGGGCTGTCCTTCGACGACGTACTGGCGTTTTCCGCGATGCTCCAGGATCGCGGCCTGGCCATGCTCAGCGTATCGGCCGGTACCTACGAGGCCCGCGGCAAGGTCGTTCCGATGTCGGACCTGCCCACCGCGCTCAACGCGCCTTTGGCTGAGAAGCTGAAGGCGGCCCTCGATGTGCCGGTCGCCGTCGCCGGGCGGATCAACGATCCTTCCGACGCCGAGGCGGTGCTGCGCCGTTCGCAGGCTGACGTGGTGGTGATGACGCGTGCCCTTCACGCCGATCCTGTTTTGCCGGCCAAGGCCATGTCCGGGCGAGCCGCGGAAATCCTGCCCTGTATCAATTGTCTGTACTGCGCCGATACGCGCGAAGCCGCGAAACCTAGCGCCTGCAGCGTAAATCCGTGCACATCGCGCGAGCGGCTGTATGCCCCGCTGGTCGGAATGTCCGGCGAGCGCGTCGCCGTTATCGGCGGCGGCATGGCAGGAATGCAGGCGGCGGCTCGCGCGGCCGAAGGCGGCGCGGAAGTCACGCTCTTCGAGGCCGCCGATGCCTTGGGCGGCCAGTTGAATGCCGCCGGCAGCCTGCCGCTGATGCATGATTTTCCCGGCGTCGTTCCCCATTTCGAACACCGTTTCAGGATGCTCGGCGTCGACGTGCGGCTGGGACGCCGCGCTACCGCTCAGGATTTGCGGGAAACGCGCGCAAAAAACATCGTCGTGGCGACCGGTGCGCGCCCGTACATTCCCGAACTGCCCGGCCTTTCCGACATGCCGTTCATGACATACGAGGATTTTCGTCTGCAGCAGGTCACCGGGCCGACCTACGTACTCGGCACCACGGTCGAGGCCCTGGCAATGGGCCTGCTCGTCGGGCAGGCCGGGCATGCGGTGACCTTCTTCGAAGCCGGTCCGGCCGTCGTGGCCGCAGCGCAAGGCCGGCTGGCACGCCGCTTGCTGTCCGATCTTCAGGCGCTGCCCGAGGTGACTTTCCGCCTGCGCACCACGCTGGAACAGATCGACATGGACGGCGTGCAGACCCAATGCGACGGCCAGACCAAACAGGAAGATCTGCCCTGGGCTTTGATCGTCGCGGCCGGGCGCCGGTCATCCCGCCGCCGCGCCGAAGCGCTGGAGCGGGACCTGCCCGGCCGGAACTTCCACTATGTCGGCGATTGCCAGGCCGTCGGCACCATCGGCGAGGCGGCCGTGGCCGGTTACGACGTGGTTGAAAGACTGATGGCCAGAGCATGATTTCGGCCGCACGCGTGCCGGCATCGTCTCGCGCGGAGGGACGCGAGACGGTTTTCACCGGGGAGGATTTTGTGACGACGGAACCACGGCAGAATCGACATCTGGATGCGGAGGGTCGTCCCCTGCTGGAAGTGGAAAACGTCACCGTCAGGTTCGGCGGCATCGTCGCCCTGAACGATGTGACGTTCTCGGTTCCGGGCAATCGGATATTCAGCATCATCGGTCCCAACGGCGCCGGCAAGACGACGCTGTTCAACTGCCTGAGCCGCATCTATCAGCCGGATTCGGGATCGATCCGGTTCGACGGCAAGGCGATCGCCGACTATCCCCAGCATCAGATGGCAAATCTGGGCATGGGTCGGACTTTCCAGAATGTCGCGCTGTTCCGTTCGATGAGCGTGCTCGAGAATGTGAAGATCGGTGCGCATTCCATCATGAAGCGTGGCTTTCTTTCTCATGCCTTCGCTTTCAGGGTCCGCGCCGAGGAAGAGCACATCGATGCCCTGGCTCGCGAGGTGTGCGAGAAAATCAGGCTGACGCCCTATCTGCACCAGGAGGTGTCGTCGCTGCCGTTCGGCCTGCAAAAGCGGGTGGAACTCGCCAGGGCACTGATCTCCCGACCGAAGCTTCTCATGCTCGATGAACCGGCCGCGGGTTTGAACCACGAGGAAATCTCGGAACTGCGCGACACCATCCGGGAAATCTCGTCCGAAACCGGCGTGTTGCTTGTCGAGCATCACATGAACCTGGTGATGGCGGTTTCCGACTACATCGTCGTCCTCGATTTCGGAAAGAAGATCGCCGAGGGCATTCCGGAAGACATCAAGGTCAACCCCGACGTCATGCGCGCCTATCTGGGAGACATGGCATAATGGGCACCCTTCTCGCCGTTGAATCACTCGATGCCTTCTACCGGACCACGCAAGTGCTGCGTTCGGTCAGCTTCTCGCTGGAGACGGGCGAGATCACGACAATCCTCGGCGCCAACGGCGCCGGCAAGACGACCACCCTGCGGGCGATCTGCGGGATGGTGACGACCAAAGGCAGCATCAACTTCGCCGGCGCGGCGATCGAAAAGATGCGGACCGAGACGATCGTTCGTCAGGGAATTGCCCACGTTCCGGACGGGCGCGGAACGATCGGTGCGCTTACGGTCGAGGAAAACCTGCGCATCGGCGCCTATACCCGCAACGACCGCGGCGTGAAAGCGGATATCGACCGGTGCTTCGACCATTTCCCGCGCCTGCGGGAGCGGCGCAACCAGAATGCCGGCGAATTGTCGGGCGGCGAACAGCAGATGCTGGCGATTTCGCGCGCGCTGATGCTGAAGCCGAAGCTGCTGTTGCTGGACGAGCCGTCCTTCGGGCTGGCGCCGAAGATCATCCAGTACATCTTCGGCATCCTTCGGGCCATCAACGAGGAAGACCGGGTCAGCATGCTGCTGGTGGAGCAGAATGCTTCCCTTGCGCTCGGGCTCGCCGATACGGCGCACCTGCTTGAAACAGGATCGATCGTTCTCTCCGGCAAGTCCGGAGACATCCAGAAGGACGACTCGATCCGCAAATCCTACCTCGGCCACTAGGAACCAACAATGGAAGCTCTTCTGCATCAATTGGTCAGCGGGATCGTTTCCGGCGGTATCTACGCCAGCCTCGCGCTCGCATTGGTCATGATCTATCAGTCGACCGGGCTCGTGAACTTCGCCCAGGGCGACATGGCGATGTTCTCGACCTTTATCGCCTGGAGCCTGCTGACCTATGCCGGCATGCCATATTGGGCGGCCTTCGTGCTGACGTTGGGCATCTCCTTCGCGATCGGCTTCCTGGTGCATCGCGTCGTCGTCAGCCCGATCGAGAAGAGATCCTTCCTATCAGCGGTCATCGTCTTCATCGGGCTCCAGGTCATATTCTACAGCGTAGCTGGCGGCCTGTTCGACTTCACTACCAAGGTCTTTCCCAGCCCCTTCCCGGATACGCCTCCCTTCGGCAACCGCTATATTTCCTGGCACGGCGTCGGCTCGCTTCTCGTGACGCTGGTGACGGTCGCAGCGCTTTACGCTTTCTTCCGTTTCACCAAGGTCGGCCTCGCGATGCGCGCCGCCGCGGTCAACCCCGTGTCCAGCCGGCTCAGCGGCGTGCCGGTCGGGCTGATGCTCGGCATCGGATGGGGCCTTGCCGCACTGCTGGGTTCCATCGCCGGCATGATGGTGGCGCCGGTAACGTTCCTCGATCCGAACATGATGGCCGGCGTTATGATCTATGCCATCGCGGCAGCAAAGCTCGGCGGGATCGACAACCCCTGGGGCGCGGTCGTCGGCGCATTCATCCTGGGCATCCTGGAGCAATTGATCGGCACCTACGTCGTCGGAACCGACATGAAGCTCAGCGTCGCTCTGTTCGTCCTGATCGCCGTGCTCGTCCTGAAGCCATCCGGGCTTTTCGGCCGCACCGTCGTGGCCCGCGTCTGAGGTGACACCATGACCGCTTCCAACGACACCCTTTCGCTCGGCCGGGACGGACGCGTCGAAGCACCAGACAGGAAGCTCGTGCTTGGCCTGATCGTCATCGCGGCCCTGATGTTGGGCTCGCTCACCTGGATATTGCCCAACTACTACCTGTTCCTCGGCGGAATGGTCCTCAGCTACGGGATCGCGCTGCTCGGCCTGAACATCCTAACCGGATACAACGGGCAGATTTCCCTCGGTCACGGGGCGTTCATGGCCATCGGCGGCTACACGGCCGCGATCGCCATGGAGTTCGGCGGCATACCTTACTGGGCGACCCTGCCCCTTGCCGGCATGTTGTGCCTGACCATCGGCTACCTGTTCGGCTTCCCCGCCCTGCGGCTTGGCGGGTTCCAACTGGCGCTGGCCACTTTCGCCCTGGCGATCGCGCTGCCGCAGTTCCTCAAATGGAAGAATATCGAGGAATGGACAGGTGGCGTGCAAGGTATCGTGCTGATGAAGCCCGACGCGCCGTTCGGCATACCGCTCAACCCGGACCAGTGGCTCTATCTGTTTTCGCTCATCGTAGCGCTGTTCTTCTTCTGGATCGGCTGGAACCTGCTGCGCGGGCGTATCGGCCGGGCGCTGGTCGCCACCCGGGACCAGTCGATAGCCGCCTCGGCGATGGGCGTGAATATCGCCCAGTACAAGTCGTTGGCCTTTGGCATATCGGCGCTCTACACCGGCGTTTCGGGCGCCTTGATCGCCATTCTGGTGCAGTATGTCAGCCCTGACAGCTACGGGTTCTATCTTTCCGTCAGCCTCTTGACGGGGATCGTCGTGGGCGGACTGGCGTCGTTTACCGGCGCGATCTACGGCGCCCTCTTCATCGTCTTCGTGCCGAACATCGCCGAGTCGATTTCGAAGTCCGCGCCATGGGCGATCTACGGGGTGATGATGATCGCCACCGTCTATCTTTTGCCGACAGGGGCGGCCGGCCTCGTCGCCGCCCTGCGCCAGAAATTGAGCAAGTAAACCAATCGACCGAACGAGCGATCGCGGTTGGCAATTTGAAACCGTCCAGGAGGAAAACGGGCATGACTGTGAAACACGACAAGATCAATCCAGCGCTGTCGCGGCGCAGGCTTCTGCAACTGGGAACCGCGGCCACAGGCCTGGTCCTCATGAAGCCGTTCGTGGCCAGGGCGCAGGAGAACGGACCGGGCGTCACCGCGACGGAAATCAAGCTCGGCCAGACCGGCCCCTACAGCGGCTCGGCATCGGCCTACGGCGTGCAGGCAAAGAGCAGCGTCGCCTATTTCAACTGGGTCAATGACAACGGCGGCATCAACGGCCGCAAGGTCAATCTGATCAGCCTCGACGACGGCTACAGCCCGCCGAAGACGGTCGAGCAGACACGCAAGCTGGTCGAACAGGAAAACGTGCTGGCCATGTTCGGCTCCGTCGGCACGCCCACCAATACGGCGGTCCAAAAATACCTCAACCAGCGCAAGGTGCCGCAGCTTTTCATCGGGAGCGGTGCATCGCAGTTCTTCGATCCCGAGCACATGCCCATGACGATCCCATGGCAGCCGAACTACGCGCTTGAAGGAAGCGTGTGGGCGGCGCATATCCTGGCGAACTTCCCCAATGCCAAGATCGCGCTGCTCTATCCGAACGACGATTTCGGGCGCGCCAACATCAACGGCTTCAAGGAAAAGCTGGCGACCCAGTCGGTGGCGACGATCGTTGCCGAACAGACCTACGAGTCCTCGGACCCGAGCGTCGACCCACAGATCATCACCCTCGCGACGAGCCAGGCGGATGTGTTCATCAACATGGGGACGCCCAAGTTCGCGTCCCAGGCCATCCGCAAGGCGGCCGAACTGGGCTGGGCCCCGACCCAGTACGTGCATAGCGGATCGAACTCCATCGACGTGGTGCTCAAGCCGGCAGGGCTCGAAAAGTGCAAGGGGCTCCTTTCCCTGGCGTTCATGAAGGACCCCGCCGGCGAGGCGTTCAAGTCGGATCCGTTCCATGACGAATATCTCGCCTGGCACGCGAAATATCTGCCGGACAGCAATATCAGCGATACGGCCGTCACGTTCGGCTACATCAGGGCCCAGACGATGCACCAGGTTCTGGAGCGCTGCGGTGACGATCTCACGCGCGAGAACCTGATGGCCAAGGCGACCTCGATCACGGACCTGCAGCTTCCGCTGATCCTCGACGGCATCCTGTTCAACGTCACGCCGACCGACTATT
Organism: Mesorhizobium sp.; assembly: GCA_051954615.1. Taxonomy (GTDB): domain Bacteria; phylum Pseudomonadota; class Alphaproteobacteria; order Rhizobiales; family Rhizobiaceae; genus Mesorhizobium. Next base: position 28,251 of record JBQCHN010000307.1, on the reverse strand, counting down.
CGGGCGTGCGTTCCTTCCAGACCATCGAGTTCGACGGGGACCACTGGGTTCCGAAGGGCGACGTCGTGAAGGTCTAAGACGGCCACAAAGCTACGGCGGGGCTTCCCGCCGTAGCTTTCACGAAATTCCACATTTCCCGATTGGACGGGCATGACCAGCGACTTCATCATCGTCGGCGCGGGAACGGCAGGCTGTGTCCTGGCGTCGCGACTGGCTGCGGCAGGTTTTCATGTGCTTTTGCTGGAGGCCGGTCCGGCCGACCGCAATCCATGGATCGCCGTTCCCTTCGGAATGCAGATGCTGATCGCCAATCCCGCGGTGAACTGGCTCTACCAGAGCGAGCCGGTCGCGAACCTGAACGACCGCCGCCTTTTCCAGCCGCGCGGCCGGGTCGTGGGCGGAACGGGATCGATCAACGCTTCGCTCTACGTGCGCGGCAACCGGGCCGATTTCGACGGCTGGGCGGCAGCTGGCTGCGCCGGATGGAGCTACGACGAAGTCCTGCCCTACTTCCGGAAATTCGAAGATCATGAAACCATGCAGGGGCCGTACCATGGTTCGGGCGGCCCGATCGGCATCACCAGCCCGCCCGGCGACAGGCTCAGCCGAATCTTCCTCGATGCGGTCGATGGTTTGGGCCTGCCACGCACCGACGATTTCAACGGCGCGACGCAGGAAGGATTCGGGCGCTTCCAGACGATGACGCGGGCAAACCGGCGTAGCAGCTCTGCGATCGAATATTTGAGGCCGGCACTGCGCACGGGCCGGGTCCGCCTGCTGCCGCAGGCGCATGTGGCGCGGCTTCTACTGGATGGCAGACGTGTCACCGGGGTCGAATATCGCCACCGCAACCGACTGCTTCGTGCTACGGCCGGAAGGGAAGTGCTGCTGTGCGGCGGCGTCTTCAATTCGCCACAGCTTCTGGAGCTTTCCGGCGTCGGGCAGGCGGACCGCCTGAAGAGCCTGGGATTGCAGGTCCGCCACGATCTGCCGGGGGTGGGCGAAAACCTCCAGGATCATTTCGGGATCAAGCTGGTCTACCGGACCGGACGTGCCGACCTATCCCTCAACGGGCTGGCGCGCAGCTGGCCGAGGAAGGCCCTGCTGGGACTGCGATATGCGATGACGCGCGGCGGAGTCCTCGGTTGGACCAACACGTTCGCGGGGGGCTTCATGCGCAGCGATGGCCAGGAACCCGCGCCGGATCTCCAATTCACGCTGAACGCCTGGTCCGCCAGCGCGACGTCGCGGCACGGAATGAAGGCGCATGATTTTCCGGGTTTCACCGTGAATGCCTATCAGTTGCAACCCGACGGGCGTGGCAATGTTCATATCGCCACCGCCCAAGCCGATGCCGCGCCGCGGATCACGCTGTTGGCGCTGGACAGCGAACGCGACCGGCGGGCGATGCGTTCGGCCATCCGCATGGCGCGGTCCATCGTAGCGACGTCGCCGTTCAGGGCGATCGACGCGCGGGAAGTCCTGCCCGGGCCGGCGCATGAGGACGACGATGCGCTCGACGTCGCTCTGCGCGAACAGTTGATCTCTATGTTCCATCCGGTCGGGACCTGCCGGATGGGCGTGGACGGGCAAGCCGTGGTCGATCCGAGTCTGCGGGTTCATGGCCTTGCAGGCCTGCGGGTCGTCGACGCGTCGATCATGCCGACGCTGCCGCGCGGCAACACCAATGCCGCCACGCTGATGCTCGCCGAGAAAGCGGCCGATCTCATTGTGGAAACGGCCCGTAACGACGGCGCATCTCGCAACACGCCCTCCCCTGCCGCACCGTTAGGAGCCGACCATGCCGGACAATAGCCCCGCCCATCTCGATCCAGCCCTTCTGGCGCGTTGGGCGCCACGGCTGGGCTGCACGACGGCGACCTTTTCATCGCCGCTGCGCGACAAGCTTTCGGCGATGCGGGCCGCGGGGTTTACTTCCACCGAGTTCTGGCCACGGGACCTGTTCGAGGATCCGCGCGGACCGGACTTCTCTCGCGCCCATCTGACGGAAAGCGGGCTTTCGGTTTCCTGCTACCAGGCGCTGCGCGACTACGAAGGATTGCCGGACGACAGCCGAGAGCATGTCCTGAACATCGCGGACATGCTGATGACCCAGATGCAATGGGTCGGCAGCGACGTGCTGATCATGTGCTCCAACGTCAGCCCCGACGCCATCTACGACCGCGCGCTGGTGTTGAAGCAATTCGAGCGCATGGCCGAACAGGCGCGCCAGCGCGGGGTCAAGATCGCGCTGGAGCCGATCGGCTGGGCACGCCACATCTGGGATTATCGGATGGCTTGGTCGCTGGTGCGGGAACTCGACCACGACCATTTCGGCATCATGCTCGATAGCCTCCACATCTTCAGCCACAACCTGCCTCTCGATGCGATCGACGAGATGGATCCGGCGAAGATCCTGCTGGTTGAACTGGCGGATATGCCGGGCACCAACCTGCCGATGCTGGAGGTCGGTCGTCACTATCGGCTGTTCCCCGGAGAAGGCCAGGGACCGGTGGTCGACTTCCTGCGCCGGCTCGAGGGGATCGGATACCAAGGTGTCTATTCGGTCGAGATCATGAACGACCATTACGCCGCACAAGCGCCCGTCGACGTCGCGGAGCGCGCGATGAGGACCGCTCTCCAAGCATTGTCGCAGGTGCAGGGTTGATGCCGTACCGAACCGTTGATGCGCCGATCGCCGGCCAAAGCAGAAGAATGGAGCCGCCAAGATGTCCCGTTTGCTGATCCTAGCTCCCGTCACCTTGTTCGAATGCTCGCCGCCCGAGCTGGTCAAGGCCGCGGCTGCCGCCGGCTTCGGCGGGGTCGGCATGCGTCTCAATCCGATCCGCGCCGGCGAGATTCAGCAGCCGATGCTGGGCGACACGCCGATGATGCGCGAAACCGAGGCGCTGCTTCGCGACACGGGGCTCACCGTCTTCGACATGGAGGCTATGTGGCTGCGCAGCGATACCGACATCGAAACGTACAAGCCATTCATGGCGGCGGGCGCCCGCCTTGGTGTGCGCCAGATACTGACCGGGGTCGATCCGATGGAAAACGCGCAGATGATCGATCTGTTCGGCCGGGTCTGCGATCAGGCCGCCGGTTTCGGCCTTGGCATAAGCCTGGAGGTCATGCCCTGGACCGGCGTCAACACAGTTAGACGGGCGTTGGAAATCCTCGGCGAGGTTTCGCGGCAGAATGCGCGGCTGCTTCTGGACTCGCTGCATCTCGACAGGTCCGGCGGTTCGCCGTCCGACATCGCCGGAGTCCCCACCGAACTTCTCGCCTATGCCCAGGTATGCGACGCGAAGCAGGAACGGCCCGACACGCTGGAGGGGTTGAGGATCGAGGCGATCTCGGACCGGCGCCTGCCGGGCGAAGGGGTCTTGCCGCTGCGCGATTTCGTCAGGGCGCTGCCGTCCGACCTGCCGATCAGCATCGAGGTTCCGCTGCAGATGCTGGGCGATCTGTCGCCCGCCGAGAAGGCCGTGCGCGCCATGCAGGCGATGAAATCGGTCCTTTGACCGTATTGAGATGGAGAGAGTGATGAACATCGACAGAGGCAGGGAGTTCGCCGGCAAGGTTGCGCTGGTCACCGGAGGCGGATCGGGGATCGGAGCCGCCATCTGCCGCACCCTGGCAGAGCGCGGCGCCTCGGTCGTGGTGGGCGATGTCAACGCCGAGGCAGCGCAGGCGACGGCCCGCGAATTGCAGGCGGCGTCGGGAGGTCAGGCCATCGGGCTGGCCATGGATGTGGCGGACGCTGCAGCCTGCGAGGCGGCAGTGCGCGCGGCCACGGACCGCTTCGGTGCGCTGCACCTAGCCGTGAACAATGCCGGCATTGGAACGCCACGCGGCAACGTGCACGAGCAGTCCGTCGAGGATTGGTCGCTCTCCCTTCAGGTGAACCTGACCGGCGTTTTCCTATCGATGCGAGCCGAAATCCCGGCGATGCTGGAGAGCGGCGGAGGGGCGATCGTCAACATCTCGTCGATCTGCGGTGTCATCGGGGTCAAACAGACGGCGGCCTACACAGCGGCAAAGCATGGCGTCATCGGCCTGACCAAGGTTGCGGCCCTCGACTACGCGACGAAGGGTATCCGCGTGAACGCGCTCTGCCCCGGTTATGTCTATACGCCCTTCATCGCCGGACGTTCCGAAGAGGAACGCGCCGAGATCGCGAGCCGACATCCGGTAGAGCGGCTGGCCGATGCGCAGGAGATGGCGAATGTCGCGGCTTTCCTCTTGTCCGACGAGGCGCGCTTCATCACCGGTGCGGCCCATCTCGCCGATGGTGGCTACACCGCCCGCTGATCCTTCCACGCACGACGGAGATATCCATGTTGCCGATCTGCAACCCGGTCCCGCCGGGCCGGTTGACCCGCGCAAGTCACGTCGTCCTCGCCGGGCGCGATCTCGGGGCAAGCCGGGCCTTCTATTGCGATGCGCTGGGCCTGGTCCTGTCGCACGAGACCCCCGACGCCCTGTATCTGCGAGGGCTCGAGGAGGCCTGCCATCACTCGATCGTCATAGAACGCACGACCGATAGCCCAAGCGTGCATTGCATCGGCATGCGGATCGAAGACGAGGCGCAGTTCGATCTACTCCTAAGCTTCCTGCGCAAGAAGGAGCTTTCATTCGAGTTCCTCGACCGTCCGTTCCAGGGCCGGACCCTGCGGTTCAGGGATCCCGTGGGAACAATGGTCGAGGTCGCCGCCAGCATGGACGTCGTGCCTCGCGCGATGCAGGATTTCAACGTCTTCAAAGGCGGGTTTCCGCAGCGTTTCGATCACTACCAGCTTGCGACCCACGATGTTGCCGCTGCGGCTTCCTTCTGGAGCGAGCTCGGCTTCCGCATCGCGGAATACACGGCCGCGGAAGGAGACCGCGACATCTGGGGCGTCTGGATGGAGCGCAAGGGAAATACCCATGACATCGTCTTCACCAATGGCGCCGGGCCGCAGCTGCATCACTTCGCCTTCACAGTGCCCGACGCCAGCGCCATCGTGCACGCCTGCGATGTCACCTCCAGCCTGGGCTACGACGACATCATCGACAGGGGGCCGGGGCGGCACGGGCTCAGCAATGCGCTGTTCGTCTACTTCCGTGATCCGGACGGCCACAGGATCGAATTCTTCGTGACGCACTATCAATTCATCGATGCGGAAACGCCGCCGATCCGGTGGGACCTTTCCAATCCGAAACGGGCGCAGCTATGGGGTATGCCGGCCGGCCGGCGGTGGTTCTTCGAGGCGAGCGGCTTTACCGGCACGCCGACGCAGGCCCCGTTGCTGCACGCGGAGCCGTTGACGCTGGAGCGGTATCTCGAGGTGCAGACATGAGACGGTCGGTCGATATCGCTAGCTTCCGCCATCGCAATCCCATCCCGGCCGCCTGCCGAAAGGGGCCGTTTCTCGTCTCTGGCGGCATCCATGGCTACGACCCGCGCACGGGCGGGCTGGCGGAAGGATGCGAGGCGCAAATCGCGCTGGTGTTCGATCATGTCAAGGACCTGGTCGAGGCGGGAGGCGGCTCGACCGGCGACATCATCAAGATGACGTTCTGGCTCACCGACCGGGCGGATCGCGCCCTCGTCAATCCGCACTGGCTGCGGATGTTTCCCGATCCGGCCGACCGTCCGACCCGCCATACGATGCGTGGCAACCTGGACGGCGACATGAAGGTCCAGTGCGATTTCCTTGCCGTGATCGAGACCCCGCTCAGTGAAAAGGCCGGAGACCCGCAATGAAGTGGAGAGCCGCCATCGTCGGCGTAGGGCAGGCTGGCGTCCAGGGCAGCGCCACCAACGCAGCCTGGAAGATCGGCCATGTGCACGCCAGGACCTATCTGGCCAGCAACCGGTTCGACCTGTGCGCCGCAGCCGATATCAGTCAGGGCAACCTCGACTACTTCATGGATCTTTTCCCGCAGGTGACGTCGAGCCATCTTGGCATCGATGAGATGCTCGCCGAGATGAAACCGGACGTGGTCAGCATCTGCACCTATGCCGGCACCCACGCCGAAATGATCCGCAAATGCGTTGCGGCGGGCGTCAAAGGTATCGTCTGCGAGAAGCCGCTCGTCAGCTCACCTCGCGAACTGACGGCGATCCGTACGTTGATCGCGCAGAGCGGCGTCAAACTCATCGTACCGCATTTCAGGCGATACATGCCGGCCTTCGCCCATGTCGGCCACCGGGTCGGCAACGGGGAATTCGGGGCGCCGGTCAGTTTCTCGGCGGCGATCGGAAAGGGCTGGGATCTGGCGGAATGGGGAAGCCACTGGATGGACATGTTCCGCTTCCTCAACAACGACGCGATGCCGGACTATGTGCTGGCGCAGGCCCGCGTCACAGACCGGCGCGGCTTCGGCCACCCCATCGAGGATCATGCCGTCGCTGCGATGGGCTTCGCCTCGGGACTGACCGCCTATCTGGAAGTCGGCCCGAAATACCTGCCGGGTTCCCTGACGATGGTCCTGAACTACGCCAGCGCGACAATCCAGATCCGCAACGAGAACCACGTGACGATCCTAGGGGCAGGCGGTGCGGAAGTGCATGATTTCTCGGCCGGATACGACATCCTTCCGGCTTGGGGTCAATTGTTCGATTCGCTCGCGCGCTGGCTGGACGGCGGGCCTGCCTCGCCGCTGCGCTTCGAGATCGCAGCCGGGACGGCCGAGACCTGCTTTGCCTGCTACCAGTCGATGATCTCCGGCGACCGGATCGACCTTCCCCTGCAGAGCGACGTGGATATCTGGCCTGTGGAGCTTCTGGCAAAGCCAGGATGACCGAACCGCCCCACGGGCCGCCGCCCATGGGCCTCAATCGGCCGGGGCCGTGACCCCAGAGCCTTGGGGAGCGTTCTGCCCCGACCTTGCGAATATGCGGCCGTGCAGATCGGCAATCAGCGCAGCCAGTTCGGCCGAAGTTGCCGCCGTACCGAAAACATAGTGATCCGGCCGTACGACGGCCGCCTTCGCGGCAGCGCATGAAAGCCAGTCGCGAAAGATGCCGTCACGCTCCTCGATGACGACCCTCACCGGATCGGAAGAACTCACACGTCCGACATCCCCTGAAATCACCAGCTGCTTTCCACGAAGTTCATTCCAAAGCGACATCGTCCTTGCGTCGATGCCATCGAGGATATTGCGGTCGTCGGATGCGATGAGAAAGCCTGTTCCCAAGATATCGTCCAGCCGACGCCAGTTTCCGCCATCGCCGCGAACCCAAGGCTGGGGAAAGAGATCGCCGGCTCCCGTACAGGGTTTGCCGGCGGCATCGACCGAGATCATCCCGCTGGAGAGGCCGGGGATGAATTTTTGACGAACCGTCTCGGCCTGGCCCGAGGCGATGAGAGCGGCATGCCGCGCATCCCGTTGCCTGGCTGCCTCTTCGTCCAGTTCACCGATGATCAGGCCGAATTCCTTCGCATGCGCCACAACCGTCTTCACATGAGCTTTTCGTTCCTGGCCGTATGTCGCAAGAATCGACGGGTCGGCGCCGAGGCGCTCGACCGCATCGATCTTCCAGACGAGGTTGTAGGCATCCCGCACGGCGGCGCAGAGGCCCTGGCCAAGAAACGGCGGCATCTGGTGTGCGGCGTCGCCCAGCAGGAAAACCCGGCCCCTGTGCCATTCTTCGACGACCAGCGCGTGGAAGCGATAGATCGCCGTCCGGATCAGCTCGAAAGCGGAAACATCCACGAACGACGACCAGGCCTTGAGGACTTCGGTTTCGTCCTCGAACATTTCGGGCGTCTCGTGCGGAAGCATCTTCATCTCCCAACGCCGGAGGTCACCCGGACCGACGATATACGTGCCGGGCCGCGACGGGCGGCAATATTGGCGCATCCTCGGGGGAAGCTCCACGTCGCGCTTTTTCAGGGCATCGAGAACGATCCACCATTCATCGAAAGCGAGGTCGTCGATCTTCACGCCCAGGCGGCGGCGGAAGAAACTGCGGCCGCCGTCACACGCCAGAACGTAACGTGCCTTCAGCGAAAGAAGGGCGCCGTCCGAGACGTTCTTTATTTCCACGCAGGTGACGTCGTGCGCGTCCTCGAAGTCGACGACTTCGTAGCCCAGGAACGTGGCCTGCTCGAAGCGCGCCACACCGTCGCGAAGGATCGCCTCCAGTTCGGGCTGAAAGAACATCCATGTCGGCTCCCACGCCAGCGGAAAAGGCGCGGGCTGCGGGTAGAAGCGCTTGATAATCTGACCGTCCAGCCCGACGAAATCCGTGCCGGGATGCGGGACGGTCGTAGGCTCGACCCTGTCTGCGAGACCGCACTCCTGGAGCGCTCGCATGACCTCATGGTCTGCCGTTATGGCGCGCGGCTTGTCGTAGATTTCCAGCATGCGGTCAACGATCGCGACCCGATATCCTTTGCAACCCAGCAGGTTCGCCGCCATCGCGCCAGCCGGCCCGTAGCCCGCTATGACGACATCAAAGGTATGACTTTCGATTTCCATGATTATCCTTCTTGCCCCCATGCCACCGGAGGATCGAGGCAATGGCCGATTCGCAGAACGATTTTCCATTTCCTCCTGCTCACGCCGCTTCTTGCTGGGCGACGCGGACGGGAAGGCTTACGTATCGTCTTTAATCGCTGATTATAGAACACTATAGATCGATAATCGAACTTAAAAATGAGATGACGGAGCTATCAAGCTATAATTTTCTCCACTCTGACGAGTGGCGGTCCATCTTGAGATTCGGACCGGTTGAATCTCATATGGACGACATCGGCGAGGCGCGCGGAACCGTCGCTCCTTGGGTGGTTCATGTCGATCAGCTAGGCGGGGCTCAGGCCGTTGCGCCTGCCGACCGATCGGCATGTGTCGTCAGGGAGGACTCGAGCGACATGATCCTAACCGAGCAAGCTTTGGGCAGCACGGTTGGATCCGCAGACGAGGCGGACTACGCTCGAGTCCGAGCCTCGCGGCTTACACAAGTCATGGCGATCCAAGTGCGCGCGCTATGATGATTTTCTGGATATCCGAGGTACCTTCGTAAATCTGGCAAACGCGCACGTCGCGATAAATCCGCTCTACTGGTAACTCCGAAATGTAACCGTAGCCTCCGAATGTCTGGAGAGCGCCGGAAACGACCCTTTCGGCCGCTTCGGATGCAAAAAGCTTGGCCATAGCAGCTTCGGTCAGGCATGGCTGCCCTGCATCCTTCAATCGCGCCGCATTGAGCACCAGTTGACGCGCCGCCTCCAGCGTTGTGCGCAATTCGGCAAGGCGGAAGGCCACTGCCTGATGTTCCATGAGGTACTTGCCGAAGGCTTTTCGATCCTTTGCATAGGCAACGGCGAGATCGAAGGCGGCCTGCGCCATGCCAACCGACTGGGCCGCAATGCCGATGCGGCCGGCCTCAAGTGCCGATAGGGCAATCCGATAACCTTGCCCCTCTTCACCGATGCGGTTTTCAGCAGGTATCTCAAGCTCGTCGAAACGTAGCGAACAGGTATCGGACGCACGTTGGCCGAGCTTGTCTTCGACCTTTGCGACCTGATAGCCCTTGGCATCCGTCGGCGTGATGAAGGCGGTGATGCCGGCTTTCCCGCTGCCATCCATCGACGCGAACAGGATCGTCCACCCGGCGATCTTTCCGGATGTGATAAACTCCTTAGAGCCGTTGACAACATAGCGGTCGCCGACGCGCACGGCACGACTGCGGAGTGCCGATGCGTCCGAACCTGCATTCGATTCAGTCAGCGCAAATGCGCCGATGAAATTCCCGCTTGCCGCCGGACGTAAGATTCGTTCCTGCTGGTCGTTGGACCCGAAGCGCTCCAGGATAATATTGAAGGGAGCGTTGTGCACGCTCATCATTGTGGAGACGGCTCCGTCACCCGATGCCACTGCCATCAGTGCCAGTGCATAGCTAACATAGTCGGCACCGACGCCGCCAAGATGTTCGGGCACGGTCATGCCCAAGAAGCCCAACTTTGCCATGTCGGCGAAGACTTCCGGCTCGATCAACTTTTCTCGGTCACGTCGCGCAGCACCGGGCGCAAGTACATCGCGAGCGAAATTGGCAGCGGTTTCGGCGATCAGCGCCTGTTCCTGTGTGAACATGGTCTACTGCCCCGTGAACAGCGGCCTGCGCTTGTCGACGAAAGCAGACACGCCCTCCTGAAAATCAGCTGTGCGTGTCGACTTTATAAAGGCCGCACGCTCCGCTTCCAGATGCTGAGCCAGGGGCATGTCGTTGTCCATCAGCGCCTTGAACGCACCATAGGCTGACGTCGGGCCGGATGCGATCCGAGCCGCCACCTCGCGGGCACGCTTGTCCAACCCGGCCGTTTCCACGATCTCGTTGACAATGCCGAAATCACGCGCCGCCGCTGCATCGAGCGTGGTACCAAGCAGCATCAACTCAAAGGCACGTGCGCGACCGACACGCCGCGGCAAGAACCATGTTCCTCCGCAATCGGGCGCCGCTCCTATCTTGTCATAGGCAACGAGGAACCGGGCGTCCTCCGTGGCGACGACGAAATCAGCTCCTAGCACAAGACTCAGGCCCGCGCCGGCAGCGACGCCCCGGACTGCTGCAACTACGGGTGCGGACGACGAGCGCAGGGCCAGGATTGCCGGATGGATCGCATCAAGCAACGCATCGATGACCCAGCTTGCTTTGGGAAGATCTTCGGCAAAGGCCGCGACGTCGCCACCGGCAACAAAAGCCCGTCCTTCGCCGGAAAGGACGATACAGCGAACGGTCGGATCCGCGGTGACGAAACGAACAGCATCAAGGAATGCACGGGCGGTTGCCACGTTGATCGCGTTCAGTACGTCTGGACGATTGAAGGAAATTCGCGCGATTCCTGTTTCAGGATCGACCTCGGCGAGAACTGGCGGGCTCTGTACCATTTTATCTCTCACACGCGCTTCAGGCGCCCGATCGGGTCGTTTCGTAAAAGCCGGCAGACTTGCCGACCTGCGCGATCACGCTAGAAGGAGGCTGGAAACGCCCACCATATCTGCTTGCCAATCGGTTCGCCTGCTCAACGAATGTTTCGGCTCCCATAGCATCGATAAACGACAGGGGACCGCCCAGCCACGCCGGAAAGCCCCAGCCCAGGACGGCGTTGAGATCGACGTGACCCGCTCCGCGCTCACCATCCGCCTCAAGGCATCGGGCGGCGGTCAAGGCCTGGATGGTCAGTAGTCTGGTTCGTATATCGTCGATGGAAACCGTTGCGTCGCTCGTCTTTTCAGGCAGATCGCGGTTCTGTTCCCGGGCAATCTCGATAGGACCTTTTTCCATTCCCACGGAACGGGCGACGTTCTCGACCGTGTCCGGCTGAGCGCCATCGCGAACAAGGTGCAGGCCCTCGGCCACATACGCTTCGCGGCCGGCTTTGACATTTGCATCGGCAGGATCGCCCGGTGTCCATCCGCTCTTTGCAGCTGTCTGGTGTGCGAAAAACAGAGTACGGATCATGCGGTGGGCTACTTGGTCGGTGACCAAGGTTCCGAAATAATCCCGCTCGATCTTGAGTCCTTTGTCGATCGGCAGACGCATGCCTTCGAAGACACACGAGAGGATTGCCTTGGGTGCGGGATAGTTGCCCTGCGTCTCCGCCAGCATCCTGGCATTGGTCATCGAGAAGAGATCCAACGTGGCTGTACTGCTGGGTTGATCTCCCGGCAACCGGTAGCCCTTGATGTCCCATGGCGCGCTTGCTGAAACGCGACCTTCGCGGATGGCCGCCTTGGCAGCCGCAACAAGATTTTCCGGTGGTACGATCTCGTCGATGATGCCGACATCCTTCGCTGCAACCACGGTAAGTGGGCGACCGTTCAGCAGTATCGGAAGTGCTTTAGCGACGCCTATGAGGCGTGGCAGCCTTTGCGTGCCTCCCGCACCGGGAAGAAGACCAAGCGTCACCTCAGGAAGGCCGAAGCGGGCCCTGGGATTATCTGCCGCGATACGGTAGTGGGCGGCCAGCATCAATTCCAAGCCACCACCCAGCGCCGTACCGGACGCCGCCGCCACGACCGGCTTGCCGCCCTGCTCGAACTTACGCAAGACCTGCCCGATCTCGCCGATCTTGCGCGAGGCAGAGGCCGGTGTCATGCTCGGGGCGAGAAAGTCCTTCATGATCGCAAGGTCGGCTCCGGCAACAAAGCTCGGCTTGCCGGAAACGATGACAATGCCCTTCACGGCGGTATCCGCCAGAAGTCCGGACATCACCTCGTCGAAAGCCGAATTGAAATTCCAGTCGATTACATTCATCGACCGACCCGGCATGTCGATGGTCAGGGTCGCGAAGCCTTCTGCATCGATGTCGATCGTCAGCATGCTCAAACCCTTTCAATGATGGTCGCAACACCCATGCCGGCGCCGATGCAAAGCGTCGCCAACGCTGTCGACCGGTTCGTCCGCTCAAGTTCATCGAGAGCTGTCCCGAGGATCATCGCGCCGGTCGCGCCGAGCGGATGACCCATGGCGATGGCTCCTCCATTGACATTGACCAGCCCGGGGTCCGCATTCATCGCTTCGATGAAACGAATGGCGACTGAGGCGAACGCCTCGTTGATCTCATACAAGTCGACGTCGGAAGCGGTCATACCAGCACGCCGTAGTGCCTTCTCTGCCGCGAAGGATGGAGCCGTCAGCATGATCGTCGGTTCAGACCCGACCTCGGCAAAGGCTCGTATGCGAGCCCGCGGCCTTAACCCCGCTGACAAGCCCGCCTCCTTGGTACCAATCAGCATTGCCGCCGCCCCGTCGACCATACCGGAGGAATTGCCGGCATGATGAACGTGGCGGATGGCCCCTGCCTCCGGATATCTTAGCCGGGCTATTGCGTCGAATCCGGCCTGTTCGCCCATACCGGCAAAAGACGGTTTCAGACGGGCAAGATCCGCACGTGTTGAATCGGCGCGAACGGTCTCGTCGCGATCGAGAAGGGTTTCTCCTACATGATCCCTGACGGCAACGATGCTGCTGCTGAAACGGCCCTCGTTCCAGGCTTGAGCAGCGCGCCGATGGCTTTCGACGGAAAAGTCATCGAGCCGTTCGCGGTCATAGCCCCAAATCGTTGCAATCAGATCGGCGCTAATTCCCTGCGGAACGAAATAAGTGCTGAAGGAAACCTGTGGGTCGGAACTCCAGGCGCCACCGTCGGAAAGAATGGGAATGCGCGACATGGATTCGCATCCACCGGCCAACACGAGGTCTGCCTGCCCTGCCATGACTTTGGCCGCGCTCATGTTCACAGCCTCCAGGCCCGAGCCGCAGAAGCGGTTCAGCTGAACACCAGCAACCTGCTCCGAGAAGCCAGCATGGATGGCCGCCACACGCGGCAAGCATTGGCCCTGTTCGCCCACAGGCATGACGACGCCCATGACAATGTCGTCCACAAGGGCGGTGTCCAGATTATTACGATCGCGGATCGCCGACAGCACTGTCGCCGCCAGATGCACCGGCGTTGCCTCGTGCAAGGCGCCATCAGGCTTGCCTTTGCCACGTGGCGTCCGCACGTGATCGAAAATATAGGCGTCCGCCATTTCGTCGTCCTCTCTGCTGGTGGGTTTCGGAGCGCCGTCTGTTACTTGGGTGCCATCCTGATCGCACCGTCGAGGCGGATCGTCTCACCGTTCAGCATTTCATTGGCGATGATGTGCAGGGCCAGGCTGGCATACTCGTCTGCACGCCCGAGCCGGGAAGGGAAGGGCACCATCTGCCCAAGGCTCTTCTGGGCTGCTTCCGGCAAGCCCTTCAGCATTGGCGTCTCGAATATACCGGGCGCAATCGTGCATACCCGGATTCCGAGCGGTGCAAATTCTCGGGCTGCCGGTAGGGTGAGACCGACGACACCTGCCTTCGACGAGGCGTAGGCACTCTGGCCGATCTGCCCTTCGAATGCTGCCACTGATGCCGTGTTGACGATCACGCCGCGCTCCCCATTGGCGAGAGGATCAAGCCGCGCCGCGGCATCAGCAAAAAGACGCAGCATGTTGAATGTGCCGATCAGGTTGACCTCGATGGCCCGGCGATAGTCGTCGAGTGCCATGACCCCCGACTTACCTATTATTTTCTGCGCGGGCGCAACGCCGGCGCAGTTGACCAGGATACGCGCCGGCCCCGCGAGTTCCATGGCCTTGGAAACCGCAGCTTCGGCACTTTCCGCACTCGCCACGTTGCAACCGACGGCTACAGAACCGATCTCAGCGGCGACTTTGGTCGCCAGATCGACGTTGTAGTCGATCAGCACCACCTCGGCGCCACCTGCCTTCAACGCACGGGCTGTCGCCTCGCCAAGACCCGAAGCGCCTCCGGTCACAAGTGCGGTCTGTCCTGATACCTGCATTCATCTCCTCCTGGAACAAAACGGCGGCATGGGGTTATGCGTCGATGGCTTGCAGCCTCGAAGACAAGACCGCACGGCATTCGGCGACCATGCGGCTGACCAATTGCGCGCAGGTAGGCACGTCTTCGATGAGGCCGATAGCCTGGCTTGCCCATACCAATCCGCCATGCACTTCTCCGCTCTCGAGCGTTGCACGGCCGCGCGCGCCGGCAACCAGATGACGGATGTCATCGAAGGTGCTTCCACGTTTCTCCATGGACACCACCTCGTCGGAAACGGCATTTTTCAGGACTCTTCCGGTGTTATGCAGCGTCCTGAAAATCAGATTGGTTTGACGCTCATCCGCACCCACCAGCGCCTGCTTGATATTGTCGTGGATCGGCGCCTCGCGAGTTGCACAGAAGCGGGTGCCAAGATTGACGCCGTCGGCACCAAGGACGAGCGCAGCTGCCAATCCACGTCCGTCAGCGATGCCGCCCGACGCCAGCACTGGGATGCGCAGCCTGGATGCGGCCAATGGGAAGACCACGAGCCCCCCGACATCGTCCTCGCCCGGATGACCGGCCGCTTCGAACCCATCGATTGAGACGACATCGACGCCGTTCCTTTCCGCCGACAGCGCATGGCGTAGTGCCGTGCACTTGTGGATGATGGTAAGCCCTGCATCCTTGGCCTTGCGAATGAATTCTCTGGGATTGTTGCCAGCCGTCTCGAGCACCTTCACCCCACTGTCGATGATCGCGTCGAGATAGGCTTCGTAAGGTGGTGGTGCGGTCGTCGGCAGGATCGTTAGATTGACCCCGAAAGGCTTGTCCGTCATCGTCCGACAACGCGCGATCTCACCGGCAAGCGCCCTCGGATCTGGTTGGGTCAACGCCGTCAGAATGCCGAGACCTCCCGCATTCGACACGGCCGAAGCAAGTTCAGCACGGCCAACCCATTGCATTCCGCCTTGGACGATCGGATAGGCAATGCCCAGCAACTCGGTTATGCGCGTTTTCATGTAGCAGAGAACTCCCTATCGACGACGCCCGTCCGAAGCCGATTGACGCGAGAAAAAATGTAGTCGTCGGGATTGATCGCCTGCGTGCAGTCCCAATAGTCCCGCAAGGTCCAGGGATAATTGACGGTGACCCGTCCTGCCTTGTTCTTGTACCAATTGGTCATATCGCCCTGAACCCACACCATGCGGGTCATCTGCTCATCCAGTCGGGCATTGAAAGCCTCGAACACGGACGGCCTGCATTCGAGGGCGGCATAGTCGTTCTCAGCAAGGTGGTTAAGGCAGCTCAAGATGTAGAGGGACTGCCTCTCTGCATTGAAAGAGATGCTGCCGCCATGGCCGTAATTCGTGTTCGGCCCATACATCATGAAGAAATTCGGAAACTGCGGCATGGTGATGCCGAAATAAGCCCGCGCATCGTCGGCTCCCCAGACGCTGCGAAGATCAATGCCGCCGCGGCCCTGGATGTGGATGTTCGCCAGAATTTCCGTGGTCTTGAAGCCAGTCGCATAGACCAGCATATCGGCGGCGTGGAAAGTGCCATCGTCGGCGATGATGCCATCCGGCTCAACGCGGTCTATCCCCGACGCTACCAGACTCACATTGTCGCGCCTGAGCATCTCGAACCAGTGGTTATCCATCACTGGCCGCTTACCGAAGGGCGGATAGTCGGGCAGCACCTTCGGCAGCAGATCTTGCCGGTCGCCTAGCCTGCGCTTGATATAAGCCGTCCAATCATTGCGTATGGTTTCGTTGAGCGGACTGATGGAAAGGGGGGAATTCCATTCCGGATCTTTGATGAGCGCGGGATACAGCGCGTCACAATAGGCCCAGGTAAGGAAGAACCGGTACCATTCCATATAGGATGGCACATGGCGCAACGCCCACTTCATCCCGTCACTGACGCTGCTGTGATAGTTGTTTCGGATGGTGACCCAATGCGGGGAGCGCTGGAAGATCGTCAGGTGCTTGACGTATGGCGCGATCGTCGGACCAACCTGCATGCCGCTGGATCCCGTTCCGACGACAGCCACCCGTTTGCCGCGATAATCATGGTCATGATCCCAACGCGCGGTGTGGAAGGATGGCCCTGAAAAAGTGTCAGCGCCTTTCAGATTCGGGATTTTCGGTAGATTCAATTGCCCCAACGCGGTCACGACCGCGTTGGCCTCGGTCATCGCGAGCGTTCCGTCGGCGCCACGCATCGACACGGACCAAAGCTTGCGCTCATCGTCGTAGACCAACGCCTCGACTGTGGTCGACAACAGCGTGTTTTCGCGCACCCCATACTTGTCCACGCAATGGTTCAGATAAGCGAACACCTCGGAGCGACGCGCGAAATACCGCGACCAGTCCGGATTGGGCTCGAAGGAATAGGCATACCAGTGATTTGCTGTATCGACGCCGCAGCCTGGGTAGTGGTTCTCAAACCACGTTCCGCCGACACCCGCATTCTTGTCGATAAGCTGATAGGATATGCCTGCCCTCTGCAGATAGATCGCCGCACAGATACCGGACAAGCCGGCGCCGACAATTACGACATGGAATCCCTTCTGTCGTTTGGCGCTGACGATTGGCAACCCGGCCTGGAATCCCTTGCGGCGATCGCGAAATCCCAAGATTTCCATCAACATTGGGAAATAGTTGTCGGGAATGACCTGGCCCGCACAGGTGTTCATCAATTCTCGCAGGAAGTCGTCCTCGGGGATCGGCGCTTCGAACGCGCTGCCGTCCTCGAGCATCCGTCCCAGACGCTCGATGATCTCGTCCTTCAATTCAGCCGGAAACTCGTTGGCAAACTCCCTGACCGGGCGCACATGTCGACGCCCACGCTCCAGCAGGTCACGATCTCCAGTAAGCTGCGCCAGCGCAACGAACGCCATGGTGATGTCGGCTTGCGAGAGTGCCGCGCGGGCTTCCGATCTGTCAAAGCTGAGATTCATTACAAATCCGATGCAGGAAATTCGTCGACGAAGTTGATCAGGCAATGCGCGCGCAGCCGCTCCGAACCCCCGCGACGACGCCCGAAGAAAGCTAGGGTCTCACCGACCAGGCCTCGCTTGAAGCAAAGTGTGCAGACGACGAAGATGACGCCAAGCATGATCGAAACCGGGAGTGACGAGGTGGCCAGGTAGTTGCCCGCCGCCACGACAACGGCGGCTCCAACGATGGGACCGGCGAAGGTGCCAACACCGCCAAGGAGAACCATCAGGATCACTTCGGCGGAAATGTAGTAGTTCACATCAGTAAGTGTCGCGACCTGGAATGTGAGGACCTTCAACCCACCCGCCAAGCCGGACAAGGCCGCGGAGATGATGAAAACGGCGAGCTTGTAGTGGGTGGTGTCGTAGCCAAGCGATATCATCCGCGATTCGTTGTCACGGATGGCACGCAGCAGGTTGCCGAAGGGCGAATGCTGAACCCTGTAAACAGCATAGAAGCCGAGCACGCAAAGGGCCGCCACGAAATAGTATATGCGCAGATCGTCATCCAGCGAGATCAAGCCGAAGAGATTGCCGCGCGGGATTCCTTGAATGCCGTCCTCACCGCCCGTGAAGCTGGATTGTAGGAAGATGAAGTAGCAGAGTTGGGCGAGCGCCAAGGTTATCATGGCAAAATAAATCCCCTGGCGTCGAGCCGCCAGGGCACCAAAGATCAGCCCAAGGAGGGACGCGACCGCAACGCCGGCGAGCAGGCCCAGTTCGGTCGACGTGCCCCAAGCCTTCATCGCGTAGGCAGTGAAGTAAGCCGAGCTACCGAAGAAGGCGGCGTGACCGAACGAAACCAGTCCGGCATTGGCAATGACCAAGTTGTAGGCGGCAGCCAAGAGGGCGAAGCAGAGGATCTGCACCAGCAGCACCGGGTAGACAAAGTACGGCAGGAGGAGAACGGCAAGCACCGCAATGACAGGGAACGCGATAATGCCGGCCTTGGCCATGTTGATCTTTGGCGGCAAAAAGACATGGGTAGGCTGATAACTGCCAAGGTCGCGGCCAAACAAACCGGCCGGCCTGACGAGCAGGACGAACGCCATCAGGACAAAGACGATCGTGCCGGACGCTTGCGGATAGACCACCTTGGTCATCGCTTCCACCAAACCCAGCATCAGACCGGTGACGATCGATCCGAGGATAGAGCCCATACCCCCGATGACGATCACCGCAAACACCACGATCAGGATGTTCTGGCCCATGATCGGACTGACCTGCAGGATGGGCGCGGCGAGGACACCCGCGAAGGCGGCAAGACCGGCACCCAAAGCATAGGTCACCGTCATCGTAAGGGGGACGTTGACGCCAAGCGCCTGCACCAGGACCGGATTGTCCGTAGCTGCCCGCAGATAGGTGCCGTACTTGGTGCGTTCGATTATCCACCAGATGCCGGCGCACACGACCACCGACGTGACTACGACCCAGATCCGGTAATAAGGAAGGAACATGAAATCGAGATCGAAGCCTCCCGACAGGCTGGCCGGTACGGGATAGGGCTGTCCGGATGTACCGTATTGGTGCGAGAAGTATCCTTCCACGATGAGCGCGAGGCCGAAAGTGAGCAGCAGGCCATACAGCTGGTCGAGATGATAGAGACGCTTGAGCATCAGCCTCTCGATCAGGACCCCGACCGCCGCAACAATGAGCGGCGAGACGATCAGCGCGGGCCAATAGCCAAGCCCCAGGTGGCGCAACAGCAGCCAGGCCAACATGGCACCCGCCATGTACTGGGCACCATGCGTGAAGTTAATGACCCGCAGCATACCGAAGATGACCGCCAGGCCGAGGCTCAGCAGGGCGTACAGCGAGCCATTTATAATTCCGATCAGGGCCTGTCCGATGAGCAGTTCCGGTGAGCTGAAGAATGACATCTGCTGTACCCTGTTCGCGGCCGCTAGACAGAAAGGATCTTGTTGAGATCGTCGTAGCGAGTTTCCAGTTCTTCGGCCCGAAAGCTGTCCAGAACCGATCCGCTCTCCAGGACATAGAAGTTGCTCGCCAACGATCTGGCGAAGCGGAAGTTCTGCTCGACCAGCAAGATGCTCATCCCTCTCGCCTGAAGTGTCCGGATCAGCTGCGCGATACGCTGAACGATTACCGGCGCAATGCCTTCCGTCGGCTCGTCCAATAGGAGCAGTTTCGGTCCGGTACGGAGAATTCTGGCAATGGCCAGCATCTGCTGTTCGCCGCCGGACAGTTTGGTTCCCTGGCTTTTCGAACGCTCGGCAAGATTGGGAAAAAGCTCAAGGATCTCCTCCGTGCTCATGGCGCTGGCCGATGAAGCCGGTGGCAACATCAGGTTTTCCATCACCGTGAGGCTTGGAAAGATGCCTCTTTCCTCCGGAACATATCCGATCCCACGATGCGCTACTCGATGCAGGGGGATCGACGTGATGTCCTCGCCGTCGAAAACGACACTGCCCTTGCGCTGGCGGATGATTCCGATAATCGATTTTAGCAGGGTTGTTTTACCGGCTCCGTTACGCCCGAGAATGGCAACGGTTTCACCACGCCGTACCTGGAGGTCGATGTTGCTGATCGCGGCTATCTCACCGTACCAGGCACTCAACTTGTCGACTTGCAGGACGACATCACTCATCGGTCGCCCCCATGTATGCCTTACGCACTTGAGGGTTCTGGCTCACCTCGGCGTAGCTGCCATCGGCTAGGACTCTGCCGCGCTGCAAAACCGTGACGCGATCACATAGCTTGGCGACGACACCCAGATTGTGCTCGACCATGACCGTCGTGCGGTTTGCCGAGATCTTGCGGATCAGATGGGTGATGCGGTCGATGTCTTCATAGGCGATGCCGGCAATGGGCTCGTCGAGCAACATCACGGCGGGGTCGAGTGCGAGCGTAACCGCCAGTTCGAGGATGCGCTTCTGCCCGTACGGCAGATTACCGGCCTCGACATTGCGCGAATCGAGCATTCCGACGGTATCGAGGAGCGCGTCTGCCTCTGCTTCCAGGGTTCTCAGCACCGCTTCCGACTGCCAGAAGCGCATCGTCAGGCCGTTCTTACGCTGCAACGGCACCTGCACGTTCTCCAGCACCGTCAGGTGGGAGAATATCGACGATATCTGGAAGGAACGGATAACCCCTAACCTTGCAATCTCGGTCGCACTCAGCGGCGTGACGTCGGTGCCGCGGTAGAAGATCGAGCCACGGGTCGGCGTCAGGAATTTCGTCAGCATATTGAAGAGAGTCGTCTTGCCGGCTCCGTTCGGACCGATAAGCGCGTGGATCCGGCCTTCGTGAACGTCGAGGTCGACATCGTCCACGGCCTTGAAGCCGGCAAATTCCATCGTCAGCCCTTTGGCGACGATAACGGGAGAGGGCGACACGTCACCCCGCGGCATTTGCGTGCCCAGCGTCATGGACTCCATCCCAGCTTGCTTCGATACGGACATGGGGCGTGCTATTTGCGACTACGGCCCCGCTGCTGCCGGGATCCATCTGGTCCCGGCAGCAGCGGCGGTCAGCGGTCTTGGGTTCACTTGACGAGCGGGCAGCCGCCCTCTTCGAGGGGCCGAACCGTTTCCGGTCCCGGAACGGTACGGATGACCTTCAGATAGTCCCAGGGATATTTGGATTCTTCGGGCTTCTTGACTTCGACCAAATACATGTCCTTGACGGCGCGACCGTCGGCCCGGATCGTCACCTTGCCGAACAGCGGGTCGTCATATTGGGTCGCCTTCATCGTATCGACAATCTTGACGCCGTCGTCCGGCGAGCCGACTTCCGCGACGGCCTCGAGATAGTGAAGCGTTTTGGAGTAGACCCCTGCATGCACCTCGGTTGGCATTGCACCACCGGCTTTCTGGGCATAGCGCTTGGCGAAGGCGCGCGTCTTGTCGTTCATGTCCCAGTAGAATGCGGATGCATAGACCAGCCCTTGCGCCGCTTCGAGACCGATCGAATGAACGTCGGTGAAGAACATGGCCAGCGCAGCGATTTTCTGTCCGCGTTCGACGACCTTGAATTCCTGCGCCTGCTTGATCGTCGTGCTCATGTCGGTGCCGCCATTGGCGAGCCCGATGACTTTGGCGCCGGATGAACGCGCCGCCAGCAGCGCCGTCGAATAGTCGAAGGTGTTAAGCGGGTGCAGCGTGCTGCCGAGCACCTTCCCACCCGCCTTCTCGACCATGGCCGTGGTGTCAGCCATGAGCGTATGGCCGAAAGTATAGTCGGCGGTGATGAAGTACCAGCTATCGCCACCTTCGGCGACAAGCGCAGACCCGACAACCTTGGCATTGGCCCAGGTATCATAGGTCCACTGGACGGAGTTGGGGGTGCACAAATCGCCCGTTACACGCGAACTGCCAGCCGTGGGCATCACCACCTTATTCTTGTCCCGGGCGACGTTCATGACCGCAAGAGCAACTGCCGAGCCGGTTACATCGACGATCATGTCAACGCCATCGACATCGTACCAAGTCCGCGCGACGGAAACACCGACGTCGGGCTTGTTGTGATGGTCAGCCGACACGACCTCGACCTTGACGCCCGGATGGGTCGCCAGGAAATCCTCGACGGCCAATTGTGTTGCAACTACCGACCCGCTACCGCTTAAGTCGGCATATGGGCCAGACATATCGGTCAGAACACCGACCTTGACTTCGACGTCCGCTGCCGCAGACGCAGAAACCATCAAAGTTCCGAATGCTGCCGCGAGTATATACTTACAAACTGAAAGTCTAAATTCCATAGCTTAACCCTCTCGTAAGTATTATTATTCTTATAATTTCACGATAAAAGGGAGAAGGCACCTGAACAATGGATATTTTTCGAACCTTCTGATCGTATCGTACGATTGGTGGCCGCCGTCGCGGCACTCGAAAGTGACCGCCTTCCTTGAGCGATCCGTCGGCTCCGGCAGCATGAGATCCGCGACTTTCCGCAGAGCCGGCGGGATGCGACCCCCCGGCGGTCCATCGCTTGCAGCGCTCGGATCGAACATAAATATCAATTAGAAGCGTCCAACCCCGGGCTGTAAGAATCATCCTCACGATGGTTGGGGTAGAAGAACCTTCATGCAGTCCGATCTGGTGATCATGGAAGAGAGAGAAGGCTACGCTTCCATCGAGCTCAACCGCCCCGAGAAGCTGAACGCACTCACGCCGACCATGCTGTCTGCACTACGGGGTGCAATTACACTTGCAGTGCAGGACAGCCGTTACAGAGCTATTCTTCTGACGGGCCGCGGGAAAGGATTCTGTTCTGGAAAGGACATAACCGCGCGTCCGGTCAACATACCGGAGGATCCGTCAGCGAAACGGGCCTTGGAACTCCTCTACAATCCTATCATCCGGGCGATCGTCACCTCAGAAAAACCTGTCATATGCGCTGTCAACGGTGTCGCGGCCGGCGCGGGTGCCAACATCGCACTGGCGTGCGATTTCGTTCTGGCCGGTCGAAGCGCCCGCTTCATCCAGAGCTTCGTGAAAATCGGTCTCATTCCGGATTGCGGCGGGACCTATTTCCTGCCGCGACTGCTTGGGCGTGCGCGTGCGCTGGGGCTTACCATGCTGGGAGATGGCATCTCTGCCGAGGAGGCGGTCGCGATGGGCATGATTTGGCGCTGCACTGATGACGATGCGCTCGAGGGCGAAGCTCAGGCCCTCGCACTCCGACTTTCAGCAATGCCTCCCATTGCCGTCAGCCTGATAAAGAAGGCGGTGTCACTCAGCCTTCAGAACGATCTTGATGCGCAGCTCGAACTCGAGCGCGAGTGTCAGGCAATCGCTCGAGAAACCGAAGATCATAAGGAAGGGCTCAAAGCGTTCGCGGAGAAGCGGACGCCCGCCTTCCGGGGGCGCTGATGATGGCTGTTCCGACACCCATGCATGCGTACGCGGAGTCGCGGCAATGGAGCTGAGATCCGATGTTACCGGAACGGTGATCGAGATCGTCGCAGCGGCAGGCAGCAGCGTGTCCCGAGGCGACGTCGTCGTCCGTATCGAAAGCATGAAGATGGAGATCCCGTTGACGGCTCCGGTTTCGGGTCGGGTTGCCGAGATGCACGTGAACGAAGGCGATTCCGTCAAGGAAGACGCGGTCCTTGCGGTGATCTTGGCGGAAGCGGACTAGAACCGGAGGAATACAGTGGAGTTCAGCCTAGACGAGGAGCGAGCGGCTTTCGTGGACGTCGCCAGGAACTATTGTCGGCGCGAGCTGGCGCCGCTCGTCCGGGAAGCAGAACGAACGCAGCAGTTCCCGGTCCATGTATTTCCCGAAATGGCCAAGTTGGGCTTTCTCGGCATCGCAGTGCCGGCTGAGGCGGGTGGCGTAGGACTGGGAACCCTCGAGGAATGCCTCTTCATCGAGGAGATCGCATCTGTTGCCGGTGGGTTCGCATCGTCCTGGATGGTTCAGTCCTGCATCGTTCCCGGCATCTTGGCGACACTTTGCTCCGATGAGCAGAAACGCCGGTATCTCGAACCGATGTTGCGCGGCGAATTGCTCGGCTCATTCGCGGTGACGGAAGCAGACGCCGGCAGCGACCTCAAGGCGATCAAAACCACTGCCGTTCGCACGGCGGACGGTTTTATCCTCAATGGTGGCAAGGCCTTCATCACCCAGGGAACGATCTGCGACTTCGCTGTGGTTCTGGCCTACACCGACAAGGCGAAGGGCGTCGATGGGATGGATATTTTCATCGTCGACAAAAACACCAAGGGATTCTCCCGCGAGAAATTGCCGAAGAATGCATATCGGTCCTCGGAGACGGCGGTCCTGAGCTTCGACAATTGCCTCGTCCCGTTCGACGCCGTTCTCGGCGACGGCAACGGTGGAGGCATGAAACGTATCATGCGCAATGTCACGCGCGAGCGCATCCTTGTCGCCGCGCGGTCGGTTGGCATCGCCCTCGGGGCGTTCGAGGCCGCTAAACGTTACGCCACCGAACGAATCCAGTTCGGCAAGCCGATCGGCACCTTCCAGGCTGTCGGTTTCCGGATTGCTGAAATGGCTACCTCAATCGAGGCGGCAAGGCTCATGGCCCGATATGCGGCTGTGCTGTGGGACAAGGGAAGGCCTTGCGACAAGGAGATCGCAATGGCGAAACTGTTCGCCAGCGAAGCGGCTTACGAGGTGTCGGAAAAGGCTATGCGTGTGATGGGCGGCTACGGCCTCGTCGATGAGGCATTTCCCGTGCAGCGCTTCTTTATGGATTCGCGCGTTTCGATTGCTACGGTCGGAAGCAGCGATATCCAGAAGCGCCTGATCGCCCGCCAGGTCGGGGTGCCCTGCAGTTGAACAGGATAGACATGCCGTCCCATGGCGAACTGGTGGAACCTCGCTACGCTTCCCTGCGCGGCTCATCGAAGATGACCATCGATGCACTTCTCGGTTCAGCTGTAGGCCGCTATCCCGACCATCCGTTCGTTGTCGATGAAGAACGGCGCTTCACCTACGCAGAATTCGACGCAGAGATCGATCGGGCGGCGCGGGGCCTTATGGCCCTCGGGGTAAAGCCCGGCGACCGGGTCGCATTGTGGATGTCGAATATCTGGGAATGGATATGCACGCAGTTTGCGGTTACCCGCGCCGGTGCTGTGCTGTGTCCCCTTAACACCCGCCTGCGAACCGACGACCTATCGCATATCCTTGCCAATTCAGGCGCCTCGGTGGTCGTCACGCAGCCCAGAAGCGGAGACTATTCCTACATCGATACACTGGCGCAGATCATCCAGCGCGGCGACCTGCCGGCGCTTCGACATGTAGTTGTGGCTCGTTCTGCCGGTCCGATGACCGGCTCTTATGTTTCCTGGGATGACCTTATACGGAAGGGTGAGCACCATTCGCAGGCGCCCTCGCCGGCGACCGATCCGGCTCTGATGGCCTACATCCTCTACACCTCCGGCACTACGTCCTATCCGAAAGGTGTGATGCTATCCCATTGCAACCTCAACAACGCGGTCAACCTGGCGACGGACTTGCGGCGGCATGACTGCATTTTCCTGTGTTTTCCGCTCTTTGCCATTACCGGCTGCCACAACGCTGTGCTGGCGTCCCTGGTCGTCGGCGGAACTATCGTGCTGCAGGAACGCTTCGAACCGGAAGGCGCACTCGCGCAAATCCAGCGCAACGGCTGCACGGTTTTCGCCGGCATCTTCTACATCATCAAGGAGATTGTGGCGTCTCCAGCCTTTTCGCCGGAGCGGGTAAAGTCGCTGCGTCTCGCCAACATCTTCCCGCGCCGGCCCGAACACGTGCCAACACTGCGACGATTGGGGGTTCAATCCGTAGCAAACGGCTATGGCATGACCGAAACCTGCGGGCCATTCACCTACGGCATGGGTTTTGCCCCGGAGATCGTCGCCAGCGAGGGCTATCCGTGGCCAGACAATGAGTTGCGGATCGTTGGCGAAGATGGGCGCGACCAGCCCCCCGGCGAAATCGGTACCATCCATGTCCGCGGCAACCAGGTTATGATGGGCTACTTCAACAGGCCCGATGCAACGTCAGCAAGTCTTTCTGAGGACGGCTGGTTCAACACGGGGGACGTCGGTCGAGTCGACGAAAGCGGGCTACTCACCTGGGTAGGTCGCAACAGCGACATCTATAAGTGCACCGGCTTCAATGTGGCCAGCCTCGAGGTCGAGGAATTCCTGCGGCAGCATTCTGACATAGTCGAAGTCGCTATTGCGGGCGTACCGGATGCTAGCAAGGGCGAGGTCGGTGCGGCCTTTGTCGTCACCAAGAGCGGCGCGGCGCTGTCGCTCGCGGAGATCGTCGCTTTCTGCAATGGCAGGATCGCCTCATACAAGATTCCTGGCCACGCCATCACGCTGCCGTCTCTGCCGAAAACGGCCAGCGGCAAGATTCGCAAACTGGAATTGGTGGACACCTATTTCAAGGATCGGATTAAGTGACCAACCGGAAGCCCCATATACCTTCTGCCGACACTGGCAACAGCCTGTCGGACCTCGCAGCGCACCGGCGCTCAGCAAGCCGGATGGGCAGTCGTCAGCGGCTTGATGCAGCCAGGGAAGCCGGGCGCCTGACTGCACGCGAACGCGTGAATGAACTTCTCGATCCCGAAAGTTTCGTCGAAATCGGCATGCTTGCGCGCAGCCGGGAACCCAATCTTAATCCGAAAACGCCTGCAGAGGGCGTCATAACCGGCAGCGGGACGATAGACGGCCGCCATGTCTTCGTAATCTCGGATGACGTGTCGGTGCTAGCAGGCAGCCGCGGCGCAGTTTCCGAAGCCAAGGTCAGCCGCATTCGAGCGCTTGCTTTGCGCGAACGCCTGCCCATCGTGATGTTGTCGGAGGCAAGTGCAGCCCGCATCCAGGAAACTCGAGGCGCTATATCGGCCGGGCTCGGAACGGCCTTCTTCGAACACATCCAGCTCAGCGGCCAGGTCCCTCAGGTCAGTGTCATGTTGGGTGCCAGTTTCGGCGGCCCTTCCTTCATTGCCGCGCAGAGCGACATAGCAATACAAGTAGAAGGTGCCTTCATGGGCATGTGTGCACCTTCGCTGGTCAAGCTCGGTGTCGGACAGGATTGCACGCCTGAAGAGATCGGTGGCACGGATATCTCCGGCAGCGTCACGGGACAGGCGCATTTCATAGCGACCGACGACCGCGAGGCGCTGGCGTTGGTCAGAAAATATCTTTCCTACATGCCGTCGTCATCGGGACAGCAGCCTCCCTTGCTGCCTTCGCGTCCCGCCCTGTGCGAATCCGCGGAAGGGCTGAAGGAGTTTCAAGCCCTCGTCCCTGAGAATACGCGTATGGCATACGATTCGGTCCGACTGCTTGAACTGCTGGTTGACGAGGCAAGTTTGTTCATCTTGCACCGCAACTACGGGAAGTCGTTGGTCACGGCCTTCGCCCGCATGAACGGCCGCCCGGTCGGCATCCTCGCCAGCAATCCGCGTTTCAAAGCTGGTGTCGTCGATGACCAGGCAGCGACCAAGGCGCGGCGCTTCGTCGACCTGTGCGACGCTTTCCATATCCCGCTCCTGTTCTTTACCGACACACCGGGATTCCTCGTCGGACCAGATCTTGAGAAGCGCAGGATGGTGAGTCTTTGTGCGCGCCTCATCGGATCGGTGTTTTCCGCTTCCGTTCCTAAGATCACCGTTGTTCTGCGCAAAGCGGTCGGCATGGCATATATCGCCATGGCAGGGCGAGCGACGCAGCCGCAGGCCATCTTTGCCTGGCCAAACGCCACTTTCGATGTCATGGGGCCAGAAGTTGGGCTGATGATCTCGCACGGCGCGGCAATCGTATCCGCCGACGACCCCGACACGGCAAAGCAAGAGTTGCTGCGTCAAATGCGGGAGGAAGCGAGCGCACTCGCAACGGCCGAACTTGCCCTGATCGACGATGTGATCGCTCCGACGGAGACGCGTGAGCGGATCATCGCCATGCTCGAGCGATCGAGCCAGCAGGCATCATTCAGTTTCAAGCACCGGATTGATCCCTGAGACTGCGGAAAAGAATGCCCTCGAACCGATCATTTGGTGGACGGCATGTTCGTGCGCAGTCACCAAGCCGCGCTTTCCAATCTGGGAAACAAATCGGAATCACAGAACCAATCAATTGGATTGGAAAGGTGCCTGCATCGTATCGAAATACCTGATTGGCAAACGTGCGGAGGGGAACGGTGTATCGAGCCTTCTTGCGAGAACCTTGCTCGGTGTGCTGGCGGCCAGACCGGCTCACGCTTGCCCACCCGGCCGCCTGGAGGCTTCGGGTCGGCGTATCAGGATGTCTCGATCGCCATCACTTCGTTCAGCCTCACGTTCGCCACCTGGGTCCTTAAGCGGCGAGCAAGAAGACGAAAACACCGCGAAGAAACGACAATGGAGGAGCTTTTGATGTCCAACACTGCCAGGTCCGGTGCATCCACTGCGGGCGCCAAGCTCATTGCCGCCGTCAAGGCGATCGTTCCCAAGATCTGCGAA
>JBQCHN010000306.1:0-3995 GCA_051954615.1 Mesorhizobium sp. | reverse complement strand
CCACCTCCTCGTAGGACAGGCGCTGCAGCAGGCCGGTGGTGGCAGCCACCGCCGCGTGTTCGGGGTTGCGGCCGGTGGCGAAGGCGTTCGGCTGCGGATTGTCGATCAGGTAGACGCGCGGCATCGGCAGGCCGGCACGCTGGCTGAGATCGTGCACGATGCCGTAATATTCCGGTGCAGACCTTTCATCGACCTCGACGGCGTGGTTCATCGCCAGCACCATCTTGTCTGCGTTCCAGTAGGAGAACAGGTTTGTGGCGGCGGCGATGACCAGCGCGATCATCATGCCGCCCGATCCGCCGATGGCGTAGCCGACAGCCATGAACAGCGCCGTCATGACGGCGAGAAGCATGGCGGTGCGCATCGTGTTCATCGTCTGCTCCACAGTGGCCGGCAAGGGTCGATCCCGCGCCGCAGGTCCGCTATATGATGGTAAGAGATCGCAGCCGTTTCAATCCATGGAGGCAAGCGCGATGAGCGGACAAGAACCCCTGCCGGATTACCGCGTTACAGAGGTGCGTGCAAAGAAGCCGCTGACGCCGGCCGCCGAGCGTGCATTGGCGGAGGCGGCGGCGCGCCGTGAAGCTTACCGCAAGCAGGAAGCGGGGCTGCCTAAGGAACTTGGCGGACGCGGCGGCCTGGAACCCGGCCGCTATGGCGACTGGGAGGTCAAGGGCCTTACCGCGGATTTCTGATCCACGGCCGTCGGCGCTACCGGTCAATCCGCGTCGACAGGATGATCGACGACAATGTGCGCTCGACCCCTTCCATGGCGCCGATCTTGTCCAGCAGCGCGTCAAGGTCGCTGATCGACGGCGATTCGACAATGACGATCATGTCGAAGCTGCCGCCGACGGAATGCAGCGTGCGCACCTGCGGCAGCGCGCGCAGGCTGCGCACCACGGCATCCGCCTTCTTCGGCGTGACGGTGAGCAGCACATGCGCCCGGACCAGGCCCTGCTCATAAGCGGACGATAGCCTCACCCCATAGCCAGCGATGATGCCGCGCGCCTCTAGCCGCTCGATGCGGCTCTGCATCGTGGTGCGCGACACACCCAGACGCCGCGCCAGCTCGGCGGTCGAGGCGCGCGCATTCTCGCGCAGCAGGGCGATCAGCGCCTGGTCTGCATCGGTCGGCGTTTCGTATGTCTTGTTCGTCATATCGTCCGAAAACCCGCTTCAGAACGACGAATTGCACACTTCCTTTCGTCAGGCAAGCTGCCAGAATCGCGGCAGACAGAAAGCGCCCGCGGATCGTCGCCGGGCCGCAGGACCTTTTGAGGGAGATTGCCATGAAGGATATCGTTGTCGTCGGCGCGGGCAAGATCGGCTCGACCATCGCCGACATGCTGGCCGCCACGGGCGACTATCGCGTCACCATCGTCGACCGTTCCGCCGCCCAACTCGCGGCGCTGGAGGTCCCGGCCGCCGTCGAACGGCGCGAGATCGACATCGAGGCGCCCGGTGCGCTGGAAGCGGTTCTCGCGGGAAAATTCGCGGTGTTGAGCGCCGCCCCCTTCCATCTTACCACGCGCATCGCCGAGGCCGCCGCTTCCGCCGGCGTGCACTACATGGACCTCACCGAAGACGTCGCCTCGACCCGCCGCGTCAAGGAACTGGCCAAGGACGCCAGGACTGCCTTCATCCCGCAGTGCGGCCTTGCGCCGGGCTTCATCTCCATCGTCGCCAACGACCTCGCCAGCCGCTTCGACACGCTGGAAAGCGTCAGGATGCGCGTCGGCGCGCTGCCGCAATATCCGTCCAACGCGCTCAACTACAACCTGACCTGGAGCACCGACGGCGTCATCAACGAATACTGCGAGCCCTGCGAGGCGATCGTCGAGGGCGAGCTGGTCGAAGTGCCGCCGCTGGAGGAGCGCGAGGAGTTCTCGCTCGACGGCGTCACCTACGAGGCCTTCAACACCTCCGGCGGCCTGGGCACGCTGGCCGAGACGCTGAAGGGCAAGGTGCGCACGCTGAACTACCGCACCATCCGCTATCCCGGTCATGCCGCGATCATGAAGGCGTTGCTCAACGACCTCGGCCTGCGCCATCGCCGCGACGTGCTGAAGGACATCTTCGAGAGCGCGCTGCCGGCCACCATGCAGGACGTGGTCATCGTCTTCGTCACGGTGTCGGGCCGCAAGAACGGCCGCCTGTTGCAGGAAACCTACGCCAACAAGGTCTATTCGCAGCGCGTCGGCGCCTCGGTGCGCAGCGCCATCCAGATCACCACGGCGTCCGGCATCTGCGCCGTGCTGGACATGCTGGCCGACGGCAGCCTGCCGGCGAAGGGATTCGTGCGTCAGGAAGACATCGCGCTCGACACCTTCCTCGCCAACCGCTTCGGCCACGCCTATGCGCAGCACGAGGCGCTGACCCGGCTGGCAAGCTGACACGCGAATGAACTAAAAGAGGGGGAGAAGAAAGGCTCGTTCCGGCAACGGAACGAGCCTTTCCGTTATATATGCAGCGCGTGGCCGAGCGTCTTCAGCGCTGCCTCGGCGAACGCCTCGCTCTGCGTCGGATGGGCATGGATGGTGCCGGCGATATCCTCCAGCCGGGCACCCATCTCGATGGCGAGCGAGAACGCCGCCGACAGTTCCGACACGCCGGTGCCGACCGCCTGCACGCCGAGCACCAGATGGTTGTCGGCGCGGGCAACGACCCGCACGAAGCCGTCCTCGCCCTGCAAGGTCATGGCGCGGCCATTGGCGGTGAAGGGAAACAGGCCGGTTTTCGTCTCGAAGCCGCGCGCCTTGGCTTCCTCCGGCGACAGGCCGACCGAGACGATCTCTGGATCGGTAAAGCAGACGGCCGGAATCGCGCGCTTGTCCCAGCTGCGCTTATGGCCGGCGACGATCTCGGCCACCATCTCGCCCTGCGCCATGGCGCGATGCGCCAGCATCGGCTCGCCGGTGACGTCGCCGATGGCGTATACGCCGCGCATCGATGTGCGGCACTGATCGTCGATGCGGATGAATTTCTTGTCCATGTCGAGGTCGATCTGGTCGAGGCCCCAGCCGTCGGTGATCGGCTTGCGGCCGACGGTGACGAGCACCTTTTCGGCGGCGATCTTCTTCTCGACACCGTCCGCCGTCTCGACCAGCAGCGCGTCATTCTTCTTCGACAGGCCCTTGGCCTTGGCGCCCAGCAACACCTCAATGCCAAGCGCTGCCAGCCGCTTGGCCACCGGCCGGGTCAGCTCGGCGTCGTATTGCGCCAGGATGCGCGGCAGCGCCTCGACCACGGTCACCTTCGAACCCATCTTGGCGAATGCGGTGCCGAGCTCCAGCCCGATATAGCCGCCGCCGACTACGGCCAGCCTTTCCGGTACCTGCGCCAGAGACAGTGCCTCGGTGGAGGAGATGACCGGCCCGCCGAAGGGCAGGAACGGCAGTTCGACCGGCGCCGAACCGGTGGCGATAACGATGGTCTCGGCCTTGATGATCTGTTCGCCGGTCTCGGTTTCCACCGTGACGGTCTTGCCGTCGCGGAACGTCGCCCAGCCCTGCACGTATTTGACCCTGGCCTTTTTCAGCAGGCCGGCAACGCCACTGTTGAGCCGGCTTACGATACCGTCTTTCCAGCCGACGGTCTTAGTGAAATCGAGTTTCGGCGAAGCCGTCGAAATGCCGAGCGGGCTATCGCTGGAAGCGGCGTGCAGCGCCTTCTCGAATTCTTCCGCCGCATGGATCAACGCCTTGGAGGGAATGCAGCCGACATTGAGGCAGGTGCCGCCGGGCTTGCCCGCCTCGACGATGACGGTATCCAGCCCGAGCTGGCCGGCGCGGATGGCGCACACATAGCCGCCCGGACCGGCACCAATGACGAGCAGCTTGCAGGAGATTTCTTTCATCGCATCAGCCCTCGACGAAAATCAGCGCAGGCGTCTCCAGCAGCGCCTTGATGCGCTGGACGAACACGGCCGCATCCCAGCCGTCGATGACGCGGTGGTCGAAGGACGACGACAGGTTCATCATCTTGCGCGGGAT
>JBQCHN010000305.1:0-3628 GCA_051954615.1 Mesorhizobium sp. | reverse complement strand
ACGTCGTTGGCCTGCGTCTCGATGACGGGCAGCGCGGTCAGCGAACCGGCACCATTGTCGTCGTTGAGCTTGGCGGCGCGCTCGAGCAGGCGCGAATGCAGGTAGAAGACGTCGCCCGGATAGGCTTCGCGGCCCGGCGGGCGGCGCAGCAGCAGCGACATCTGGCGGTAGGCGACGGCCTGCTTGGACAGGTCGTCATAGCCGATCAGGGCATGCATGCCGTTATCGCGGAAATATTCGCCCATGGTGCAGCCGGCGAACGGCGCCAGGAACTGCATCGGCGCCGGATCGGACGCGGTGGCCGCCACGACGATGGAGTATTCGAGCGCGCCGCGCTCCTCCAGCACCTTGACGAACTGCGCGACGGTCGAGCGCTTCTGGCCGACGGCGACGTAGACGCAGTAGAGCTTTTCCTTGTCCGGACCGGTCTCGTGCACCGACTTCTGGTTCAGGATGGTGTCGAGGATAATGGCGGTCTTGCCGGTCTGGCGGTCGCCGATGACCAGCTCGCGCTGGCCGCGGCCGACCGGGATCAACGCGTCGATGGCCTTGAGGCCTGTCGACATCGGCTCGTGCACCGACTTGCGCGGAATGATGCCGGGCGCCTTGACGTCGACGCGGCGGCGCTCGGTCGCCTTGATCGGGCCCTTGCCGTCGATCGGATTGCCCAGCGCGTCGACGACGCGGCCGAGCAGGGCGGGGCCGACCGGCACTTCGACGATGGCGCCGGTGCGCTTGACGGTGTCGCCTTCCTTGATGTCGCGGTCGTTACCGAAGATGACGACGCCGACGTTGTCGGCTTCGAGGTTCTGCGCCATGCCGCGGATGCCGCCGGGGAATTCGACCATCTCGCCGGCCTGGACGTTGTCGAGGCCGTAGACACGGGCGATACCGTCGCCGACCGACAGCACCTGGCCGACTTCGGAGACCTCGGCCTCCTTGCCGAAGTTCTTGATCTGATCCTTCAGGATCGCGGAGATTTCAGCGGCGCGAATGTCCATCAGCCGACCTCTTTCAGTGCAAGCTTGAGCGAATTGAGTTTAGTCTTGAGCGACGTGTCGATCTGGCGCGAGCCCATCTTGACGACCATGCCGCCGAGCAGCGAGGGATCGACGGTGACAGCGATCGAAACGTCCTTGCCGGCGACGCTCTTGAGCGTGGCCTTGAGTTCCGTCTGCTGTGCGGGCGTGAGCGCATGGGCGGACGTGACTTCCGCGGAAGCCTCGCCGCGATGTTCGGCGGCGATGCGGCGGAAGGCCTTGATCATGCCCGGCACGGCAAACAGGCGCCGGTTGCGGGCGGCTACGCGCAGGAAGTTGCCGACGAGGCCGGTGATCTTGGCGCGGTCGGCAATGGTGCCGATCGCCTTTTCCTGGCCGTCCGCAGTGAAGACGGGGCTGTTGATGAGGCGCTTGAGGTCATCGCTGGCTTCGAACATCCGCTCGAAGCTGGCGAGGTCGGCCTCGACCTTGGAAACCGAATTGGCGTCGAGCGCGAGCTCGAACAGAGAGCCTGCGTAGCGCTCTGCGACACCGGAAACTGGCGAGGAGGACTGGGCCACGGTCCGTCTTTTCTCTCAACTGACAGGCCGCAGATTGTTGGCGCGAGTAAAAACTCTGGCTAAATCTTTGACCTTGCTAAATTTATTTCAAGCGCAAGGGAGCGGCTTCCGCATCCCCCAGCCGAAAGTCGCCTGCCGTCTAGCACACGGCTTTGCCGACCGCAATGCGTCTGCTGGCATGGTTTTTTGCACTATTGTCGCATCCATGCCGATGCCCTAGCGGAAGGTGGGCCGCTCAGGGCACGAAACCGAGGGCGAAGGCGAGCGGCAGGGCGGCCAGGACGAGGTCCACGACGATGGCGCCCCAGTTGTAGGGCGTGTTGGCGCCGTCCGACATCATGCCGAGAAGCCGGCCGAAGGCGCTGAACGCCCAGGAGAAGCCGAGCGCCATATAGAGCAGGGGCTGAGCGAGCAGCAGACAGCACAGGCCGACGCCGAGATAGAAGCCAGCGACGCGCGAGCGCCCCTCGGCCACCGCCTCCGGTTTCTCGGCCTTGGCCTGCAGCCGCACCGCCCGGAAAGCGAGGCCGGGGGCGAGGAAGAAGAACAGGCCGAGCAGTACGGTGACGACGGCGCTCGACCACGCCAGCCATTCGCCCTGGCTCATCGGCCAGGGAAAGGAAAACTCCATCGCCGGTCCCCTCTGCGATTTGCGCCCTCTGCGGTTTGCGCATTGAAGGCGGCGGGGCGGCGAAGTCAAGCGGCGAGGGGCGAAGCGCCTGCCGTTCAATGCTCGCCGGAGATGTCCATCGCGATGGCGTCGATCAGCCGGTCGAAGCCGTTCCCTGTGCCGGCGATCCGCATGCGCGTCGCCTCGGTGCCGGCGAGGAAGGCCATCTGCTCGGTGTAGAGCATCCTTGTTCTGGTCCCGCCGGGGCGGAACTCGACGGTCGCCAGCGAGGCCGAGACGCGCGCGCCGGCCGAACTCATCTCGAAGGCATAGATGATGCGCTGCCCGGAAACGATATCGAGATAGCGGGCAGTGAAGGTCTGCTCGATGCCTTCGGCGGTGCGCCAGCGCACCGCCTCCTCGCCGCCGGCCGAGAAATCGAAGCGGTCCTCCAGCACCGTCCAGTCGGGATGGCAGTCGGTCCAGCGCCGCTTCAGCGCCTTTTCCGACCAGAAGCGGAAGGCATGGCGCGGGCTGCCCGGCAGGGCGCGCTCGATGGTGAAGGTGGTGTGCTCGACCGTGCCCATCACGGGTTCCCCTCCTCTTCCGGCCCCGGTAGTTCAGGCACATCAGCCATCGCCTGCGCCAGCCGGTCGAAGGCGGCGTTGAACGCCGCCTCCCGCTCGCGCATCCAGGCGCGCATCGGCGCCAGCGCCTCGGGCCGCATGGCGTAGGTGCGGGTGCGGCCGACCTTGCGCGAGACCACCATGCCGCCGTCCTCCAGCACCTTGAGGTGCTTGAGCGCCGAGGGCAGGCGCATATTCGCCGGCCCGGCCAGTTCCTTGACCGTTGCGGGACCGCGACTCAACTGCTCGACCATGCCGCGCCGGCCGGAGTCGGCCAGCGCCAGGAAAAGACGGTCGAGCGGCTGCGCTTCCTGCATTGTTCTCCCATTCTCAGTCGCGAAGAAACCGCTCCGGCATAGCATCCCGGTAGGGAAACATCGAGAAGAACGGCCGCGCCTCAGCCAGCGTGCGCCTGACCGAAGGCCGGGCGAGCAGCCGCTCGAAATAAGCGGCGAGGTTTTCGGACGAGGGCGGAAACGGTTGCACGATAGACGCGAAGAACAGGCCGGGCAGGGCTGCGCAATCGGCGATGGTGAAGGCATCGCCGCAGGCCCATGTCCGGCTCGCCATGCGCCGCTCGATCATCGCATAAGCGGTGTCGAGTGTCCGACGCGCCTCGCCGACGCCGTAGGCATCGTTCTCACCTTCCGGCCGAATGCGGTCGGTGACGATTTTCTGCATCGGCTGGCTGACATAGAAGTCGAAAAAGCGGTCCCACAACCGGGCTTCCAGCCGCGCCTCGGACTCATCCGGCAGCAGCGGCGCCGGTCCTGGATAACGCTCCCCGACATATTCGATGATGACGCTGGTTTCCGCCACGATGCGATCGCG
>JBQCHN010000304.1:0-6804 GCA_051954615.1 Mesorhizobium sp. | reverse complement strand
CGGCGCGTCGCCTTGAGCGTCAGCCATGAAAACAGCGCGCCGAACCCGCCGCCCACGACGCCGCAGGCGATCACCAGCGGCCAGTCGGCGAACGACACGCTGTCCTTGGAGACGCCGAAATAGGTGTAGTTGCCGACCAGCCCCAGAGAGGCGAGACCGGCGAAGATCACCGCTGTCAGCACAAGCCCGTTGGTGCGCGCCTGGTAGGTACGCCCCATCTCCTCGATGGCAAAGACGATGCCGGCGAGCGGGGTGTTGAAGGCAGCGGCCACGCCCGCCGCCGAGCCGGCCAGGATGAGCCCTCGTTCCTGCGCGATGCCGCCCCAGCGCGCCGCCTGCAACATCACGGAGGCTCCGACCTGAACCGTCGGCCCTTCGCGGCTGATCGAGGCGCCGCAGAGCAGTCCCAGCAGGGTGAGGCCGATCTTGCCGACCACCATCTTCAGCGAGAGCAGGCGGCTACGATCCTCGTCGGAGCGAAGATGCCGTGCCGCGATCGCCTGGGGAATGCCGCTGCCCTGCGAATTGGGGAAGCAGGTGAAGGCGAGCCACGCGCAGGCAACGAAGCCGAGTGGCGTGACGACCAGCGGTAGCCAGCCGCGCCAGCCATGGCCGTCATTCACCAGCATATGGAAGCCGAGTTGCGCCAGATCCGCCAGCTTCGCGAAAAGGACGCTGATAAGGCCGACGGCGATGGCGCCGCTCCAGAACACCAGGCGCGGCTGCCAGACGCGGCGCGAGCCCCACAGCACGCGCGTGCGACGCAGCATAGGATATTTGCGGGGCGGGACTGCCATCGTCGAAGCTGCCTGTTTCGGCGAGCGGTAACACAGCTCGAAAGCGCGTTGAACCCATCAACGGCCCGCGATGGCTGACGCCGCCGGGATCGCCGCTTCCTCCAACCGGTCGATGACTCTTCCGCCAACCTGTGCTATGCGCCGCGTTTTCCATGCGCCCGGTGCTGAAATCGGCCGCAAATCGCTTATATTGGGCCGGCCATGTCCCTTTCTCTCGATCTTACCAGCCCGGACGCGCGCGCAGCGCTTGCCCGTCCCGCCGCTGCCGAAAAACCGTCGCTGATCGGCCTGACCCGGCCTGAGCTGGCCGAGGCTCTCGTTGCTGCCGGCATCGTGCCGGAAAAGCAGGCCAAGATGCGCGCCAGCCAGCTCTGGCACTGGCTCTATGTGCGCGGCGTCTCCGACTTTTCCCAGATGTTCAACATCTCCAAGGAACTGCGCACCGCGCTCGACCGGCATTTTTCCATTGCACGGCCGGAAATCGTCGAGGAGCAGATCTCCACCGACGGCACCCGCAAATGGCTGTTCCGGTTTCCGCCGCGCGGCGCCGGCCGACCCGTCGAGATCGAGACGGTCTACATTCCCGAGGAAGGCCGCGGCACGCTGTGCATTTCCAGCCAGGTCGGCTGCACGCTGACCTGTTCCTTCTGCCACACCGGCACGCAGAAGCTGGTGCGCAACCTGACGGCCGAGGAGATTCTTGCCCAGCTGCTTTCCGCCCGCGACCGGCTGGGCGACTTCCCCGACCGCGACACGCCGGCCGGCGCCATCGTGCCGGCGGAGGGGCGAAAAGTGTCCAACATCGTCATGATGGGCATGGGCGAGCCGCTTTACAATTTCGAGGCGGTGAAGAAGGCGCTGCTGATCGCTTCCGACGGCGACGGGCTGGCGCTGTCGAAGCGCCGCATCACGCTGTCGACCTCCGGCGTCGTGCCGGAAATCTACCGCACCGGCGAGGAGATCGGCGTCATGCTGGCGATCTCGCTGCACGCCACCAACGACGACCTGCGCGACCTTCTGGTGCCGATCAACAAGAAGTTCCCGCTGAAGGAGCTGATCGCCGCCTGCCGTGCCTATCCGGGCCTGTCCAACGCCCGCCGCATCACCTTCGAATACGTCATGCTGAAGGACGTCAACGACAGCCTCGACGACGCCCGCGCGTTGGTGGCGCTCTTGAAAGGCATTCCGGCCAAGATCAACCTGATTCCCTTCAACCCCTGGCCGGGCACCAACTACCAGTGCTCCGACTGGGAGACGATCGAGCGTTTCGCCGATTTCATCAACAACGCCGGCTACGCCTCGCCGATCCGCACGCCGCGCGGCCGCGACATCCTCGCCGCCTGCGGCCAGTTGAAGTCGGAATCGGAGCGTATGCGGAAAGTGGACAGGCTGGCGCTCGAAGCGATGATGATCGCGGGGCACGGCGAGGCGTGAGCGCCGGCGCCGCCGAAGAGCAGGGCGGCAGGCCCGGCCGGCTGCGGTCGGCCCTCTTGAAACTCTTGCTGATCGCTGCCGGCTATGTCCTTGCGGTCGCGGTCGCCACCGTGGTGACGGTGGCGTTGCTGTTTGCACCGTCGGCGGTATCGAGCGGCACGCTGGCGGGTGTCCGCTTCGCGGTGACCGATGCGCCCGTCATCGTCTTCGTCGCCTTTTTCTGGACGTTCTTCTGCGCCCTGCCGGGCTTCATCGTCGCCGTCGCGCTCGGCGAGCGGCTGGGCTGGCGGCGCTGGCGCAGCTACGCCTTCGCCGGGCTGGCGGATGTCGTCCCGTCCTTCCTCATCTTCGGCATCTACGGCGGCTCGCTGCTCGGCATGATCGAGCCGTTCCTCGCGGCCCTGCCCGGCGGCTTCGCCGGCGGCGCGGCCTATTGGGCAGGCGCGGGACGCTTCATCGCCGCGCGCCGGCGGGCGGTGGAAGCATGAGCGGCGTCCTCGCCTGCCTGCTGCGCCTCGTCGTCATCCTGGCCGGCTATGTCGCGGCCTCGCTGGCGGCAAGCGCTTTCCTGCACGTCATCGTCTTCGCCTGGGCCGGTTTCGAGCCCGGGGACGCGCCGGCTTTCGTGGCCGGGTCGCTGATCTTTTCGATCCCCTTCGTCGCGTTGTTCGTCGCCTATTTCGGCTTCATCCCGTCGGTTGCGGTTGTGCTGATCGGCGAGTTTCTGGCGCGGCGGGACTGGCTCACCTACGCGCTCGGCGGCGGCGCGGTCGCCGCCGTCTTCCTCGCCTTCCTGTACCAGGCATCCGATCCCGGCCTCGAGGCCGCCAGCCCCCGCATGATG
This sequence comes from Mesorhizobium sp., assembly GCA_051954615.1. Taxonomy (GTDB): domain Bacteria; phylum Pseudomonadota; class Alphaproteobacteria; order Rhizobiales; family Rhizobiaceae; genus Mesorhizobium. The sequence continues at coordinate 3,729 of JBQCHN010000304.1, read as the reverse complement.
GCGACGATCCTCGGCAGCGGCATCGTCGGCGGCATTTTCTACTGGCTGGTCGCCGGCCGCACGGCCGGGTCGTGGCGGGCGCCTGCTGCTACTTCGCCTGGGCCGTGAGGATCTTCAGCGCGAAGGCGGAAAACACACCGGCGAACAGATAGTCGACCACGCGGGTGACGCGCGGGCTCGCCTTCATCGCCGCGGCGAAACGCTCGGCCGCCAGCACCATAGGCGCCGTCACCACGATCGACACCGCCACGAACAGGGCGCCGAGGAAGAACAGCTTGCCCGGCGCATGCGGGTCGTGCGCGGAGACGAATTGCGGCAGGAAGGTCATGAAGAACAGGATGACCTTGGGATTGAGCAGGTTGACACCGAGGCCGGCCATCCAGCTCCTGAACAGCGAGATGCGCGGACCGGCCTTTGCCTCCGGCGAGAAGGCCGAACCCTTCGTCAGCGCCTGCCAGGCGAGAAAGACGAGATAGCCGGCGCCGAAAATCTTCAGCACGAAAAAGGCCATCGGCGAGGCGACGATCAGCGCAGAGATGCCCACCACCACCAGCGTCGTGTGGACCAGCGTGCCGAACAGGGCGCCCGACATCGAGGCGAAGCCCGTGGCGCGGCCCTGGGAGAGCGTGCGCGAGACGAACAATGTCATGTCCGGTCCCGGTGTGATTGCCAGGATGACACTGGCGATGGCGAACTGGACGAGAATGGAAAGGTCGGGAATGAAGGTCACGGAAGGCAACCCATGAAGCTTGAGCGAGCGCCGGATCGGCGCCCGCTTTCTCTAGCCGAAAATTGCTAGCTGATGAAGTAGCTCTGCGTGCCGTGCGCTTCGATTGCCTCGGCCAGCCGGCTCAGCGCATGGACATAGGCTGCGGTGCGCATGGTGATGCCGCGCGACACCGAAAGCTCGCGGATCGCCCGCCCCTCGCGCTCCATGATGGTGCGCAGCTTGGTGTGGATTTCCTCCAGCTCCCAGTAATAGCCCTGCTTGTTCTGCACCCACTCGAAATAGGAGACGGTGACGCCGCCGGCATTGGCGAGGATATCGGGAAGCACCACGACGTCGCGCGAAGCCAGGATCGCATCGGCCTCCGGCGTCACCGGTCCGTTGGCCAGTTCCAGCACCAGCCTGGCCTTGACGGTCGCGGCATTGTGCTCGTGGATCATGTTTTCCAGCGCGGCGGGAACGAGGATGTCGCAATCGGCACCGACGATCTCATCGGCGGCGATGGCCTCATGGCCGTGCCTGCCGGCCGTCGTCACCACCGAATGGCCTTCGGCCTTGGCGGCCAGCAGCGCCTCGACGTCGAGCCCGCCGGCAGCGGCCACCGCGCCGCCGGAATCCGAAACCGCCACGATCGAATGGCCGTCGGCCGCGAACAGCGAGGCGATATGCTGGCCGGCATTGCCGAAGCCCTGAATGGCGATGCGCAGCTTGCCCTTGAGGCCGAGGTCGCCGGAGAGATGCCGCACCAGATAGTAGCCGCCGCGCGCGGTGGCGTCGCCGCGCCCGAGTGAGCCGCCGAGCGCGATCGGCTTGCCGGTGATGACAGCCGGCGAGGCCTGCCCGACGATCTCGGAATATTCGTCGGCCATCCAGCCCATGATCATGGCGTTGGTGTAGACATCCGGCGCCGGAATATCGCGGTCCGGTCCGATGATGCGCGAGAAGGCCTGCATGTAGGAGCGCGACAAGCGCTCCAGCTCGGCCTTGGAGAGCTGGCGCGGATCGACCTGCACGGCGCCCTTGCCGCCGCCATAGGGCAGGTTCATGACCGCGCATTTGAAAGTCATCCAGAAGGCCAGCATCTCGACTTCCTCGACGGTGGCGTCGGGATGGAAACGGATGCCGCCCTTGGTCGGGCCGCGCGTGTCGTCGTAGCGGCATCGCCAGGCGAGGAACGATTTTCGAGACCCGTCGTCCATGCGGATCATCAAGCGCACTTTGGTGGTTTCGCGGGCGTATTTCAGCTTCTCGATGACGTCGGGATCGACGTTGATGTGCTTGGCCGCCTCGTCGAGACGGGAGAGGGCGCTATCGAGAAGGTTGCCTTGCGACATGGTCATTCCTTGCGTGATTTCCTGCTTTTCATGGCGAGGGGGATAAGGCGGCCGGACGGCCGCGCCCTGAATTGCACACAAGCCGCGTCCTTAACAATGCCTCAATCGCCTCCATTGGACCATTTGCGTAATTTTCCGGCCGTTTGCACATCCGTGGCGCAACTTTCGATGCCGGCCCGAACGCTTGCCGCGCGGCGCTTTCCTGCTATGAAGTGCGCCATCCAAACACGCGCTGAACGGTAACGGACTTCCCATGGCCAAGCTGAAAGACGTCAAGAAGGTCGTGCTCGCCTATTCGGGCGGCCTCGACACCTCCATCATCCTGAAATGGCTGCAGACCGAGCTCGGCGCCGAAGTCGTCACCTTCACCGCCGACCTCGGCCAGGGCGACAGCGACCTGGAGCCGGCGCGCAAGAAGGCCGAGATGATGGGCGCCAAGGAAATTTATATCGAGGACGTGCGCGAGGAATTCGTGCGTGATTTCGTCTTCCCGATGTTCCGCGCCAACGCCGAGTACGAAGGGCTCTACCTGCTCGGCACTTCGATCGCCCGGCCGCTGATCTCCAAGCGGCTGGTCGAGATCGCCCGCGAGACCGGCGCCGACGCAGTGGCGCACGGCGCCACCGGCAAGGGCAACGACCAGGTGCGCTTCGAGCTTTCGGCCTATGCGCTGAACCCCGACATAAAGGTCATCGCGCCGTGGCGCGACTGGTCGTTCAAGTCGCGCACCGACCTGCTCGACTTCGCCGAAAAGCACCAGATTCCGATCGCCAAGGACAAGCGCGGCGACGCGCCCTTCTCCGTCGACGCCAACCTCCTGCACTCCTCCTCCGAGGGCAAGGTGCTGGAGGACCCGTGGGTCGAACCGCCGGAATTCGTCCACCAGCGCACCATCTCGCCGATGGACGCTCCCGACCAAGTGACCGAGATCGAGATCGAGTTCCTGAAGGGCGATCCCATCGCCCTGAACGGCAAGGCGCTCTCGCCGGCGGCGATGCTGGCGGCCCTCAACGACCTCGGCCGCGACAACGGCATCGGCCGCCTCGACCTGGTCGAGAACCGCTTCGTCGGCATGAAGTCGCGCGGCGTCTACGAGACGCCCGGCGGCACCATCCTGCTCGCGGCGCATCGCGGCATCGAATCCATCACGCTCGACCGGGGCGCCGGCCATCTCAAGGACGAGCTGATGCCGCGCTATGCCGAACTGATCTACAATGGCTTCTGGTTCTCGCCCGAGCGGCTGATGCTGCAAGCCCTTATCGACAAGAGCCAGGAAGACGTCGAGGGCACGGTGCGCCTGAAGCTCTATAAGGGCAACGCCATCGTTTCCGGCCGCAAGTCGAAGAAGTCGCTCTACCGCAACGATCTCGTCACGTTCGAGGACGATCGCGGCGCCTACGATCAGAAGGACGCCGAAGGCTTCATCCGATTGAATGCGCTCAGGCTGCGGACGCTGGCGGCCCGCAATCGCGGCAACTGAGGCGGCACGAAGCTGCCTTTCCTTTGCGGCAGCCTTTATGTTAATCGGGGGTCATCCCCGCAACCCTTTTCAAGACGGGCATCAGGCCATGGACAAGTTCACCAAGCTCACCGGCGTCGCCGCACCCTTGCCGATCGTCAATGTCGACACCGACATGATCATCCCCAAGGACTATCTCAAGACGATCA
>JBQCHN010000303.1:0-7527 GCA_051954615.1 Mesorhizobium sp. | reverse complement strand
TACGGCATTCCAGCGCTCGCCTTCGCCGCCTCGGCCTGGCAGCTTGCGCGCACCACGGCCGGTCGGCCACGCCTCGCCATGGAGGCGGCTGCGGCGCTGTTCGCGCTTCTGCTGCTTGCCATGCTGGTCCGCCACGCCATGCACGGCGGCGTCATCGACGACGGCGCGCTGACTCTGGCCGAACAGGCGATCTATACACTGATCACCCTCGGCTTCGCCGCGATCCTCGTTTCGATCGACATGCGCTCGCCGAGTTCGGTGCTGCGCTACGGTTCGCTCGCCATCGGCGTCCTGTCCGTGGCCTCCATCGCCGGCAGCCATTTCCTCTGGCTCAACCCGCTGTTCACCGACGAATCGACAGGCTCCATCCCGGTGTTCAACCTTCTGTTCCTGGCCTATCTGCTGCCGGCGATCGCTGCAGGCCTGCTTGCCCTCTACGTTCGCGACAAGCGGCCGAAATGGTATTCGGCCATGCTGGCACTGACCTCGGCACTGCTCGCCTTCGTCTATGCGACGCTGTCGGTGCGCCGCTTCTTCAAGGGCGAATATATCGGCCTGTGGAGCGGGCTGGATCAGGTGGAAACCTACAGCTACTCCGCGCTCTGGCTGCTGCTCGGCGTCATCGTTTTGGCCATCGGCGTCCGGCTGGGCTCGCAGGTGTTGCGCATCGCCTCGGCGGCGCTGATCGCGGCGGCGGTGCTGAAGGTCTTCCTGTTCGATATGTCGGAGCTGGAAGGCGTGCTGCGGGCGCTCTCCTTCATCGGCCTTGGGGCGGTGCTGATCGGTATCGGCTTGTTCTATCAGAAGCTTTTGACCGGCGCGGCGCGGCGCGGCGGAGAGCCAGCCACCTGATGAGCCGGGAATAAATGCGCCGCAGCGTTCGTTGTCTTCTCGCGCGGGATGCGGCCAAGGCCGCATCTTGCGACGGGCGACGAACCGGCGTTCAATCGGCGGTAGCAGCGGGCGGTGGGCAGGCGCGGGCGTAAACGGCAGCGATGGACGACAGGAAGGCAGCGATCGTCAGCGAGATACCGCGCCTCAGGCGCTATGCGCGCGCTTTGCTGCGCGACCGCGACGGTGCCGACGATCTCGTCCAGGATTGCCTCGAACGCGCGCTCACCCGGCTGGACAATTGGCAAAGCGGAGAAAGCCCCCGGAGGTGGCTGTTCACGATCATGCATCATCTGTTCATCGACCGGATGCGCAAGGTGAGCCGGCGCGGCGAGACGGCGATGCTGCCGCTCGATGCCGACGAGGCGATGGCGGCGCCCGCCGAGCAGTTCGGTAATGCCGCCTCGCGCGAGATCGTCGACGCCTTGCAGGCCATCGGGCCTGATCGCCGCGCGGCGCTGGTGCTGGTCTCGATCGAAGGCTTCTCCTATGCCGAGGCCGCCAATATCCTTGGCGTGCCGGCCGGAACGCTGATGTCGCGCATTGCCCGCGGTCGCGAGGAACTGCGCGGATTGCTGGACGATTCGTCCCGCCGTCGTGCCATCAGGGTCGTCGAATCATGAGCGGGCGCGATTTCACCGAGCGGGATATCCACATGGCGCTCGACGGCGAGCTGCCGGGCGAGGATAGCGCCGGCTACGAAGCCTGGCTGGCAGCCAACCCGGACATGCAGGCCAGGCGCACACGCTATGCCGGCGATGCCGAAGCACTGCGCGCCGCTTTCGCGGGCGTGCTCGATGAATCGGTTCCGGTGCGGTTGACGCGCGCCGCGCTCGGCGAAAAACCCGTGGTGGTGGAGCGCCGGCACCCGCGCTGGTGGTTGGCCGCGGCTGCCGCCCTGCTTTTGGCCGTTGGCGGAGCCGGCGGCTACGTCGCCGCTTCGCTGGGAGGCGGGGCTCACGACGACAGCGCGCAGGACCAGCTGGCCGAGGAGGCGATCGCCGCCCATGTCGTCTATGCCGCCGAGAAACGCCATGCCGTCGAGGTCCCTGCCAGCGATCTGGACCATATGGAAACCTGGCTGTCCAACCGCATCGGCATGAAGCTGGTCGCGCCGAACCTGAGCGACGACGGCTTTCAGCTTGTCGGCGGCCGGTTGCTGCCGGCGGGCGGCCACCGCGCCGCCATGCTGCTCTACGAGGATGCGGAAGGAAACCGCATCTCGCTGTTCGTCACGACGGAGCCGGCAGCGCATGGCAAGGGTATCTATGCGCAGTCCGGCGAGGGGCCTCGCGCGGTCTATTGGCTCGACAAGGGCTACGGCTGCGCGGTCGTCGGCTCGCTTCCGGACAACCGCTTGAGCGAGGTGGCCAAACGGGCCTATGAGCAGCTCGTGGCAGGCATGATCTCGTGAACGCACGCATTTCGGACTGACCTTGGTGGACCTGTGCAGGCGCCACAATTCAGCCTGATTTCAAGCGCGATAGCGCGAACTTCGCAGAGTTTTTTCGCCCTGCTTCCTGAGTCGGCAAGCCGTTCCCAGCAATCGCCTCCGAGGGTTTTAGCGCCTTCATGCCTGTCGAGATTCGCAAGGCCCGCGCATCTGACGTCGACGCCCTCGCCGCCATCGAGAACGCTGTTTTTCCCGGCGACCGTATCTCCCGCCGGTCCTTCCGCACGCTGATCGAGCGCGAGACCGCCGAGGCGCTGGTCGCCGAGGCCAACAGGCGCGTCGCCGGCTATGCCATCGTCCTCCTGCGCACCGGGTCCGGCGTCGCCCGCCTCTATTCGATTGCCGCCGCACCGGGGTTCGGAGGGCAGGGCGTCGGTCGCCTGCTCCTGGACGCTGCCGAGGAGGCGGCTTTCCGGCACGAGCGCATGCTGCTCAGGCTGGAGGTGCGCGAGGACAACGCTCGCGCCATTCAGGTCTACGAAAAGGCCGGCTATCGCCGCATTGGCCGCGAGGGCGACTACTACGAGGACGGCGCGAGCGCCCTGCGCTACGAAAAGACGCTGCGCGGCGGCGTGCCGGTGACCACCACCGTGCCGTTCTATGAGCAGACCTGCGACTTCACCTGCGGCCCCTGCTGCCTGATGATGGCGATGGCGCATTTCGATCGCGCCTTCGTTCCCGATCCGGTGATGGAAATCCGCCTGTGGCGCGAGGCGACCACCGTCTTCATGATGTCCGGCCCCGGCGGCTGTGAACCGTTCGGGCTGGCCGTCGCCGGTCATGAAAGCGGGCTGGCCGCCGAAATCTACGTTTCCTTCTACGGTGCGCTGTTTCTGCAATCGGTGCGCAGCGTCGAGAAGCGGCGGGTGATGGAACTGGCGCAGGTCGATTTCCGCCGTCGCGCCGAAGCCTACGGCATTCCCGTCAACACCCGCGCTTTCGCGTTGGACGATATCCGCGCGGCGATCGCTGCCGGCAAGCTCGTGCTGGTGCTCATCAGCGGCTTCCTGATGTTCGGCAAGAAGGTACCGCATTGGGTGCTCGCCATCGGCGATGACGGCGACCACATCCTCATCCACGATCCGTGGGTGGAGGACGAGCGGCAGGAAACCACGCTCGACGCCGCCAACATACCGGTTCCCCACGCCATCTTCATGGCCATGGCGCAGTTCGGCCGCGACGGACTGCGCGCCGCCATCATCCTCGGGAAACGTGAGCCATGACCTGGGTCGTCCTTACCGGCAGGCAGAACCATCTCGACCAGGCGGCGACGCCGCACAAGGTCATCACCAACCGCGACTATCTCGCCCATCCGGCGCTGTTCCGCGGCCAGCGCCCCAAAGTCATCAACCTGTCGAACAGCTACGCCTATCAGAGTCGCGGCTACTATGCCTCGCTGCTGGCCTCCTCACGCGGCCATCGCGTCATTCCCACCGTCGAGACGATGATCGACCTGTCCGAGCGCAAGCTTTACGAGCACGCGCTGCCGGAACTGGAACTGGCGCTGAACAAGTGCCGCAAGGACCTTGGCGGATCCTTTCCCGTCAAGGCGCACGTCTTTTTCGGCATCGGTCCTTCAAAGGCGTGGGATCGCTTCGCCAAGCTCCTGTTCGACTGGTTCAGGGCGCCGGCATTGGAAGTTTCCATCCTCGATGGCGGCGAATGGGCATCGATCCGCAAGATCGGCTTTTGTCCGCTCGGCCGCATGAGCGAAGAAGACAAGAAGCGCTTCCTCGACGCGATGGATGTCTATACGGCCCGCGAATGGCGCGATTCGAAGGCGCGTACGCCGGCCCGCTACACCTTCGCCACGCTGGTCGATCCCCACGAGGAACTGCCGCCGTCCGAGATCGCCTCGCTACGCCACTGGGCGCGCATCGCCGAGAAGATGGGCGTCGAGGTCGAGCCGATCACCAGGAAGGACCTGGCCCGGCTCGCCAATTACGACGCGCTGTTCATCCGTGAGACGACGACGATTTCCAACCATACCTATCGCTTCGCGCGGCGTGCCCAGCAGGAGGGCATGCCGGTGATCGACGACCCTCTGTCGATGATCCGCTGCACCAACAAGGTCTACCTGAACGAACTGATGACGGCCAACAAGGTGCCGGTGCCGCCGACGGTAATGATCGCCGGCCCTGCCGATTTCGAACTGGCGGCCGAGACGCTGGGCTTCCCGCTGGTGCTGAAGATTCCGGACTCGTCCTTCTCGCGCGGCGTCAAGAAATGCTCGACCTTCGCCGAACTGAAGACGCTCGCGAGCGAATGGATGGAGGAATCCGACCTGCTTATCGCGCAGAAGTTCATCCCGACCGACTATGACTGGCGCATCGGCGTTCTCGGCGGCCAGCCGCTGTTCGCCATCCACTATTTGATGGCCAAGAAGCACTGGCAGATCGTCCATCACAAGGCGAGCGGCAAGCCGGACCAAGGCGGCATCAAGACCTTCACGCTGAAGGAGACACCGCCACATGTGGTCGACACCGCCGTCAAGGCGGCGCGCTGCATCGGCGACGGGCTCTACGGCGTCGACCTCAAGGAGACGAAGGACGGTATCTTCGTCATCGAGGTAAACGACAATCCGAACCTCGACCATGGCTGCGAGGACACCGGCGAGAAGGACGAGGTGTGGGTGCGGCTGACCCAGTGGTTCCTCGACCGGCTGGAGCGGCAGGGACGCTGATCAGGCGCCTCTCAGCATGTCGATTGCCGCGAAGCGCTCCAAGAAGGCACTCTGCGCCCACATGACCGGGCGCGGCGCAAGGTCCAGCCGGTCGGCGGAAAAGCCACGCGGCCGGCCGAAGAACTGCGTCGCCTCGGCGGTCGAAAAGCCGGCGAGCCGCGTCGCCTCGAAATAGGCGGCGATCTGGTCGGCGCGCTTGATATCTTTCTTCAGTCCGGCCGGGGTTTCGCCGGGCAGAGAGAAGCGCAAATGGATGGCGCGCTGCAGGCGGTGCTCGCACTCCTTGTAGCTGCCGCCCATCACTGCCTTGAACGGCGAGATCATGTCGCCGATGACGTATTCGGGCGCGTCGTGAAGCAGGGCGGTCAGCCGCTGGATCGGCGTCGCGTCCGGGACCAATTGGCCATAGATCGCCTCGACCAGCAGCGAATGCTGGGCAACTGAGAAAGCGTGTTCGCCGCCGGTCTGGCCGTTCCAGCGCGCCACCCGCGCAAGGCCATGAGCGATGTCGGAAATCTCGATGTCGAGCGGCGAGGGGTCGAGCAGGTCGAGCCGGCGGCCCGACAGCATGCGCTGCCATGCGCGCGGTGGCGCGCCAGCGCGGTCGGCCGCCATCAGGCCTCCTCCGCGCCGGCCTGTTCGGGAAAGCGGAAACTTGCCCAATCGGGAATGACAAGCGTGACGGCGGCATCGCCGGCAAGGATCGACTTGCCTTCGTCCATCGCCGCCTTCACCCGGTCGATGCGGGCAACTGCAAGGCCGTTGTGGCCGGAACTGGAGCCAAGCGTGCCGACGCTGCGTCCATCCACCGTCAGGTCCGTGCCTGCCGGGGGCAGAGGGCTGGCACCCGAGACCAGCAGCACGCGTCGCCGCGCTGTGCCGCGATGCTGCATGCGCGAGACGACCTCCTGGCCGACATAGCAGCCTTTCTGGAAGCCGACGCCGCCTGCCTGGTCGAGCAGAACGTCGTGCGGGAAGGCATCGCCCAGCTGGTAGTCGCTGCCACTCTCGGCAACACCGGAGGCGATGCGCAGCGCGTGCCATGCTTCAACGTCGCCGTCGTCGGCTTGTTCGCCATAGCGTCGCCTGACGGCCCCGTCAGCGAAACGACTGTCGGTCACGGAGGTTGAATCGGATTGTGAGGCGCCTGAATCATCGCCCCATTCGGCGGAGACAAGCACCTGTTCCTGCTTGGAAATATCCGCCCTGGCTCGCAGCCGGTAGAGCATCAGCCGGCGGATGAAATCGTCGGCGACGTCGGCGCGGCAGTCGAGCCGGAAGGCGTGGTCGCCGGCGCGCGAGATCAGGAAATCGAACAGGATCTTGCCCTGCGGCGTCAGCAGCGCGCCGGGCCGCGCCTCGCCGGGCGTCAATCGATCGAGATCCGTGGTAAGGATGTTCTGCAGGAAATGCTCGGCGTCCGGGCCCGAGACGAGAATGACTGTACGGTCCTTGAGCAGGGCAGACGGCATGGCGGGAAGCGGGGTCCAAACTTGCAAAACGGTCGGCCATTACGTAAGCCGCTGGCATTGTCCCCGCAAGAGAGCAGACCCGCCATGGCAACCACCTTCGATCTTATCCTGACAGGTGGCACGGTGGTCAATCAGGACGGCAAGGGCGTCCGCGATGTCGGCGTTAAGGGTGGCCGCATTGCCGCGATCGGCGACCTTGGCCGGACTTCCGCCGGCGAGACGATCGACTGCACCGGCCTGCATGTGTTGCCGGGCGTCGTCGACAGCCAGGTGCATTTCCGCGAGCCGGGACTGGAGCACAAGGAGGACCTGGAGACGGGCTCCGCTGCTGCGGTGCTGGGCGGCGTCACCGCCGTCTTCGAGATGCCCAACACCAATCCGCTGACGACCAGCGAGGCGGCCCTCGCCGACAAGATACGGCGCGCAACGAGCCGCATGCATTGCGATTTCGCCTTCTGGGTCGGCGGCACGCGCGAGAACGCCGCTGATGTCGGCGAACTGGAACGCCTGCCGGGTGCGGCCGGGATAAAAGTCTTCATGGGCTCCTCCACCGGCGATCTTCTGGTCGAGGACGACGAAGGCGTAGCCTCGATCCTGCGCAACACGCGCCGCCGCGCCGCCTTCCATTCCGAGGACGAATTCCGCCTGCGCGAGCGGCTGGGCGAGCGCATCCCTGGTGATCCGTCCTCGCATCCGGTCTGGCGCGACGAAGTGACGGCGCTGTCCTGTACCGAGCGGCTGGTGCGCATCGCCCGGCAGGCGCGCGCGCGCATCCATGTGCTGCACATCTCCACCGCCGAAGAGATCGCTTTCCTCGAACGGCACAAGGACGTCGCCACCTGCGAGGCGACGCCGCATCACCTGACCTTCACGGCAGAGGACTATGCGCGGCTGGGCACGCTGTTGCAGATGAACCCGCCGGTGCGCGCCGCCCGCCATCGCGACGGCGTCTGGCACGGTATCGCGCAGGGCATCGTCGACGTGCTCGGCTCCGACCACGCGCCGCACACGCTGGAGGAAAAGCAGAA
>JBQCHN010000302.1:0-9457 GCA_051954615.1 Mesorhizobium sp. | reverse complement strand
GACATAGAAGTCGAAAAAGCGGTCCCACAACCGGGCTTCCAGCCGCGCCTCGGACTCATCCGGCAGCAGCGGCGCCGGTCCTGGATAACGCTCCCCGACATATTCGATGATGACGCTGGTTTCCGCCACGATGCGATCGCGCTCGCTGTCATAGAGAACCGGAATCTTGCCAACGGGCCAGCGGGCGAGATGGTCCGCCGCCTCGCCGGGGTCCATGAGATCGACCGTCTCGGCCGTGAACGACACGCCGTTCTCGTAAAAGGCGATCAGCACCTTGTGGCAGAACGAGGCGAGCGGGTGGATGTAGAGCGTCAGCGCCATTTTGGCCTCGAAATAGTTTCCTTATATGGAAACTATCGCGGCAATATCGGAGGGGCAAGAGAAAGTTTCCTTAGAAGGAAACTTTCTGGATCGCGGCGTGCCGTCACAAAAAGCTCTGTGGGTCGATGTCCACCTGCACGCGCACCGAGCCGCGCTGTTTTGGCCCCTGCACCAGCATGGCGCGGACGAAAGCCTGCATGTCGGCGCGCCGTTCGCCCTGGATCAACAGGCGGAACCGATGGCGGCCGGCGACCAGCGCCAGCGGTGCCTCGGCCGGCCCGAGAACGAAAATGTCGGCGGCCTCCGGCGCCGCGCGCCGCAACGCCCGCGCGTGCCCTTCCGCCTCGGCGCGGGTTGCGGCCGAGACGATGACGCCGGCCAGCCGGCCGAAAGGCGGCAGGCCGGCGCGTTCGCGCTCGGCGATTTCGCGGGCGTAGAAACTTTCGGCATTGCCGGAAACGATCGCCTGCATGACCGGATGGTCGGGCTGGTAGGTCTGTAAGAGGCCGTGGCTTTGCTTGCCGGTGCGGCCGGCGCGGCCGGTGACCTGGCTGAGCAGCTGGAAGGTGCGCTCGGCGGCGCGCGGATCGCCGTTGGCGAGGCCGAGATCGGCATCGACCACCCCGACAAGCGTCATGTTGGGGAAGTTGTGGCCCTTGGCGACAAGCTGCGTGCCGATGACGATGTCGGCGTCGCCCTTGGCGATGGCCTCCAGTTCGAGCCGCAATCGCCGCACGCCGCCGACGATGTCGGAGGACAGAACGATGGTACGCGCCTCGGGAAAGGTCGCCACCACCTCTTCCGCGATGCGCTCCACCCCCGGCCCGCAAGCGGCAAGGTGGTCGAATGTGCCGCATTCGGGGCAGGCTTCCGGGCGCTTTTCCGCGTGGCCGCAATGATGGCAGACGAGCTGACCGCGAAAACGGTGCTCGACCAGCCAGGCCGAACAGACCGGGCAGCCGAAGCGGTGACCGCAGACCCGGCACAGCGTCAACGGCGCGTAGCCACGGCGATTGAGGAAAAGCAGCGACTGCTCGCCTTTTTCGAGCGTGCGGCCCATCTGCTCGACCAGCAGCGGCGACAGGAAGCTGCCCTTTGCCGGCGGAGCACGGCGCATGTCCACCGCCTTGAGGTCGGGAAGCGCGGCCTTGGCGAACCGGCCGGACAGAACCGCGTGGCGGTAGCGCCCCTGCGTGGCGTTGACGCGGCTTTCCACCGAGGGCGTGGCCGACGACAATACCACCGGGAAGCCGCCGAGATGGCCGCGCACCACGGCCATGTCGCGGGCGTTGTAGAAGACGCGGTCCTCCTGTTTGTAGGCGGGGTCGTGTTCCTCGTCGACGACGATCAGGCCGAGTTCCTTGAATGGCAGGAACAGCGCCGAGCGCGCGCCGGCCACCACGCGCACCGTGCCTTCGGCCACCTGTCGCCAGACCTTTTCGCGCATGCGCGGCGCAAGGTCGGAATGCCACTCGCCGGGTTTGGCGCCGAAGCGCTCCTGGAAGCGTTCGAGGAAGGCGTGGGTCAGTGCGATCTCCGGCAGCAGGATCAGCACCTGCTTGCCGCGCTCCAGCGCTTCCGCCACCGCTTCGAAATAGACTTCTGTCTTGCCGGACCCGGTGACGCCGTCGAGCAGGGTGACGCCGAAGCCGTCTGCTTCCACGCCGGCGCGCAGCATGTCCGCCGCCGTCTGCTGGTCGGGCGCCAGTTGCGGCCTTGCAAAGGCGGGGTCGGGCGGCGCGACCACTGGGCGCGGTGGGATCATCACCGTCTCGAAGACGCCTTGCGCCTTCAAGCCGTCGATCACGGTCGAGGACACGCCGGCGGCATGCGCGAGGCCGGTGCGGGTCCAGGCCAGTCCGCCGTCGGCCGTTTCAAGCACGCGGGCCCGGGCTGCGGTCATGCGGTCGGGCAGCGCGTCGGTGCGGACGATGCCTTCCGTCCACGGCTCGGGGTCGAAGGCTTCCGGCGCGCGCAGGAGCATGCGCGCCACCATGCCCGGAGCCGACAGCGTGTAGTGCGCCATCCAGTCGACGAAGCGGCGCATGGGCTCGGCGATAGGGGGACAATCGAATACCTCTTCGATGGGCCTGAGCTTGCGGGCCGCGACCGGATCGGCACCGCCGTCCCAGACGATGCCCGCAACCTGACGCGGTCCAAGCGGCACGCGCACGATCGAGCCCGGCACCACACGCACTCCTGAAGGAACCGCGTAGGTGTAGGGGCGTTCTGCGGGCATGGGAACCAGCACCGGGGCGGCCGCGTCAAAAGGCGAATCTTTGCTCATCGCGCGTGACCTTGCCCCGACTTTGGTCTAGAGCAAAGCCCAACGCCGAGCGTGCCCTCCCGACACCCGGACAATTCGAAGGAGATCGTCATGAAGTTTTTCGTCGATACCGCCGACATCAAGGAGATCAAGGAACTGAACGATCTCGGCCTGCTCGACGGCGTCACCACCAATCCGTCGCTGATCATGAAATCCGGCGGCAAGATCACCGAGGTGACCAAGCAGATCTGCGACATCGTCGAAGGTCCCGTCTCGGCCGAGGTGACCGCCACCGACTACGAGACCATGATGAAGCAGGCCAAGGTGCTGGCCAAGATCGCCGACAATATCGCCATCAAGGTGCCGCTGACCTGGGACGGCCTCAAGGCCTGCCGCTCGATCCGCAACGACATGAACCGCATGGTCAACGTGACGCTGTGCTTCTCGGCCAACCAGGCGCTGCTCGCCGCCAAGGCCGGCGCCACATTCATCTCGCCCTTCATCGGCCGCATCGACGATATGGGCATCGACGGCGTCGAGCTGATCTCGGAAATCCGTACCATCTACGACAACTACGACTTCAAGACCGAGATACTGGCCGCTTCGATCCGCACCGTGAATCACGTCAAGGAAGTGGCGATGATCGGCGCCGATGTGGCGACCGTACCGCCGGCGACGCTGAAGGCATTGGTCAAGCATCCGCTGACCGACAAGGGCCTGGAGCAGTTCCTGGCCGACTGGGCCAAGACCGGCCAGACCATCGGCTGATTGCGAAGGGCGGCCGGCTTTCGCGCGGCCGCTCTCTTTTGCGGGACAGGCTGGAGGGCGATCGGATCGGTCGCCCGGTGTGTCAGCGGGCCTTCTTCGCGAGGTCCTGCGCCAAGGCCAGCCGCAACAATTCGCCGAGTTCGCGGGCGGCGCGATTCTCGGCGTCGATCTGCGCCCGATAGTTGGCGAATTCCTGCGACGGCTTGTCGTAGGAAGACGAGATCGAACGCGTGCCGGTGGCAACCGTCTTGCCCGTCTGGGCGTCGGTCAGCGTATAGGCTGCAGTCAGTGTAACCGTGCCGGCGGTCGGCTGGTCGACGTCGGTGGTGACCTGGATGGTCGCCGCGGACTGGACCAGTTCGGAGACGTTGAGCGCCAGCGAATAGGTCGGCGCGGCCGGCGCCTGCGCCCCGCCATAGAGGCCGAAGATCAGGTTGTTGCGGACCTGCTGGGCGTAGCGCGAATTCACCGGCTTGACTGCGATCGAGGCCAGCTCCGCCTTGGCGCTGACGTTCGAATTGCCGAGCGGCGCGTCGGAATAAAGCGGCCGCACCGTGCAGCCGGCGGCGAGCAACACCGAAGCGGCGGCACCGACCAGTGTGAACCGTCTCAGGAGAGCGATGCCGGCGCGACTGTTGCGATGCGATGGTTCGGCGTCAGGCAACGACATTGACGATCCTCTGCGGCACGACGATCACCTTGCGCGGCGGCTTGCCGTCCAGCGCCTTTACCATGAAATCGAGCGCCAGCACCGCTTTTTCGACGGCAGCTTGGTCTGCGTCGCGCGAGATTGTCAAATCGCCGCGCTTCTTGCCGTTGATCTGCACCGGATAGGTGACGTCGTTGTCGACCACCAATGCCGGGTCGAAGGCCGGCCACGGCCGTTCCGCGACAAGGCCCTTGCCGCCCAGCGCCGACCAGCATTCCTCGGCCAGATGCGGCATCATCGGCGCGATCATGGCGACGAGGAAATCCAGCCCCTCGCGCACGGCCGGCAAATCGACGGCCTTGCCGGCGGCAATCTCGGCCACCTGCGGCGACAACAGGTTGGTCAGTTCGTAAATGCGCGCCACGGCCTTGTTGAAGTGCAGCCGGCCGATATCCTCGCCGACAGCCTTCAGGATCTTGTGCGCGCCCTTCGATAGCGCCGCCGCCTCGCCGCCGGACGCAGCCGCGCCCTTGATGCGTGCGACGGCGGGCGCGGCTTCCGAAACCAGTCGCCAGACACGCTGGACGAAACGGTGGGCGCCCTCGACGCCAGCCTCGGTCCAGATGACGTCGCGCTCGGGCGGCGAATCCGACAGCATGAACCAGCGCGCCGTGTCGGCGCCGTAGCTGCCGATGATGTCGTCGGGGTCGACGACGTTCTTCTTCGACTTCGACATCTTCTCGATGGCGCCGATCTCCACCGGCGCGCCGTCGGAAAGCATGAAGGCCTTTCGCGTGCCGTCGAAGTCCTCGACCTTGACCTCCGCCGGCGTCACCCAGCCGCTCAGGTTGCGATAGGTCTCGTGAACGACCATCCCTTGAGTGAACAGGCCCTCGAACGGTTCCTTCACCTCGTTCAGGTGACCGGTCGCCTTCATGGCGCGGGCGAAGAAGCGCGAATAGAGCAGGTGCAGGATGGCGTGCTCGATGCCGCCGATATACTGGTTGACCGGCAGCCAGCCCTTAGGCCCGTCGACGTAGTCCAGCGTCGTCGGCGCCGTCTCGTTCCACGGGTCGGTGAAGCGGGCGAAATACCAGGACGAGTCGACGAAGGTGTCCATCGTGTCGGTGTCGCGACGCGCCGGCTTGCCGCATTGCGGGCAGACGACGTGCTTCCAGGTCGGGTGATGGTCGAGCGGATTGCCCGGCTTTTCGAAGGAGACGTCGGTTGGCAGTTCCACCGGCAGCTGATCGTCCGGCACCGGCACGGCGCCGCAGGCTTCGCAGTGGATGACCGGGATCGGACAGCCCCAGTAGCGCTGGCGCGAGATCAGCCAGTCGCGCAAGCGGAACTGCACCTTGCGCTCAGCCTGCGGGCGATTGCCGACGGTGACCGCCTCGAGGCGATCGGCGACCTGATCGAAGGCTTCGCGAAACCGCATCCCGTCGAGGAAGCGCGAATTGATCATCGCGCCTTCGTCGACGACGGCTTCTTCGGTGATCTGGAATCCGTCGGCGGCGGCGCCGTCGGGCAGCACCACTGGGATGACGGGCAGGCCGTACTTGTTGGCGAAGTCGAGGTCGCGCTGGTCGTGGCCCGGGCAGCCGAAAATGGCGCCGGTGCCGTAGTCCATCAGGACGAAGTTGGCGACGTAGACCGGCAGCGTCCAGTCCGGATCGAAGGGATGGACGACGCGGATGCCGGTGTCGAAGCCGCGCTTCTCGGCCGTCTCCAGTTCGGCCACGGAGGTGCCGCGATGGCGGATGTCCTCGATGAAGGCGGCGAGTTCCGGCTTGTCCTCGGCCGCCTTCTTCGCCAGCGGATGGTCGGCGGCGATAGCCATGAAGGAGGCGCCGAAAATGGTATCGGGCCGGGTGGTATAGACTTCCAGTTCGCTCTCGCTGGCCGGCGCGGTGGCGGCGTCCAGTTTCCAGCGGATCAGCAGGCCCTCGGAACGGCCGATCCAGTTGGCCTGCATCAGCTTGACCTTGTCGGGCCAGCGCTCGAGCGTGTCGAGGCTGTCCAGCAGGTCCTGGCTGGCCGAGGTGATCCTGAAGAACCATTGCGTCAGGTCGCGCTGCTCGACCGGCGCGCCGGAGCGCCAGCCCTTGCCGTCGATGACCTGTTCGTTGGCGAGCACGGTCATGTCGACCGGGTCCCAGTTGACCTTGGCCGCCCTGCGCTCGACCAGCCCGGCCTTCCAGAAGTCCAGGAACATCTTCTGCTGGTGCCGATAGTAGGAGGCGTCGCAGGTGGCGATTTCGCGGGACCAGTCGAGCGACAGGCCCATCGTCTTCAGTTGGCCCTTCATCGTGGCGATGTTCTTGTAGGTCCAGTCGCGCGGGTTCACCTTATTGTCGCGCGCCGCGTTTTCCGCCGGCAGGCCGAAGGCGTCCCAGCCCATCGGGTGCAGCACGTTATGGCCCATGGCCCGGCGCCAGCGCGCCACCACGTCGCCCATTGTGTAATTGCGCACGTGGCCCATGTGGATGCGCCCGGACGGGTAGGGGAACATCTCCAGCACGTAGTATTTCGGTCGCGGATCGTCGTTCTTCGTCTCGAAGAGCTTTTCGGCGTCCCAGGCCTTCTGCCATTTCGGCTCGGATGCGCGCGGATTGTATCGTTCGGTTGCCATGGGACGAATTTCACTTAAAAGCACGGGGAGGACGACCGCTGCGGTCTTCACCATGGTTTGACAGACCCGTCAACCGCAAGGCCTGTGCCGCCGGACAAAAACACGCTGGAGCCGGACATGAACGATGCGCCCTCACGCCTTGCCGAAGTCAAGGCCAGGATCACCGCTGCCGAGAGCGAGGCCAGACGCCCGGCCGGCGCCGTCACGCTCGTCGCCGTGTCGAAGACCTTCGAGGCCGACGCCGTCCGCCCCGTCCTCGTTGCCGGCCAGCGCGTCTTCGGCGAGAACCGCGTGCAGGAAGCGCAAGGCAAATGGCCGGCTCTGAGGGACGAGGTTTCCGGCATCGAGCTGCATCTGATCGGCCCGCTGCAATCCAACAAGGCGAAGGAAGCGGTGGCGCTGTTCGACGTCATCGAGACGGTCGACCGCGACAAGATCGCTGCCGAGCTTGCCAAGGAGATGAAGAAGCAGGGCCGCGCGCCAAAACTCTATGTGCAGGTCAATATCGGCTCCGAGCCGCAGAAGGCCGGCATCGAGCCGACGGAGGCCGTCGCCTTCGTCACCCGCTGCCGTGAAACCCACGGCCTCGCCGTCGAAGGGTTGATGTGCATACCGCCGGCCGACGAGAACCCCGGCCCGCATTTCGCGCTGCTGGAAAAGCTGGCCGGGCAGGCGGGCGTGGAAAAACTGTCGATGGGCATGTCGGGCGATTACGAGACGGCGGTGGCCTTTGGCGCCACGTCCGTGCGCGTCGGTTCGGCCATCTTCGGTCACCGATAACGTCCTAAGACCGATAGAACCGCTTGACCCGCGGATGGCGCTTGAGAGGCGCCGGCCGGTAGGGCGGCGCGTAGCTCTCGAAGCGGTCCTCTATATTCCGGCAGAGCGGATCGATGTCGACGCTTTCGCTGCGGACGCTGCGCTCGGCCGGAAGCCAGAAGATGCCGAGGCCGGTGCGTTCGTCGTGCTGGCGTCCGAGCAGGTTGTCGCGCATGGTGACGGTCAGCGGAATGTGCAGGCGCGCCACGTCGCGCAGCCGCGACAGCATCCAGTCGAGCGCAAGGTCGGCCAGCAGCCAGTCGTCCTGATAGCCGCCGCCGACATCGGAATGGACGCCGGGAAACCAGACCTGC
The DNA here is from genome assembly GCA_051954615.1 of Mesorhizobium sp. Taxonomy (GTDB): domain Bacteria; phylum Pseudomonadota; class Alphaproteobacteria; order Rhizobiales; family Rhizobiaceae; genus Mesorhizobium. The sequence goes on along the minus strand of JBQCHN010000302.1, from coordinate 1,685 downwards.
TCGATGACCTGTCCGGCTGCCCGGCCCTCGGCATCGACATCGGCCCACGGCACCGGCAGGAAGGCCTTGCGGTCCTCGTCGATCGACAGCGCCTGCAGGCCGACCGGAACGCGCACCGACAATTCGTTGTCGTGGAACTGGTGCCGCCACGGGTTGACCAGGTCCATGACGCCGGGCAGCCCGAGCGCCTTGACGGTATCGAAGACGCCGATCACGTCGGGCGTCACCGGCGCGGCGCCGTATTTGAGCGCGAATGCCTGGCCTGCCGCCTTGCGTTCGCTTTCGTTGCGGATCTTGTAGGCGCTCACCGCCGCCTCGGCGATGGCGCGCCGCCTCTTGGCGCCTTCGCCCTCCTTGTCGGCCGGGATCGGCGCGCCGCCGTCCGTCATGGCGATGCCGCAGGTTGCCAGCACGCCACCCAGACAGCGCACCGTATAGGCGCCGCGGCTGAAGCCGAACAGGCCGATCTTCACACCCGGACGCCAGCGTAGCATCAACGCCTCGTAGCAGTCGGCGATGTTGGCGCTGATGCCCCAGCCGGTGGCCTTGGACCACAGGTTGCGCAAGGTGCGGCCCCAACTGTTTTCGCCCTCCTCCGGCGCGCCGAGACCGGGATCGTAGAAGGCGTCGAGATAGATCTTGCCTTCCGCTGCGGCGAACATCTGGAAGACGTTGGTATTGCGCACGCCGGCGTCGTTGCGCACGCCGCGCTGGCCCGTACCGTCGGAAAAGATCAGGCACCAGTTGTCGGGCATCGCCGCCTCGCCGCCCCACCCGCAGTCGCTTGCAGCATCATAGCCGAAGGCGCGGCCCGTTCACAGCTCCCCCGGGGCTGGTTGCCTGGTTCCGTTCAGTGCAGCACGAACTCGCCGTCGATCTTGCGCCATTCGCTCGGCGAAATCAGCCGCTGGTGCGAATAGACGACCGAATGCAGCGGGCCGTCGAGCCTGGCCTTCCAGAAATCGATGAAGGCGAACAGCGCCGGGAATTTCGGCGCCAGGTCGTAGTCCTGCCAGACATAGGTCTGCAGCAGGTGGGGATGGTCCGGATAGTGATAGAGGATCTTCGCCGTCGTCAGGCCATAGCCTTTTAGCAAAAGGTCCATTTCGGAATGCTCGCGCATGGCTGCCTCGTCAGCTTCGAGCCGTTCCTCCCGGTGAAAACTGTGCGCCGGGATGGTTAATCGTCGGCTAACAAGATGGGATCGCCGGTCGTGCGCCGCAACGTCTCATGCAAACCGAACGTCTAATATTGCCCTTGGGGCGGAACTGTTAATAATGCCCCCGAACGCAGCGGTCCTGCCGCTGCGGCGGCCGCCTCATGCGGTCGGCTGATTGAGGAGGAATGCTGGAAATGTCCGAGGTTCACGTTCACAAGGTCCAGGCGGCGTGGAAGAAGAACGCGCTGATCGACAATGAGACCTATCTCAAGTGGTACGCAGAGAGCGTGAAGAATCCGGACAAATTCTGGGGCAAGCATGGCAAGCGCATCGACTGGTTCAAGCCCTATACCAAGGTCGAGAACGCCTCCTTCACCGGCAAGGTGTCGATCAAGTGGTTCGAGGACGGGCTGACCAACGTCTCCTATAACTGCATCGACCGGCATCTCAAGAAGCGCGGCAACCAGGTCGCCATCATCTGGGAAGGCGACAATCCCTATGACGAGAAGAAGGTTACCTACAACGA
>JBQCHN010000301.1:0-5896 GCA_051954615.1 Mesorhizobium sp. | reverse complement strand
CGGGTCGCCGCCCTGTTGCAGCACGGCGCGCACGGCGTTGCCGGTCTGGTGCACGGTCGCTTCATGGCCGGCGTTGAGCAGGAGGATGACCGACGAGACCAGTTCGTCCTCGGAAAGCTTCTGGTCGCCTTCATGCGCCGCGATCAGCAGCGACAAGAGATCGTCGCCCGGCGCGTCGCGCCGCTCGGCGACATAGCCGCGCAGGAAGGCGGAGAAATCGCGCGCCGCGCGGTTGGCGGTCTCCTCGGTCTCGCGCGTGCGGCCGAGCGTGTACATAGCCACCAGCTGATGCGACCAGTCGAGCAGTTGCGGCCCCATTTCGACCGGCACGCCAAGCATTTCGGCGATGACGATGATGGGCAGCGGCGTCGCATAGGCCGGGATCAGGTCGAACGGCTCGCCGGTAGGGAAACCGTCGATCAATTCGTTGGCCAGTGCCTCGACGCGCGGGCGGAGCCGTTCCACCTGCCGGGAGACGAAGGCGCGGTTGACCAGCGTGCGCAGCCTGGTGTGGATCGGCGGCTCCAGTTCCAGCATCGAATGGGCTTCGACCGCGTCGAAGGAAGCGAGATGGCTGCGGTCCTGGTCGACGCCACGGCTGTCCGGCACGCCGGCCGGGTTCTGCCGACCGAAACGCCGGTCGCGCAGCAGTCGATTGACGTCGTCGTAGCCGCCGAAGCACCAGTGACCGTAGTCCTCCCAGAAGAAGGCAGGACTCGCCGCATGCAGGAAGGCATAGGCCTCGTAAGGAGCCTGCACGAAAGCGGGTTCGCGCGGATCGAGCCGGACCCGGCGGCTCGCCGGGTCGAAGGAGAGGTAGGGTGGAGGAGCGGCTTTCTCGGTCATGCCGGATCATTAGCCCGGTTTGCCGCGCCGATGCCAGACCGTATCATCATGCCACGCTCCGCGCCACGGGAGTGGGCGCTGCGGGGCGGGGAAGTGCGATGCTATGCGGCTTTCTGCGCTTCGATCCTCAATCGTCGCAGTGGCGGCGGATATGCACGCGCCGCCAGCCTTCCGAACCTTCCTGGACCAGCACCTTGCGGGCGACGCGCTGGTAGGACGGCGGCACTTCGACCAGACGCCGCTGCTCCGGCTGCACCACCACCTGTTCTTCCACCGTCTCGTAGCGGGCCGGGATGACGTATCGCTCGGTGCGTTCCGGGCTGACCATCACCTTGCGCTTTCGGTAGCCATATTCGGCCGGTACGGTTTCGTAGACGGTGCGGGCCTCGCGCACCACGACCGTCTCGGCGACGCGCTGGTAGCGCGCCTTGCGCTTGATCTTGCACAACACCTTGCGGCCGTCGATCCAGCGCCATTCCCAGTCGTAGCCGCCGTCGGCGACCTTGACGGTGCGATAGCGGGTGCGCACCTGGGCCGGGATCGTGCGTGTCACCCTGGTGGCCGGATAGATCTCGACCCGTTCGCGCTGGTAGGCGTATTCGGCCGGGATGGTGCGGTAGCCGACGCTTTCCTCGCGCACTACCACGGTCCTGCTGCGCGTGCCGTAGATCGCCGGCGTCACCTCGATCCGGCTGTAGCCGGGATTGACCTCGACGTTCTCATAGACCGTGTCGTAGACCGGCACGGTCCGGTAGGGTTCGTAGCAGGCGACCGCCCGTCCGCCCGCCGCCGTTTCCGATACCGTGCCGAGCACGGCGAGCGCCGATACGGCGATCATCAGCTTCTTCGTCGACATTGCGCCACCCCTTGAACGCGAACTGGAACTCCTTTTTCAACCTAAGCGGACAGGCGGGCGGCGGAAAAGCGGATTCGTTAAAATTCGTTAACGGGCAACCTTAACCGGAAGGCGGTTCCGGTCGGCCTTGCGCAAGGGTGAGGGGCCATCCTATCTACGCATCAAGGCTCCTGCGCCCCGATTCGGCCTCAGCCTCAATCCTGCGTGTCAAGGGACAGTCCATGAAAGATCCGTATGAAACCTACATGAACCTCGTCCCGATGGTGGTCGAACAGACCAACCGTGGCGAGCGCGCTTACGACATCTTCTCGCGCCTCCTGAAGGAGCGTATCATCTTCATCACCGGCCCCATTGAGGATGGCATGGCCTCTTTGGTGTGCGCGCAGCTTCTCTTCCTCGAGGCGGAAAACCCGAAGAAAGAGATCAACATGTACATCAATTCGCCTGGCGGCGTGGTGACGTCGGGCCTAGCGATGTACGACACCATGCAGTTCATCAAGCCGCCGGTGTCGACGCTGTGCGTCGGCCAGGCGATGTCGGCGGGCTCTCTGCTCCTGACCGCCGGCGCCAAGGACATGCGCTTCTGCACGCCGAACGCGCAGATCATGATCCACCAGCCGTCGGGCGGCTATCAGGGCCAGGCGACCGACATCATGATCCACGCCCAGTTCACCGAGCGGCTCAAGCGGCGGCTGAACGAGATCTACGTCAAGCACACCGGGCAGGATTACGAGACGATCCACAACGCCATGGAGCGCGACAACTTCCTCACCACGGAGCAGGCGCTGGGTCTCGGCCTGATCGACAAGGTGATGACGTCGCGCGACGAAAACGAAGGCGAGGCCAAGGCCTGAGCCGGACTTTGCCTCCGGGCTGGCCGACAAAGGCCGGCCGGTCCGGAACTTTTGCGTGGATTTGCGGCATTTCCGCCACAATTGGCTGTTCCCTCGGGAAGCCCGACCGCCTACGTTAAGGCTCTATTGAGCTTCGGCGGCTTAGCTTTTTCGCCGGGGAACTGCGAATCGGCTGGCGCTTTCCGGGTTGTGCCTTGTACGGAATGCGCTACGGGGGCCGGGTACTGGAAAAGGCGGTTTCCCGCGATAGGTTATCGGGTGTGTCCGCTTGGCGGGTGCCCATGAAAAGGACTGGACGATGAGCAAGGTCAGCAACGGCGGCGGTGATTCCAAGAACACCCTCTACTGCTCGTTCTGCGGCAAAAGCCAGCATGAGGTTCGCAAACTCATTGCCGGCCCCACCGTCTTCATCTGCGACGAATGCGTCGAACTGTGCATGGACATCATCCGCGAGGAGAACAAGACCTCGATGGTGAAGTCGCGCGAAGGCGTGCCGACACCGCAGGAGATCCTGAAGGTTCTCGACGACTACGTGATCGGCCAGCCCTACGCCAAGCGCGTGCTGTCGGTCGCCGTCCACAACCACTACAAACGCCTTGCCCACGCCGGCAAGAACAACGACGTCGAACTGGCGAAGTCGAACATCCTTTTGATCGGCCCGACCGGCTGCGGCAAGACGCTGCTGGCGCAGACGCTGGCGCGCATCATCGACGTGCCCTTCACCATGGCCGACGCCACCACGCTGACTGAGGCCGGCTATGTCGGGGAGGACGTGGAGAACATCATCCTCAAGCTGTTGCAGGCGGCCGACTACAATGTGGAACGTGCCCAAAGGGGCATCGTCTACATCGACGAGATCGACAAGATTTCCCGCAAGTCGGACAATCCCTCGATCACCCGCGACGTGTCGGGCGAGGGCGTCCAGCAGGCGCTTCTGAAGATCATGGAGGGCACGGTCGCCTCAGTGCCGCCGCAGGGCGGCAGGAAGCACCCGCAGCAGGAATTCCTGCAGGTCGACACCGCCAACATCCTGTTCATCTGCGGCGGTGCGTTCGCTGGCCTGGACAAGATCATCTCGGATCGCGGCCGCAAGACCTCGATCGGCTTCGGCGCCACCGTCGCCTCGCCGGAGGATCGCCGCACCGGCGACCTGTTCCGCCAGGTCGAGCCGGAGGATCTGTTGAAGTTCGGCCTGATCCCCGAGTTCGTCGGCCGCCTGCCGGTGCTGGCGACGCTGGAGGACCTCGACGAGGCCGCGCTGATCCAGATCCTGACCGAGCCGAAGAACGCGCTGGTCAAGCAGTACCAGCGGCTGTTCGAGATGGAGAGCGTCGACCTGACCTTCCACGAGAACGCGCTGTCGGCCATCGCCAAGCGCGCCATCGAGCGCAAGACCGGCGCGCGTGGCCTGCGTTCCATCATGGAGGCGATCCTGCTCGATACCATGTTCGAGCTGCCGGCGCTGGAAGGCGTGCGCGAGGTCGTCATCTCGGAGGAAGTGGTGACGGGCAGCGCCCGCCCGCTCTACATCTACTCCGACAGCAAGGAAAAGAAGGGCCCGGTCAGCGCCTAGAGCATTTTGCAGCCAGACGGAATCGTCTGGCGTTGCACAAATGCGGCTGAAGAGACAGGCGCTGCTTGCCTTTCCCTTGGAATGCCTGGCGGCGCCGAAAGGCGCCGCTTTGCTGTGGGACTGCCGCTTCCGTTCCGCGTCCGGCAAGTTAGTCGCCTGCCATTTGCCCTTGATCTTTCCGTCGCCAGCATCCACCTATCGACGGAAGGCCGATGGGCTGCATTCCGTGCTGACAAACTCCCGTCACAAAGGATGATAGGCGGAACGACCCGCGGTCGTTAATATGAGATTCGCGATTGGCTTAGAGCGGTCGCGACAGAAAGGTTGGACAATGGCCAAAACTTCCAGGTCCCCCGCCGACGGCGTCTTCGCGGTCCTCCCGCTGCGCGACATCGTCGTCTTCCCGCACATGATCGTGCCGCTGTTCGTGGGCCGCGAGAAATCCATCAAGGCCCTTGAAGAGGTGATGGGGCAGGAAAAGCAGATTCTGCTCGCCACCCAGAAGAATGCCGCCGATGACGATCCGGAGCCGGACGCCATCTATGACGTCGGCACGCTCGCCAACGTGCTTCAGCTCCTGAAGCTGCCGGACGGCACCGTCAAGGTGCTGGTCGAGGGTGCTGCGCGTGCCCGCATCTCGGAATTCACCGATCGCGGCGATTTCCATGAAGCCCGCGCGACCATGCTCAGCGAGCCGGGCGAGGAGGAAGTCGAGATCGAGGCGCTGGCGCGCTCGGTGGTCTCCGACTTCGAGAACTACGTCAAGCTGAACAAGAAGATCTCGCCCGAGGTGGTGGGTGCCGCGAGCCAGATCGAGGATTACTCGAAGCTGGCCGACACGGTCGCATCGCACCTCGCCATCAAGATTCCCGAGAAGCAGGAAATGCTCGCCACGCTCTCCGTCAAGGAGCGTCTGGAGAAGGCGATGGGCTTCATGGAAGCCGAAATCTCCGTCCTGCAGGTGGAGAAGCGCATCCGCTCGCGTGTAAAACGCCAGATGGAGAAGACCCAGCGCGAATACTACCTCAACGAGCAGATGAAGGCGATCCAGAAGGAGCTCGGCGAGGGCGAGGACGGCCGCGACGAGGCCGCCGAGATCGAGGCGCGCATCAAGAAGACCAAGCTCTCCAAGGAGGCCCGCGAGAAGGCGGAAGCCGAGCTGAAGAAGCTGCGTTCGATGTCGCCGATGTCGGCGGAATCGACGGTCGTGCGCAACTACCTCGACTGGCTCTTGTCGATCCCGTGGGGTCGTAACTCCAAGGTCAAGCAGGACCTGAACTTCGCCCAGGAGGTGCTCGACGCCGATCACTTCGGCCTGGACAAGGTCAAGGAGCGCATCGTCGAGTACCTGGCCGTGCAGAGCCGCCAGAAGAAGCTGAAGGGGCCGATCCTGTGCCTCGTCGGACCTCCCGGCGTCGGCAAGACCTCGCTCGGCAAGTCGATCGCCAAGGCGACGGGCCGCGAGTTCGTGCGCATGGCGCTCGGCGGCGTGCGCGACGAGGCCGAGATCCGCGGTCACCGCCGCACCTATATCGGCTCGATGCCCGGCAAGGTCATCCAGTCGATGAAGAAGGCCAAGAAGTCCAACCCGCTCTTCCTGCTCGACGAGATCGACAAGATGGGCCAGGATTTCCGCGGTGATCCGTCTTCGGCCCTGCTCGAGGTCCTCGACCCCGAACAGAACGCGACGTTCATGGACCATTACCTGGAGGTCGAATACGACCTGTCCTCGGTGATGTTCGTGACGACGGCGAACACGCTGAACAT
>JBQCHN010000300.1:0-2956 GCA_051954615.1 Mesorhizobium sp. | reverse complement strand
GGCACGGCCCTTTGCCTTGTGGAACGACCGCCGCGAGCCGGGCAGGGGCTTGGGTTCCGTCAGCATCTCGAAGCGCATCGCGCCGGCCATCGGCGCCACTTCCACGAGACGGACCTCGACACGGTCCGCAAGCTGATAGCCCTTCCCGCTGCGTTCGCCGAACAGCGATCGCGCTGTTTCATCGTAGATATAGTAGTCGCCACCCAAGGATGACACCGGAATAAAGCCATCCGCACCGTACTGCGGCAATGTGACAAACAGCCCGGCCTTGGTGACGCCGGAGATGCGGGCGTCGAAGCGCTCGTCGACCCGCTCTGCCAGATAGGCGGCGGTGAGCCGGTCCACCGTCTCGCGCTCCGCCGCCATGGCGCGGCGTTCCGTCGCCGAAATCAGCACCGCCGTTTCCTCCAGCCGCGCTTCTTCCTCGCGCGTCAGCCCGCCCGCGCCGAGGCCGAGGGAGGCGATCAGCGCGCGATGCACGATCAGGTCGGCATAGCGGCGGATGGGTGAGGTGAAATGCGCGTAGCGGCGCAGGTTCAGGCCGAAATGGCCGATATTGGCCGGCGAATACTCGGCCTGGCTTTGCGAGCGCAGCACCACTTCGTTGACCAGCGCCTCGTTGTCGGCGCCGCGCACCCGCTCCAGTATGCCGTTGAACTGGGCAGGCCGCATCTGCGCGCCGCGCGCCAGCGACAGGCTCAGCGTTTGCAGGAATTCGCGCAGCGATTCCTGCTTGGCCAGCGACGGCGCGTCGTGGATACGGTAGATCAGCGCCTGCTTCCTGCCTTCCAGCGTCTCGGCCGCCGCGACATTGGCCTGGATCATGAATTCTTCGATCAGCTTGTGGGCGTCGAGCCGTTCCGGCACCACCACGCGATCGACGGTGCCGTCTTCCTTGAGCAGGATTTTCCGTTCCGGCAGGTCGAGTTCCAGCGGCTGGCGCGCGTCGCGGCCGCGCTTCAGCACGGCGTAGGCGTTCCACAGCGGCTTCAGCACCGCGTCGAGAATCGGCCGGGTCTTGTCGTCAGGTGCGCCGTCGATGGCCGCCTGCGCTTGGCTGTAGGCGAGCTTGGCCGCCGATTTCATCATCACCCTGTGAAAGGAGTGCCTGATTTTCCTCCCCTCGGCCGAGAACGTCATGCGCACGGCGATCGCCGGCTTGTCTTCGCCTTCGCGCAGCGAGCACAGGTTGTTGGAGATGCGCTCCGGCAGCATCGGCACGACCCGGTCGGGGAAATAGACCGAATTGCCGCGCTTCAGCGCCTCGCGGTCGAGCGGCGTGCCCGGCCGCACATAGGCGGCGACGTCGGCGATGGCGACCGTTACGATGACGCCGCCGACGTTGTTCTCGTCGGTGTCCGGCACGGCGAACACGGCGTCGTCATGGTCCTTGGCGTCGGCCGGGTCGATGGTGACCAGCGGCAGGTCGCGCCAGTCCTCGCGCTTCTCCAGCGTGACCGGCTTGAGCGCCTCGGCTTCCGCCAGCACGTCCGCCGGGAAGATATGCGGGATGTCGTGGGCGTGGATGGCGATCATCGAGACCGCCTTCTCGCTGGTCAGCGAGCCCAGCACCGAAAGCACCTTGGCCTTCGGCAAGCCGTAGCGCCCGGCCTTCGACGCTTCGACCTCGACGAGGTCGCCGTTCTTCGCGCCGTTCTGGAATTCCTTGTCGACGATCAGTTCGGGCTGGCGGCGCTCCACCGGCTCGATGCGGAAGGTACCGTCCTTGAGCACGCGGAAGATGCCGAGCACGGCTTCCGAGCGCTTCTCGAACAGCTTCATCACCCGGCCCGTATAGGCCGGGCCGGTCTGGTCGTCGGTCGGGAAGGTTTTCGCCAGCACGCGGTCGCCGATGCCGGGAGCTGGACCGCCGTTGCCGCGCGACGAGCGCAGCGCGACGGTCGGCGGCTGATCGCCCTGATAGTCTATCGGCCGCGCCAGCAGGCCGCCTTCGCTGTCGCGGCCGAAGATTTCGAGCACTGTGACGTGCGGCAGCGCACCGGGGCGGATGTGGCGCTTGCGGCTTTTTTCGAGAAGCCCCTCGTCGGCGAGGTCGCGCAGCATGTCCTTCAGCCAGATGCGGTCGTCACCGCGCAACGCGAACGCCTTGGCGATCTCGCGCTTGCCGGAGCGGTCCGGGTTCTCGGCGATGTAGCGCAGGATTTCGTCGCGCGAGGGGCGATAGGCATCCTTGCCGCGACGGGTATCGGTAGCGCGCGGATCGCCGTGGTGCCGTCCGGAGATCCTGCGTGCCAAGCCGCTACCCTTTCTTCTTCTTTGCGGCGGGCTTCGCCGCCGCCTTGCGGGCCGGCTTCTTGCCGCCGCCACCCTTGGCGGCCTTTTCTGCGATCAGTGCCAGCGCTTCCTCGACCGTCACCGACTGCGGGTCCTTGCCCTTGGGCAGCGTCGCGTTGACCTTTTCCCAGTTGACGTAGGGGCCGTACTTGCCGTCGCGCACGGTGATCTTGCCGCCGTCGGGATGCTCGCCAAGCTCCTTCAGCGCCGCCGGCGTGCCGCCGTTGCGCCCGCCCTTGCCCTTGGCCTGCTTCTCGGCGATCACCGAGACGGCGCGGTTCAGGCCGATGGAGAAGACGTCCTCGATCGATTCGACATTGGCGTAGGTGCCGTCGTGCAGCACGAACGGCCCGTAGCGGCCGAGCCCGGCCGAGATCATCTTGCCGGTTTCGGGATGCTTGCCGACGTCGCGCGGCAGCGACAGCAGCGCCAGCGCCTTCTCGTGGTCGATGGAATCGGCCGTCCAGCCCTTCGGCAGGCTGGAGCGCTTGGCTTCCTTGCCTTCGCCGCGCTGCACATAGGGGCCGAAGCGGCCGGAGCGCAGCGTGATCTCCTCGGCGGTGTAGGGGTCCTTGCCGAGCACCTTGGCGCCGTCGACCGCGCCGCCGTTCTCGCCATTGCCGTTGGCCTCGCCGCCGAGCTGGCGGGTGTAGCCGCATTC
>JBQCHN010000299.1:0-6665 GCA_051954615.1 Mesorhizobium sp. | reverse complement strand
GTTCCGCACCGAACTGCCCAAGACCAATGTGGGCAAGATCCTGCGGCGGGAGCTGCGGGGCTGAAGATCGTCATCGCAGGCTTCGCGGCATGCCGCGAGCCTGCGATGCGAACCATCTTTGGGGAGCGGAGTGGACCTCTGCCAGCCGCGCCCCACGAACGAGTCAGATCCTTCCAAGAAATCCGGGCAGGTCGGCGACCAAATTGAGGATCACGTCGGCCATGGGCGCCAGCGTTTCGCGTGTTCCGGTGCCGCTCAGCACGGCCACGGCCAGCCCGGCGCCGCCGGCCCGCGCCATCTCCAGGTCGTGCCGGTTGTCGCCCACCATGGCGATTTCCGAGGGTTTGAGGCCAGTGAGGTCGGCAAAGGCGTGGATTGCATCCGGCGCCGGCTTGGGGTTGGCCACAGCGTCATAGCCGTAGGCGGCGTCGAAAAGCTGGGCGATACCGAGCGCCAGCAGCGTCTTTTCCGCGCCGCTGGTGGAATCGTTGGTGGCGACGCCGAGCCGATAGTCGCGCCCGTGCAGCGCCGCCAGCGCTGCCGGAATGCCCGGGATGGCCACTGCCTTGCGCGATCCTTCCACGGCGGTGATCTCGTTGAAGCGGGCAAGGGCAGTGCCCTGCTCCTGCCGCGACAGCTGCGGAAACCAGGCCTCCACCACGTCGCGGTTGGTGCCGGCGGCGAAGATCGAGTCGGCCTTGAAACGCCGCGCATCGAAATCGTATCCGGCCACGGTGAGCAGTTCGTCGGCCGCCGGCCGGTCGCCGCCCGCCGCCTCCATCGCCATGAAGTCGGCGACCGCCGACCAGGTGGCGTTGAAATCGACCAGCGTGCCGTCCTTGTCGAACAGGATACCCTTGATGGTTGCCAATTGCCGCCTCACCCCTTCGCGCCCAGCCGCCGGATATGTCCCACCAGGCCGGTGGTCGAGGCGTCCCTGCCTGCGGCACTCTCCTTGCCTTCCACGACAGGCAACAGCTGCGTGGCCAGTTCCTTGCCGAGTTCGACGCCCCACTGGTCGAAGGAGTTGATGTCGTAGAGCACGCCCTCGACGAAGACGCGGTGCTCGTAGAGCGCGATCAGCCGGCCGAGCGTGTGCGGGTCGAGCTTCTCGTAGAGGATGGTGACCGACGGCCGGTTGCCCGAGAAGACGCGCTGCGGAGCTATGCGGTCGACGAAATCGGGCTTTTGCCCCTTGGCCAGCATCTGCGCCCTGGCCTCCTCCAGCGTGCGGCCCTTCATCAGCGCCTCCGACTGCGCCAGGCAATTGGCGAGCAGGAGGTCGTGATGGTGCTTCAGGTTCGGCTCGTGGCCGCTCGCCGCGGCAAGGAATTCGACCGGGATGATGTCGGTGCCCTGGTGAAGCAGCTGGAAGAAGGCGTGCTGGCCGTTGGTGCCGGGCTCGCCCCACACCAGCGGGCCGGTCGGCGTCGTCACCGGCTTCGAATCGACGGTGACGCTCTTGCCGTTCGATTCCATGTCGAGCTGCTGGAGATAGGCCGGCAGGCGCGACAGGCGCTGGTCATAGGGGATGACGGCGCGGGCCGGATAGGCACACACGACGCGATGCCAGAAGCCGACGAGGCCGAGCAGGAAGGGCAGGTTCTTTTCCGCCGGCGTGTCGCGGAAATGGGCGTCCATCTCGGCGCCGCCGCGCAGGAAGGCGCGGAAGTTCTCCGGGCCGACAGCGATCATCACCGGCAGGCCGATGGCGCCCCAGACCGAATAGCGGCCGCCGACCCAATCCCAGAAGCCGAACACGCGCTCCTGCCGGATGCCGAACTTCGCCACCAGATCGAGCGCGGTGGAGACGGCAGCGAAATGGTGGCCGACCGCCTCCTTGCCGAGCTTCTCCTGGATCCAGTGCCGGGCCGTCTCGGCATTGGTCATCGTCTCGACCGTGGTGAAGGTCTTGGAGGCGATGACGAACAGCGTCGTCGCCGGATCGAGCCCCTTCAGCGTGTCGTGGATATGGGCACCGTCGATGTTGGAGACGTAGTGGCTGCGCGGCCCGTCGTGATAGGGCGCCAGCGCCAGCGTCGCCATGGCCGGGCCGAGGTCGGAACCGCCGATGCCGATGTTGACGACATCGGTGATCGCCTTGCCGGTCGCGCCGGCCGCCTTGCCGGAACGCACGGCATCGGCGAAATCCGCCATGGCGTGCAGGACGGACTCGACGTCCTTCTTCACGTCCTGCCCGTCGACATGCAGGCCCTTGCCGTCGAGGTCGCGAAGCGCCGTGTGCAGCACGGCGCGGTCCTCGGTGATGTTGATGTGCTTGCCGGAAAACATCGCGGCGCGTTTCTCCGCGACGCCGGCCGCACCAGCGAGCGCGACCAGCTGGCGCATCGCCTCCTCGTCCACCGCGCATTTCGACCAGTCGAGCAAAAGGTCGCCGTCGGTGGCGGAGAATTTGTCGAAGCGCTGCGGGTCGGCGGCGAAGGCGGCGCGCATGTCCATCTTCATGGCGGCGCGGTGGTTGCCCAAGGCGGCAAGCTGCTTGGCGAAAGCGGTGTGATCCACGGCAGGACTCCTCAGCGGTTTACGGCGCAACTTAGCAGACCGCGTGCCACCGGCGGGAGGCCGGTAACGCGGTTTTGTCCCGCCGCTGGCGGGCGCGGACTATCGGCGGAATTTTCAACCGTTTCAACCGGCCGAGATCGGTTCCCGGGCCGGCTGATGGATCATTGGCATAAATCGGAGAAATCAGAAAAATTGATTGGCGCAATGGCTTGTACCAAGCATACAGTCCACTGGTCCACAAAGATGAAAAAGACTGACCATCGAGGAGAGCTTTTATGCCACAGCGTAATGACACGGCCATCTGGTCGGGCCTGTTCCGCATCTCTGCCGAGTCGGGCCAGACGCTGCAGGCGCAGATCAGGCAGGCGATCGTGGCCGCAATCCTCGACCGCCAGATCGCCGCGTCCATGCCGCTTCCCTCCTGCCGCATCCTGGCCGAAAAGCTCGGCGTGGCGCGCGGCACGGTGGTGCTCGCCTTCCAGCAGCTGGTCGACCAGGGGTTCCTGGTGGCGCGCGAGCGGCGCGGCCATTTCGTCAACCCGGAAGTGCTGGCGACGCCCGCCAAGCCGCAGAAGTCGCCCGAGCAGCAGAACGAGATCGACTGGAAGGCACGCCGGCAGATCGCCGCCTCCGACATGCCGCCGCCCAACAAGCAGGAGAACTGGATCAAGTCGTCCTATCCGTTCGTCTACGGCCAGTTCGACCCGGCGCTTTTCCCGACCGCCGAATGGCGCGAATGCAACCGCATGGCGCTGGCGGTGCTGGAAATCCGCAACTGGGCGTCCGACATGGTCGACCGCGACGACCCGCTCCTGATCGAGCAGATCCAGGCGCGGCTCTTGCCGCGGCGCGGCATCTTCGCCAATCCCGACGAGATCATCGTCACGCTCGGTGCGCAGAACGCACTCTACATGCTGGCCTCGCTGTTGATGACGAAGGGCTCCAAGGTGGCGATGGAGGACCCCGGCTATCCCGACGCGCGCTCGATCTTCAAGCTGGCGGGTGCCGACGTGCAGCCGGTGCCGGTCGACGAGTCCGGTATCGTGACCTCGGCCATTCCGGCCGATTCCGGCTTCGTCTTCGTCACGCCGAGCCACCATTGCCCGACCATGGTGCCGCTTTCGGCGGAGCGGCGGCAGGACCTTCTGGCGCGCGCCAACCGCAACAACCAGATCATCATCGAGGACGGCTACGATAGCCAGTTACTCGACGAGGCGCCGCAGCAGGCCCTGAAGAGCGTCGACCGTTCGGGGCGCGTCGTCTATGTCGGCTCGATGTCGAAGACGTTGGCGCCGGGCCTCAGGCTCGGCTACATCGTCGCCTCCGCCGGGCTGATCGCGGAACTCAGGGCACTGCGCCGCTTCATGCTGCGCCATCCGCCGGCCAACAACCAGCGGGCCGTCGCGCTGTTCCTGTCGCTCGGCCACCACGAGGCTCTGGTGCGCCGGCTTTCGGCGGCGTTCGAAGAGAGGCGCAAGCGGCTGGTGCATGCGATCGACGCCTTCCTGCCGGAATGGCGCTCGACCGATTCGGCCGGCGGCACCTCGCTGTGGCTGGAGGGGCCGCGCGGCACGGATTCGCGCGATCTCGCGGCGGCGGCGGCCAGCCGCAGTGTCATCATCGAGCCGGGCGACCGCTTCTTCGACCGTTCCGACCGGCCGTCGCGCTTCATGCGCCTCGGCATTTCCTCGATCGCGCTGCAGCACATCGAACCCGGCATCCGGGAGCTTGCGACGGCGGCAGGACGGCGGCCGGCGGCGGCCTGAGCATCGCCTTCTGTTGCGCGGAAGCTGACGCAAGGGCTGGCCCATCCGGCGGAATCGGCTGGCTCATGCTGATGGGCCAGACATGACGGCATAGTCCGATGCGGGAACAGAGCTGGACCAAAGCGGATCAACCGCTACCGGCCGGCTTCGCCGCACGGGTGGAGTTGTCGTGATGTCTGAGACTGCCGAGAAGCTCGACGCATCGGGAGAGGAACACCGTTCACGCCGCTCCGGCGGACGCGAAGCGCGACGGGCCATGCGGGCCGCGCCGCTGGCCGATGATATCAGGCCGGTTCGCGCCGGCCTCGAAGGCGGCCGTTACGCGCCGCTTTCGCAGAACGACCTCGAGCGCATCCACGAGGCCGTGCTGACGCTGCTGGAAACGGTCGGCTTCGCCAACGCCATCCCCTCCTGCATCGAGGCGCTGACGCGTGTCGGCGCCACATTGGGCGATGACGGCAGGCTGCGTTTCCCGCGCAACCTGGTGCTCGACACGATCAGGCGCGCGGCGCGCAATTTCACGCTGCACGGCCAGGACCCAAAGCACGACATGGTGATCCAGGGCAAGCGCGTGCACTACGGCACGGCGGGCGCGGCCGTTCACCTCGTCGATGTCGAGAAGCGCGTCTACCGCGAATCGCTGTTGCAGGACATCTACGACGCCGCCCGCATCGTCGACGGGCTGGACAACATCCATTTCTTCCAGCGGCCGATGGTGCCGCGCGACATTCCCGACCCGCTCGATATGGATTTCAACACGCTCTATGCCTGCGTGATGGGAACGTCCAAGCATGTCGGTACCTCGTTCACCGTGCGCGAGAACGTGAAGCCGGCGCTGGAGATGCTCTATGCGATCGCCGGCGGCGAGGAGAATTTCCGCGCGCGGCCCTTCGTCTCCAATTCCAACTGCTTCGTCGTGCCGCCGATGAAATTCGCCGAGGACGCCTGCGGCGTGCTGGAAGCCTGCGTGGAAGGCGGCATCCCGATCCTGCTGCTCTCGGCCGGGCAGGCCGGCGCCACGGCGCCTGCCGCGATCGCCGGCGCAGTGGTACAGGCGGTGGCGGAGGTGCTGGTCGGCCTCATCTACGTCAACGCCATCAAGCCCGGCCATCCGGCGATCTTCGGCACCTGGCCCTTCGTCTCGGACCTTCGCACCGGCGCCATGTCCGGCGGTTCGGCCGAGCAGGCGCTGCTGACGGCGGCCTGCGCGCAGATGGCGCAGTTCTACGACCTGCCGGGCGGCTCGGCGGCCGGCATGGCCGATTCGAAGTTGCCCGACATCCAGTCCGGTTTCGAGAAGGGCATCACCGACGTCATGGCCGGCCTGTCCGGCCTCAACCTCGTCTATGAATCGGCCGGCATGCACGCCTCGCTGCTCGGTTTCTGCCTGGAAAGCCTCATCATCGACAACGACATGCTGGGCATGTGCCAGCGCTGCGTGCGCGGCATCGAGGTGACGGACGCAGCGCTCTCGGTCGATACCATCGCCGACGTCTGCCTGAACGGTCCCGGCCACTATCTCGGCCACGAGCAGACGCTGAAGCTGATGCAGACCGAATATTTCTATCCGGCCGTCGGCGACCGTTTCTCGCCGAAGGAATGGAATGAGAAGGGCAAGCCCGACATCCTCGAGCGCGCCATCGCCGAGAAGAAGCGGGTGCTGGCCGAGCGCTTCCCGCGCCACGTGCCGCGCAGCGTCGATGACAAACTGCGCGCCCGCTTCGGCGAACTTATCCAGCTGCCGCGCAGCGGCATGGGCGGCTGAGAGGGCGTTTCAGGCGATCCGGCCGAGCAGGCGCAGCAGCGTGGCGGCTTCGCGCTGGGTCAGCGGTGCCAGCGTCTCGCCGGTGATCGCGGCGGCGAGCGGCACCAGACGTCCGATCAGGTCGCGTCCCTCCGCCGTAAGACTGACCAGCAGGCGGCGCTTGTCGGCGTCGTCCTTGCCGATCTCGACCAGACCGCGCGCCTTCAACCGGTCGATGACGCCCTTCACGGTCGCCGCATCCATGGCGATCAGGCTGCCGAGCTGGTTCTGCGAGGTCTCGCCGACCTCCTTGAGCTTGGCGAGCGCGGCGAACTGCGGCGGCGTCAGGTCGCCGATGCGCGCGGAAAAGATGGCCAGATGGCGCTGGTTGGCCTTGCGCAGGACAAAGCCGATCTGCTCCTGCAGATGATAGCCGCCATCCGGGCCGGTCGTCATCGCTGGCCGTCCCAGACCTTGATGTCCTTCGCCTCCAGCCCGCCCATGCGGTTATGGATGCGCGGGCCGCAGGCCATGGCGAGGCAGAATAGGATTTCGTCCGGCCGCGGCCCGTCGGCGGCGCGCACCTCGACGGCGTCGAAATGGCTGCGCACATAGGCGGCGTTGGTGTGGCC
>JBQCHN010000298.1:0-5398 GCA_051954615.1 Mesorhizobium sp. | reverse complement strand
GGTCGGTCAGTAGCCGCGCGGACAGCGGGCGACATAGGTGCGACCGTAGCGGTCGCGATAGCGGCACTGGCCGCGCTCGCTGGCATGGCCGATCAGGGCTCCCGCCACGGCGCCGACGGCACCGCCGATCACAGCGCCTTCCACCGGATCGCCAGCCACCGCCGCACCCACGGCAGCACCACCCAGGCCGCCCACGGCAGCCCCCTGCTCGGTCTGCGAGCACGCGCCGAGCGGCAGCAGCAACGCCATCAGAACCACCATCTTTTTCATCTCGAATTCCTCTCTCGAAAGTTCACCGCCTGCCCTGTAACGGTTGAGAGCGGGATTCGATCCAAGGGCAGGCAGGCCGCTACGCGCCGACCGCCGCCGAAGGAAGGCAACGATGACGGGTGAAATCGACCTGAGGACCCTGCTCGGCTCGATGCAGCCGGCGCTTCAGCCGGACGTGCTGGTGTTCGCAACCGTGCCGCCGTCGCAGGGCCGCCCGGAAGGGCTGGATCCCGTGATGACGTTCCGCGAAAGCGAGGGCTGGACCTTCATCCTGACCGAGGGCGCCGCACGAAAGGCCGGGCTGGCCGGCACGTTCCGCTGCCGCATGATCACGTTGAACGTCCATTCGTCGCTGGAGGCCGTCGGCTTCCTCGCCGCGATCACCACGCGGCTCGCGGCGGCCGGCATGGGCGTCAATCCCGTCTCCGGCTTCTATCATGACCATCTGTTCGTGCCGGCCGAGCGCGCGGCCGAGGCGATGACGATCCTGCGGGAAATGGCGAAGGAAGCGCGCTGACCGCGCGCTTCAGTTCGGGTAGCAGGCCGCCGGGACGTTCGGCCAGACGGCCTTGTCGCAGCCGGCGTCGGCTTGGCGCTGCCTGAACGAAACGCTGACCGGGCCGGTCACCACCGGGTCGACGCCGTCGGGAGCGTCGGGATAAAGCGCCTCCGCCTGCGTGGCTGCGGCGATTTTCGGGGCATCGGCGCGCGTCGCGGCCGAATGGGCAACGCCGGCGACCAGGACCAGCGCCAGCGCGCCCACGACGAGGCGCGGCGAAAGCAGTCTGCCGACGATTTCGATCCTGCGGTTCATCTTGCCCTCAATGCCCCGGCTGTGTGTCGGTTCCGGAATTGGTTAATGAAAGTTTCGCATCAAGCGTTTAACAATCGGTAACCGTCATTTGGGTTGCGAGGTCCCCTTTCGCAATTGCGAAAAAACCTGTATGAGCCGCGCAACCGAAAAAAAGCAGCGCTTCGTTCCGTTTCCGTGGCTCCATGCATGCGTGGGGGAAAACGCCACCGGGAAGCGACGGCTGGGCGCCGCGGCAACGCTTCCGAGTGACCTTATGGATATCCGTAACATCGCGATCATCGCGCATGTCGACCATGGCAAGACCACGCTTGTCGACGCGCTTCTCAAACAATCCGGCGCCTTCCGCGAGAACCAGCGCGTCGCCGAACGCGCCATGGACTCGAACGACCTCGAAAAGGAACGTGGCATCACCATCCTCGCCAAGGCGACGTCGGTGGACTGGCACGGCACCCGCATCAACATCGTCGACACCCCCGGCCACGCCGACTTCGGCGGCGAGGTGGAACGCATCCTGTCGATGGTCGATTCGGCCATCGTGCTGGTCGACGCCGCCGAAGGCCCGATGCCGCAGACCAAGTTCGTCGTCGGCAAGGCGCTGAAGGTCGGCCTCAAGCCGATCGTCGTCATCAACAAGATCGACCGGCCGGACGCCCGCGAGACCGAGGTCATCAACGAGGTGTTCGACCTGTTCGCAGCCCTCGACGCCACCGACGAGCAGCTCGACTTCCCCATCCTCTACGGTTCCGGCCGCGACGGCTGGGTCGCCGAGAAGCCAGAAGGCCCGAAGGACCAGGGCCTGGCGCCGCTGTTCGATCTGGTGCTGAAGCACGTGCCGGCGCCGGCCGTCGAGCCTGGCCCGTTCCGCATGATCGGCACCATCCTGGAGGCCAATCCCTTCCTCGGCCGCATTATCACCGGCCGCATCGCCTCCGGCTCGCTGAAACCCAACCAGGCGGTGAAGGTGCTGCATCACGACGGCACGCTGCTGGAAACCGGCCGCGTCTCGAAGATCCTCGCCTTCCGCGGCCTCGAGCGCCAGCCCATCGAGGAAGCGCAGGCCGGCGACATCGTCGCCATCGCGGGCCTCCAGAAAGGCACCGTCGCCGACACCTTCTGCGATCCTTCGGTGAGCGAGCCGATGGCCGCCCAGCCGATCGACCCGCCGACAGTCACCATGTCCTTCCTCGTCAACGATTCGCCGCTCGCCGGCACCGAAGGCGACAAGGTGACCAGCCGCGTCATCCGCGACCGCCTGCTCAAGGAGGCCGAGGGCAACGTCGCGCTGAAGATCGAGGAATCGGCCGACAAGGATTCGTTCTACGTCTCCGGCCGCGGCGAATTGCAGCTTGCCGTGCTGATCGAGACGATGCGCCGCGAGGGCTTCGAGCTCGCCGTCTCGCGGCCGCGCGTCGTCATGCAGAAGGACGAGGCCGGGCAACTGCTCGAACCCGTCGAAGAAGTCGTCATCGACGTCGACGAGGAGCATGCCGGCGTCGTCGTGCAGAAGATGAGCGAGCGCAAGGCCGAGATGATCGAGCTGCGCTCTTCCGGCGGCAACCGCCAGCGCCTCGTCTTCCACGCGCCGACGCGCGGCCTGATCGGCTACCAGTCGGAGCTTCTGACCGACACGCGCGGCACGGCGGTGATGAACCGGCTGTTCCATGCCTACGAACCTTACAAGGGCGAGCTGCCCGGCCGCGTCAACGGCGTGCTGATCTCCAACGACCAGGGCGAAGCGGTCGCCTATGCGCTGTTCAACCTGGAGGATCGCGGCCCGATGGTCATCGACGCCGGCGTCAAGGTCTACCAGGGCATGATCATCGGCATCCACTCGCGCGACAACGACCTCGAAGTGAACGTGCTGAAAGGCAAGAAGCTCACCAACATCCGCGCCGCCGGCAAGGACGAGGCCGTCAAGCTCACCCCGCCGGTGCGCATGACGCTGGAGCGGGCACTGGCCTGGATCCAGGACGACGAGCTGGTCGAGGTGACGCCGAAGTCGATCCGGCTGCGCAAGCTCTATCTCGACCCGAACGAGCGCAAGCGCTTCGAGAAGCAGAAGGTCGCCGGCGCGGCGTGATCGTCCCGGGAAACTGACCCTGTCGGGCTGAGCTCGGGCGGCGGTCGCCGACATGGCGAACCATGACCCCGCCACTGCTGGCCCTTGGGTTTGCCTCCCCTGCATCCTTGGCGCGGCATCGGTTTGGCTCTAGCGGCTGATCCGTTCAGCCGGATCGCAATCGTGACGAGCATCAAGATCGTGCCATCGCCCCTGCCGGCCGTTCTGGTCTGCACGCTGGGCATCTTCGTGCTGTCGGCGATGGACGCGTCGGTCAAGGCGCTGGTCGTCGTGATCGGTGCCTACAACACCCTTCTGTGGCGCTCGATCCTGGCGACGGCAACGGCCGGCCCGGTCTGGGCGGCGCTATCCAACCGCCGGCCGAGCGCCAAGGCGGTCAGGCTGCATGCGGTTCGCGGTGTCATCGTCAGCTTCGTCGCGCTGGCGTTCTTCTTCGGCCTGGGCCGGCTGCCTCTCGCCGAGGCGATCGCGCTTTCCTTCGTCGCCCCGCTCGTCGCCCTGTTCCTCGCCGCCCTGATGTTGAAGGAGAGGATCAGCCGCACCGCCGTGGGGGCCTCGCTCATCGGCATGGCCGGGGTGCTGGTCATCATGTTCGGCAAGCTCGGCCAGAGCGGCTACGCGCCAGACGCCTTGCTCGGCATGGCCGCCATCATCGCCTCGGCGGTTCTCTACGCCTATAACCTGATCCTGGCGCGCCAGCAGGCTCTGGTGGCGAAACCGCTGGAGATCGTGTTCTTCCAGAACCTCGTCGTCGGCATCACGCTGGGCCTGGCCTCGCCATGGCTGGGAGCGGGCGTACCGCAGGACCAATGGCTGCTGCTGGTGGGGGTAACGGCGCTTGCCCTCGCGGGCCACCTGCTGATGAGCTGGGCCTATGCGCGTGCCGAGGCCCAGTATCTGATCCCGACTGAATATTCGGCTTTCGTCTGGGCCATCGTGCTCGGCTGGGTCTTCTTCCAGGAAAGCGTCAGCTGGTCGACCATGGCGGGCGCCTTCCTCATTATAGCCGGGTGCCTGATCGCTTCGCGGGCCAAGCCGAAGCTGGCCGCCGAACCGATCGAGGCGGCTGCGGTCTGACGGTCGCCCACCCCTGCCGGACCGTCTTGCGCGAGCACCGGGAGCTGGCGTAGATTTGCCGCCATGCACCTCACCTCGCTCCTGATCTTCGCCGGCGCGCTGCTCGTCGCCGCCGGCTCGCCCGGCCCCTCGATCGCGGCCCTCGTCGCCCGCGTCATCTCGAAGGGTTTTCGCGACGTGTTTCCCTTCCTGCTCGCCATGTGGATCGGCGAAGGCATCTGGCTGTCCTTCGCCGTCTTCGGGCTGGCCGTCGTGGCACAGACCTTCCACTTCGCCTTCGTCGTGGTGAAATGGATCGGCGTCGCCTATCTCGCTTATCTTGCATGGAAGATGTGGACCGCGCCGGTCGACGCCAAGGCAGGCGAACTGCCGAAGGAAGATTCGGCGGTAAAACTGTTCTTCGCCGGCATGGCCGTGACGCTCGGCAATCCGAAGATCATGATGTTCTACCTGGCGCTCCTGCCGACCATCATCGACCTCGGCTCGGTAACCGTCGTCGGCTGGCTGGAATTGACCGCGACCATGGCCGCCGTGCTGGTCGCCATCGACCTTTCCTGGGTGCTGGCGGCGGCGCAGGCGCGCAAGCTCTTGAAGAGCCCGCGCGCCATGAAGATCGCCAACCGCATAAGCGCCGGCACCATGGGCGCCGCGGCGGCCGCGATCGCGTCGCGAAGCTGACCCTGCTCGCCCGACTACCGCGCCATCGCGTGGTATTCGGCGTTCGGCCGCATGTCGATGGCCGCGGCCAGCCGGTTCGACATGTTGAAGAAGGCGACTGTGGCGGCGATGTCCCAGATGTCGCGGTCTGAAAAACCTGCGGCGCGCAGCGCCTGCCGGTCTTCCTCCACCATCTTGGCCGGCGTCTCGGTCAGCTTGACGGCGAATTCCAGCATCGCCCGCTGCCGCGGCGAAAGCGCGGCCGCGCGCCAGTTCATCGCCATCATCTCGCCGAACGCCGGATCGCCGGACAGCTGGCGCACCGCCGCGCCATGCGCCGTCAGGCAGTAGTAGCACTGGTTGATGGAGGAGACGGCGACCGCGATCATCTCGCGCTCCAGCTTGGACAGGCCCGATTGGCCCAGCATCAGGTCGTTATAGGTGTCGGTGAAGGCGCGCAGCTTCTTCTCGTCGAAGGCGTAGGAGAGCAGCACGTTCGG
>JBQCHN010000297.1:0-9482 GCA_051954615.1 Mesorhizobium sp. | reverse complement strand
CATCCGCATGGACGGCACCTGCACGGGCGAGCACGGCATCGGCCAGGGCAAGGCCGGCTTCATGCGCGCCGAACACGGCCACGGCGTCGATGTCATGCGGCAGATCAAGCAGGCGCTCGACCCGCTCGGCATCCTCAATCCGGGAAAGACGCTGCCGGCCTAGAGCGTTTAGCGCTCAGGTCATGGGGGCGAGGGAAGCAAGCACCCAGCCGCCCCAGCCGATCAGGATCAGGCCGGCGGCCTTGCCGACCCAATGGCCGGCAGGGACCAGCTTTTCGACCAGGATGAAGAGGGCGATGCCGGCGATCCAGGCGAAATTCATCACCCCGCCGACGAACAGCAGCAGCATCAGCATCCAGCAGCAGCCAAGGCAGAATATTCCGTGGCGAAGGCCCATCGACAGGGCGCCGCGACTGCCGCTGCGCCACTCGGTCATGACGAAATCCAGCGGCGAGCGGCAGCGGCGCAGGCAGGCCTGTTTCAGCGGGGTCCATTGATAGAGGCCGGCGGCGATCAGGATGATACCCGCCAGCACGGCGCTGGTGGTGCGTATCGACGGCGACAGCAAGCTGCCCTGGTCGAGGGCGTATTGCAGAAGGACCGCACCGAAGCTGAAGCAGAACCAGACCACGAGATAGCCGAGCGCGAACAGCATGGTCAGGCCGATGGCGGGGCTGCCGCGCTTCTGTGCGACGGAATCGTAGAACAGCAGCATCGGCACCGCACTCGGCAGCATCATCGCCGCCATCATCGCCGACCACATGACGAGCATCAGGAAAAAGTGGCCGACGGTCCAGCCGGGCGTTGCCATCGGCATCGCCATGCCGGCCATCTCTGGCATCGGCATCTCGACCCCGACCAGAAGATAAAGCCAGCAGACCAGCGTCACGCCGAGCAGGAGGGCAACGACGATCGACCGGTCATGCCGGTGCAGATTGGCCAGTAGGCTCATCGGCCTGGACCGTCAGGCCGCCACGCCTTGCGGCGTCTGGACGACATGGGCGAGCGAGCTGTGCGTCGCCCTGGTCTGGAACTTGATCGCGCCCAGGCTGCGGATGTCGGCGGAAGCGACCTCCGCGCCCCTGTGCTCGAAGCCCTCGGGCATGACCACCTGGATGCTGTGCGGGGCGCCGGTCACTGGATTCCTGATCGGCTCGACATCGGTTTCCAATATGCCGGGAATGACGAGGTGGGCGGTGCGGCCCTTCTTGTCGAAGCGGAATTCGAACGGCGCCACGACGGGATCGTGCATCGTAGTGACGATCAGGCTGAAGATGTTGAAAAGCGTGCCTTCGTCCGAATTCTCGCCGGACAGGATCGCACCCAGCGCCTCGCGCTGCTCAGGGCTGGCGCGCTCGTCGAGAATGGGCTGCGCCTGTCCGTTGCCTTCATGCAGGGCACCGGGGAAATGGACGGTCACGGCGAAGCACAGTCCGTCCAGTTTCGTCTCGTTGAAGTGGCCTTTCGTGATATGCATCGCCACAAGGCCCTGGCAATAGCCTTGGGTCGGCCTTGCATTGAAGTCACAGGGGCAACCGAAAGCGCAATTGCAGTTCTTTATCCACTCACCTTCCAGTCTCCAGTTCGCGGACGTCATCTGACCCTCCCTGGGTTCTCGCCGGGACATGATCCCGACCGGAGATTGTACCACGATTGCACCTGTCGGCGGTAGTTTAGCCAAACGAGGTAGGCCACAGCGCGGCGCATCGCCGGCATGGCCATTTGCCTCTTTATCGACACGGCGATGCAGGTAGAGTGCCGCAACCAGAGCATCGGACCGGAAAGCGGAATCCGGTTTTCGGCTTGTTCCGATGCTCATTCAAAGTGTCAGATCGTCCTTAGTGGGTCCGACGGGACTCATGGCGATCTAAACGGATCGACAGGGGCTTATGCTTTCTCGCCTGTTCGTCATTGTCGGCGGTTTCGTCGTGCTGGTGCTGCTTGCAGCGCTGGTGGTGCCGCCGTTCGTCGATTGGACGAACTACAAGGCCGATTTCGAGCGCGAGGCAAGCGTCATCCTCGGCCGCAAGGTCACCGTGCATGGAACCGCGACGGCGCGGCTTTTGCCGTTTCCCTCGGTGACCTTCTCCGACGTTTCCGTCGCTGGCGGTCCCGACGGCCAGCCGGCGATGACCGTCGAGACATTCTCCATGGATGCCGAGCTCGCGCCGTTCATGCGCGGCGAAGTGCTGATCTTCGACATGCGGCTGGTGCGGCCGAAGGCGGTGATCGCGGTGGCCGCCGACGGCACGGTCGACTGGGCGGTCCGGCCGTCGTCGCCCTTTGACCCCGCCCAGGTGTCGATCGAGAAACTGACTGTAAGCGATGGCGAGATCGTGCTGGCGCATGCCGCCGGCGGCCGCAGCCATGTGCTTTCCGAAATCGACGCCACGCTGTCGGCGAAGTCGCTGGCCGGTCCGTGGCGGCTCGACGGCGCGCTGAGGCTGGATGGCTTGCGCACCCGGCTCGCCGCCTCGACCGGCAAGGCCGGCCCGGACGGCAGGATCGGCCTGCGGCTGAAGCTCGACCCGGACGCCTATCCGCTCGCCATCGAGACGGACGGCACCGCCGGCATCGACAAGGGCGCCCTGAGCTACGAGGGCCGCCTGCGCATCGCCGGCGAGGACCGCAACAGCGCCACCTTGCGCGGCAACGATGGCGAAGCGGTGAAGGTGAGCGGCGGCAAGGCCGAGCCGGCCTATCGGCTCGACGGCACTTTCCGGCTCGACCATCGCCAGCTTGCAATCAACGAGTTCCGCTTCGAGACGGGGCCGACCGACAATCCCTACACCGCCGACGGCAAGGCGTCGATCGATCTCGGACAACAGCCGCGCTTCGCCATCGAGGCGAGCGGCGCACAGGTGAAGTTCGACGAGGCGGTGGCCGGCGAGCAGGGGGGTGACAAGTCCGGCGGCGGGCTGACGCTCGCCCGGCGCGTCGCGGCGCTGGAGACGGCCCTTGCCGGCCTGCCGAAGCCGGCCATTCCCGGTACCGTCGAGGTGAAATTGCCGGCCGTCGTCGCCGGCGACACGACGATCCGCGACGTCGCCCTGTCGGCCGAGCCCGACGCCGAGGGCTGGTCGGTGAAGTCGCTGTCGGCCACGCTGCCCGGCCGCGCGACGCTGGAAGCGCAGGGGCTGCTCGCCACGCGGGACCATCTCGGCTTCACCGGCTCGCTGCTTTTGGCGATCGCGCAGCCGTCCGGCTTCGCGGCCTGGCTGTCGAAGGACGTCGACGAGGCGATCCGCCGCCTGCCGGCCGCCGGCTTCAAGGCGAATGTCGACCTGACCGATGCGCGGCAGGCGTTTTCCGACCTCGAACTGATCCTCGGCAAGGCGAAGTTCCATGGCAGCGTCGAGGCGGCCGAACCGGACGGCCAGCGCCCCTCCGTCGCCATGAAGCTGGAAGGCGGGGAACTGGATGTCGGCGGACTGGCCGCCTTCGCCTCGCTGTTCGTTTCGGATAAGGGCGCCAACCGCTTTTCCGACCGCGACCTCGACATTGCGGTCAAGGCCGGGCCGGTGAGCGTCGCCGGCCTCAGCGCCGATACGGTCGACACTGCACTCAGGCTCCGGGCCGGTACGCTGGAGATCGACCGGCTGTCGGTTGGCGGGCTGGCGGGCGCCGAAATCAGCGCGACAGGGCGCATCAAGGACTTTCCTGACAGGCCGACAGGCGATCTCGACGCCTCGGTGGTCGCGGTCGACATGGCGCCACTGCTCGACGTGGCCGCCGCGCGCTATCCCGACAATGCGCTGCTGACCGGGCTTTCGGCACGGGCGAAGGCCTATCCGGGCCTTTTCTCGGACGCGCAGGTCGATCTCGTGGCAAGTGCTGCCGAAAACGGCGACGGCACGACGGGCGTGGCGCTGTCCGCCAAGGGCACGGCGGGCGGCTCGGCCTTCTCGGCTTCGCTGTCGGGGCAGGGGGTCGCCGACAATCCGCTTGCCTCGCCGCTGACGGCGACCTTCAGCGCCCGCAACAACGACGGCACCGCGCTTCTGGCGCTCTACGGCCTGCCGGCGCTGCCGCTCGGCATGGTCGGCGAGGCGAGCACCGACCTCTCGGCCAAGGGCACGCTAACCGGCGGGCTTGAGACGGCGCTCAGCCTGACCGGGGCCGATTTCAAGGCGACTTTCGACGGTACCGTCTCGGATACGGCAGAAGGGCTTTCGGCCAAGGGCAAGGTGGCGATCGACGCCGCCGACATCGAGCCCTGGCTGATGACGACGGGTTTCGGCCTGCCGGGCATGGGCACCGGCACGGCCGCCGCGCTGTCGGCCGATGCCGACTATGCAAGCGGGCTGCTGGTGCTGTCGGGCCTCGACGGCGCCGTCAACGAGGCGGCGGTGTCGGGCGACGTCAATGTCGAGATGAAGGACGGACAGCCGCACCTGACCGGCGCGCTGGCGCTGGACGAGCTGGACCTCGGCCCGCTGGCCGCCATGCTGTTCGGCGACGCCGCTTTCGCCACCGAGGCGGCATCGGGAGGCGACGCGGGCTGGCCGTCGGCGGCCTTCGCCGAGCGCTCGGTAGAACCCTTCAGCGCGGATCTGGACCTTTCGGCCGGTTCGGTCGTGGCCGGACCGCTGGCGACCGCCTACGACGCTTCGCTGTCGCTCAGGCTTTCCCCGGACGGGCTCGGCGTGTCGGACCTGAAGGCCAAGCTGTTCGGCGGCACGCTGACAGGCCTGTTCGACCTCAGGAACAACGCCGGCACCGGTCTCTTCAACGGCCAGATGGAACTGGCGCGCGCCGATCTCGCCAAGGCGCTACCCGATACCGGGCTTGGCGGCTTCGGCACTTTTTCGGCCGCGCTGTCGAGCAGCGGCAAGTCGGTCGACGCGATGGTCTCGGCGCTGGCGGGCTCCGGCACCGCCTCGCTCGGCGGACTGACCGTCGCCAATCTCAATGCGGACGCCTTGCCGGCCTTCCTCGCCGAGGCCGACCGGATCGGCCGCGACATCGATGCCGGCAAGGTGGCGGGCTTTGCACCACGCATTACCGGCAGGGGCAGCTTCGCCGCAGGCCAGGCCGATCTCGCCTTCACCGTCGCTGCGGGGATCGTGCGGGCGCCGCCGGTCACGCTCGCCAGTCCGGCGTCGACGCTGACGGCGGACCTGTCGGCCGATCTCGGCGCCGGCACGGTCTTGGCCAGGGGCACCGTCGCCTACAAGCCCGGCGACGAGGACCTGGTCGGCTCGGAGCCGGCCGTGAACTTCACCGTCGAAGGGCCGCTCGGGGCGGCAGTACGGCGCTTCGACAGCCAGCCGCTGGCGCAGTTCCTCACCCAGCGCGCGCTGGAGACGGAGCAGCGGCGCGTCGAGGCGATGCAGGCGGCGCTGTTGGAAAAGCAGCGGCTGAGGCGCGAGGTGCGCTACTACGCCGCCCTCGAAGACGCACGCGCCCGCGCCGCCGAGGCAGAGCGGCAGCGGCAGGAAGAGGAACGGCTGAAGGCGGAAGAAGCGGCCAAGGCCGCGGCGCAGGTGGCCGCGCAAGCCAAGGCACAGGCGGAAGCGGAGGCCGCCGCCAGGGCACAGGCCGAGGCCGAAGCGAAGGCGCAAGCCGAGGCCAAGGCGAACGCCGATGCGGCGGCAAAGGCGGAGGCAGCGAAGCGCGCCGCCGAGGCTGAAAAGGCGCGTCAGGAGGCCGAGCACAAGGCGAGAGAACAGCAACTCGAGCAGATCGAGCAGGCTCCGCTGCCGCAGACGCGGCCCGCGCCGTCGCAGGCCAAGCCGCCTCCGGTCAGGCTGTCGCCGTCGACGATGGAAGATTTCTTCGACACGCTGCAATAGGGGCGTTGTCTGGCTGGCCAGATCGCTGCAGCGCCAGCAATTGGCGCAAAGCTATGAGATAGGCACAGGGCTCAGGAGGCGCCGGCAGGTCCCCGTCGCTTCACCCACTCCAGCACATACAGCCGCAGCGCCGAGGACAGGTTCGTCTCGCGTGGGCGGTTCTGGTCGATTTCGGCGATGAGGGCTGCGAGCGGCAGGGTGCGCTCGGTGGCGATTGCCGCGAGTTCATCGTGGAAGGGTTTTTCCAGCGAGTAGCTGGTGCGGTGGCCGCGGATGGTGACCGAGCGCTTCTCGACGCGGCTCACGTCTCGTCCGGCGCCGGCTCGCGGCGATGGCCGTCGACGAAGCGGTTGGCCTGCTCGTCGAGACGGCGCTGCCGCTCGCGCTCGTCCTTCGTGCGGCCGTAAGCGGCGCGGTTCCCGGCGGCCGTGCGTTCCTTCTCGGCGCGCGCTTTCTGCTTGCGAGCGTGGCGAAGATTGACGATCTCGGCCATGGCTCCGGCGGCTACTTCTTGCGGAAGGCGTCAAGGGAAACGACGTCGGCGCCCTTGCCGGCGGCGGGCTCGGACGCTGCGGCCGGCTTTTCCTTCTCGGCCTGCTTCTTCTTCGGCTCGGCCTTCTTTTCCGGCACCAGCGCTACCGGCTCGGCGACAGGCTCGCCCTCGGCCTCGCCTTCGGTGCGGACGTCGAATTCCAGCTCGAAGTTGACAGACGGGTCGTAGAAGCCGCGCACGGCGGAGAAGGGGACTTCCAGCTTCTCGGGCACGTCGGAGAAGGACAGGCCGACCTCGAAGCCGGTGTCGGTGACCTTCAGGTCCCAATACTGGAACTGGATGACGATGGTCATCTGCTCGGGATAGCGCTCGCGCAGGCGGCTGGAGACGCGCACGCCGGGCGCGCCGGTCAGGAAGGTAATGAAGAAATGATGGTTGCCGGGCAGGCCGGTGCGCGCGACCTCGGCCAGCACCTTGCGCATGACGCCGCGCAGGGCCTCCTGGGCGAGAATGTCATAGCGGATGTGGTCGTCTGCCATGTGGCGCCGGGCTTCCCTTGAATCGTCGGTCTAGCTGTAATCAAGCTTGGCGGCTGCGTAAACCGAATATGGAAAGCCGGCGCGCGACGACGAGGGGAATGACGAATAAAGTGTGTCAGACGGCGGCCGGCTGCGGCTTTTCGGCCACGCACCGCGCCGTGCCGTAGGCGCGCAGGAAGGCGCGCATGCCGTTGGTGGCGGAAGAAAGCACCTCCGCCTCGCTCGGCGTGCCGCCGAGCAGGAAGGTCATGTGCAGGTCGGCGTTGGCCAGCGCCAGGAACTGGCGGGCGGCGACGTCGGGATCGTCTATATCGAGATAGCCGGCATAGGCCAGCCGGGCCAGCCGGGCGGCCAGCGCCGACCATGTCTTGGCCGGGCCATGGTCGCGCCATTCGGAAAACAGTTCCGGATAGCGCTCGCTCTCGGCCTGCATCAGCTTGCGCAGGAACTTGCCCTCGCGGTTGCACACGCAGTTGCGGTTCAGCCGCATGCAGAAAGCGATCAGATCGGCCTCTATGTCCTTCGGCTGGTCGGGAAAGGTGGCGAGCGTGGCGAAGACGCCGGCATTGGAGCGCTCCGTCAGGTCACGCACGACCGCCTGGAACAGCGTCTGCTTGTCGCGGTGATGGTTGTAGACGGTCTGGCGCGAGACGCCGGCCTCGGCCGCGATCAGGTCGATGTTGGCGCCGGCAAATCCCTCGCGGCAGAAGACGGAGCCGGCCGCGTCGAGGATGGAGGCGCGCTTGGCCTCGTGGCCGCGCGGGAGCGAAACGGGTGGCGGGAGCGTGTCAGGAACGATAGCTGTCGTCATGAAATCTATATAAACCTGTTTGACAATTTGGACAAGGATGTCTAATTTTTTGGAGTAACAAGGGCAGCGTCGAAGAGTCGGCGCCTTGCCGGTTGAAGCGTCCTTGGGTCGTACCGCGCGGAACTGCATGCGCGGCGACGAACCGGATTCGAAAGAGCATCGTCATGAATTCCAAATTTTTCGGCCTCGCGGTCGTCCTCGGCCTGCTTTCCGCCATCGGCCCGTTCGCCATCGACATGTACCTGCCGGCGATGCCCTCGATCGGCAGCGACCTGCATGCCGGGCCGGTGGGCGTGCAGATGAGTCTGCTCGCCTTCTTCATCTCCATGGGTATCGGCCAGCTTGCTGTCGGCCCGATCGCCGACATATACGGCCGCAAGGGGCCGCTCTATGTCGGGCTGGCGCTGTTTCTGGTCGGCAGCGTCGGTGCGGCGCTTTCGCCGACCATCGAATGGTTGGTGGCGTTCCGCTTCCTGCAAGGCATCGGCGCGACCGCGGGGCTGGTGGTGCCGCGCGCCATCGTGCGCGACCTCTATACCGGCAACGAGGCGGCCAAGCTGATGTCGCTCCTGATGCTGGTTTTCTCCGTGTCGCCGATCCTGGCGCCGCTGACGGGTTCCTTCATAAGCGAGAGCTTCGGCTGGCGCGGCGTGTTCTGGGCGGTGACGGTGGCGGCGCTCGTCGCTGTCGTGCTTCTGGCGACCTCGCTCAAGGAAACGCGGCCGCCGGAAGAGCGCATCGGCAGCTCGTTCGGCGAAGCGCTCCGAGCCTACCGCTTCCTGCTGCGGGATCGCTATTTCCTCGGTCTGACGGCGATCGGTTCGTTCGCGATCTCGTCCTTCTTCGTCTACCTGTCGAACTCGTCGTTCCTGCTGATCGACCATTACGGCCTGACGCCGCGCGTCTACAGCCTGTTCTTCTCGATCAACGCGGTGTCGTTCTTCGCCATGTCGCAGCTGACCGGCAAGCTTGCGGATCGCTTCGGCCTCAGCCGGGTCGTGCGCTATGCGGTAACGGGCTATGCCAGCGTCATGGTGCTGTTGTTCGCGCTGATGGCGTCGGGCTTCGACAGCCTCGGCGTGCTGGCGACGTTGCTGTTCTTCGGCTACGGCTTCGTCGGCCTCGTTATCCCCTCCACCTCGGTTCTGGCGATGGACGAGCACGGCGAGATCGCCGGTACGGCATCGGCGCTGCTCGGCACTCTGCAGCTCGGCATCGGCGCGGTGGCGATGGCGGTGGCCGGCGTGTTCGCTGACGGCACGCCGTTGCCGATGGTGGCCGGCATCGCTCTGTGCGCGGTGATTTCCTTCACGCTGGCGCACCTGACCCTGGGCAGCGCGCGCCAGCCGGCCGATGCCGCTGAGGTTCCGGCGGAATAGTACGACACTGTCATTCCGGCCGCCGCCAGGCGGCCGGGTATGCCCTTGAGCCGCTTCTTGCCGCACATGGAGCAATCCTGCACTGTGTAGAAGAACTTCAGGCAGGCGGCAGACCGGAGCGGCCATGGTGTCGGTCACGACTTACGGCGAGGAACATTTTCGCGGCGTCGAGGTGCTGTGGGCAGAGGCGTTTCCAAACGATCCGCCCCGGAATGCCGCCGCCACTTCCATTGCCGAAAAGGTACAATTCCAGCCCGACCTGATGCTGGTTGCCCTCGATGCGGGCCAGGTCGTGGGTTCCGTCATGGCAGGCTACGAAGGGCATCGGGGATGGATTTCGCGCGTCGCGGTGTTGCGGTCGCACAGAAACCGCGGCGTGGGGCAGGATCTCCTCAGGGAGGCGGAGCGCCGTCTCGCGGCGCTGGGCTGCGTCAAGGTGAATTTGCAGGTGCTCGAGTCGAACGC
>JBQCHN010000296.1:0-7651 GCA_051954615.1 Mesorhizobium sp. | reverse complement strand
TATCACATGTCCGGCCTCTCCAAGGCCTACGGCACCAAGAAGGTGCTCGACAACGTCCATCTGTCCTTCTACCCGGACGCCAAGATCGGCATCCTCGGCCCCAACGGCGCCGGCAAGTCGACCATCCTCAAGATCATGGCGGGGATGGACAAGGAGTTCCAGGGCGAAGCCTGGCTCGCCGAAGGGGCAACCGTCGGCTATCTCGCGCAGGAGCCGCAACTCGATCCGGAAAAGACCGTGTTCGAGAACGTCATGGACGGGGTCAAGAAGAAGACCGCCATCATCGAGCGCTACAACGAGCTGATGATGAACTATTCCGACGAGACGGCGGACGAGTCCGCGCAGCTCCAGGACGAGATGGACCGCCTCAACCTGTGGGACCTCGAACAGCAGGTCGAGATGGCGATGGAGGCGCTGGCCTGTCCGCCCGGCGATTCCGATGTCACCAACCTGTCGGGCGGCGAGCGCCGCCGCGTGGCGCTGTGCCGGCTGCTGCTCGAACAGCCCGACCTGTTGCTGCTCGACGAGCCGACCAACCACCTCGACGCCGAGACGACGCAGTGGCTGGAAAAGCATCTGCGCGACTATCCGGGCGCCGTGCTCATCATCACCCACGACCGCTACTTCCTCGACAACGTGACGGGCTGGATCCTCGAGCTCGACCGTGGCCGCGGCATTCCCTATGAGGGCAACTACACCAAGTATCTCGACGCCAAGGCCAAGCGCCTGATCCAGGAAGGCCGCGAGGACGACGCCCGCCAGAAGGCGATCTGGCGCGAGCGCGAGTGGATCGCGTCCTCGCCCAAGGCGCGCCAGACCAAGTCCAAGGCGCGCATCAGCGCCTATGAGGATTTGCTGGAGCAGGCCAACAACCGCAAGCCGACCGACACGCAGATCGTCATCCCGACCAGCGAGCGGCTGGGTAACGTCGTCATCGAGGTCGAGGGGCTGAAGAAGGGCTATGATGACGAGGTGCTGATCGAGGACCTGTCGTTCCGGCTGCCGCCGGGCGGCATCGTCGGCATCATCGGCCCGAACGGCGCCGGCAAGACGACGCTGTTCAAGATGATCACCGAGCAGGAACAGCCCGACGCCGGCTCGATCCGCAAGGGCGAGACCGTCAGGCTCGGCTATGTCGACCAGAGCCGCGACGCGCTCGACCCGAACAAGACCGTGTGGGAGGAAATCTCCGGCGGTGCGGAGGTCATCAAGCTCGGCAAGCACGAGGTCAATTCCCGCGCCTACTGTTCGTCCTTCAATTTCCGCGGCGGCGACCAGCAGCAGAAGGTCGGCTCGCTCTCGGGCGGCCAGCGCAACCGCGTGCATCTCGCCAAGATGCTGAAGAACGGCGGCAACGTGCTGCTCCTCGACGAACCGACCAACGACCTCGACACCGAGACGCTGGCAGCGCTCGAGGACGCGCTGGAGGCCTATGCCGGCTGCGCCGTCATCATCAGCCACGACCGCATGTTCCTCGACCGCCTCGCGACCCACATGCTCGCCTTCGAAGGCGACGCCCATGTCGAGTGGTTCGAGGGCAATTTCGAGGACTACGAGAAGGACAAGGTGCGCCGGCTAGGCCCGGAGGCGCTTACCCCGCACCGCATGACGCACAAGAGATTGACGCGGTAGGGAGTGTTAAATGACTGGGGAGGCAGAAGAGCTATCCAGTGATCTCGACTCGGATCCGCCTAGCGAAGTCGCCGAGCATCCCTCAGTATCGTCCGACCCCCCGGAATTAATTGAGGCGGCACTTCCGTCGTCTGTCCTCAAAAAGTTTCGGGTGGCGAGCTACCGTAAGGCAGCTTCTATCTTGAAATATGGGATGCCCCAGGAGTTTTCCGAGGTCGTGGAGGCGCTTGAAAAATTTCAGATCACGACGGAGATGATCCGCAAACCTGGTGGTAATGAATCCGAAATACCAAAGACGATTTCCAAACTCCTTCGCCATCGTGGTTGGCACGAGACGACGATCTCTGGTGACCTTCATATCAAGCGAACTTGGCGCGAGATTGTGGGGCAAGACAGCAAGGGCAAGGCTGTTACAGCCGAAAAGTCACATAGATATGTCAGGGAGAAATTCCTAGACGGTCATAAAATCGACTACGTCAAAAATCGGCTGGCCTTTGATTTCGAGTGGAATTCAAAGGACCAGACGTTCGATCGTGATCTCTACGCGTTTGCGGCTTTTGCGGACTCCGGAGCGATCGACGCTGCCGTCATCGTTACGAGGGATACGTCCTTAAACGATGTGTTTAGGGAGCTTGGACAAGCCCTAGACAAGAACGGAAATCCGGATTTCAGGAATGGCAAACCCGTACCGTTAATGCCCAAATATGGCGCGAGCACTACGTGGTGGGGCAAGCTCATATATAGGCTGAATGCCGGTCGAAATGGCGGTTGTCCGGTGCTTGCGCTTGGAATTAAGGCCGAGTGCATCTCCGATCTCGAAGAATGGAGAGCATCTCACTCTGCCGGTTCCACCGCTGAGTTATAGGCATAGGTCTTCCAGGTCGGTTTATAGTCCTCGTCAGCTTGGTTGCCCCAATAGGTCCAGCCTGGTCGCGTTCCGCGCGCAAAAAGTTCGAGATAGGGGCCTTTCGAACAGCTTTCGATCAACTCGTACTGCTCGTCAGGTTTGCGCGAATGCTCGCGCTTGCGCGACGACAGGTAGTTGACCTGACTGCGCCCGGGCGCTTCCGTCCTCGCATTTTTTCCGCGTACCCCGAACAAGAGCAATTCGGTGACATTGCGGAAATAGAAACCGACGCCACGTCCATCCGAGCCGCCATCTTTGCGAACTTTGTGCCAGACGATGTTTGCTTTGTATTCGAAGCCCCACGCCTGCATGACGCGCAGGCCATCCGGCAGAAGGGCGTTCGGTACCCAGAGATAGAGGTGGGCTGGTTGGCGGGTCAGGTCGGCGACCGGCAGTTCGCAGATCGCGTCCGTCGTCATCGTCTCGTAGCGTGACAGGCGGCGATGCTCCGGGGCGACCTTGCCGGTACGATTGATGAATCGCCACGGCGGGTCGGCAAGCACGGTGTGGAACCGCTTGCCGCCTGTTCTTCTCACCAAATCGATGGTGGCGTCCACGGCCTCGGCGTTCACGGCAATCCCCTCTGGTCTACAGGAACGAAAACAGAACATTTGATCCGTGTCAACACTGCACGATTCTTTGAGGCGTGTCTGTTCCATTGTGCCGGCGAACTGATCATGGTCCACATGAGTCTCACGATTGTCGAGGTAACCGAGATGCCAGCAAAAGACTGGTCCGCAGCGCAGTATCTGAAGTTCGAGGACGAGCGGACGCGGCCGGCTCGCGACCTGCTGGCGCAGGTGCGGCTGGCGGAGCCGAAGCGCGTGGTCGATATCGGCTGCGGGCCGGGGAATTCGACTGAACTGCTGGTCGAGCGGTGGCCCGAGGCAAAGGTGAGCGGCTTCGACACTTCGCCCGACATGATCGAGAAGGCGAGGAAGCGTCTGCCGGGCGTTTCCTTCGCGCTTGCGGATGCCGAAGGCTGGACGCCTGAGGAGCCGGTCGACGTCATCTTCGCCAACGCCGTCTTCCAGTGGCTGCCGCAGCATCCGGCGGTGTTCCAGCGGCTGATGGGGCTGCTGGCGCCAGGCGGGGCGCTCGCCGTGCAGATGCCGGACAATCTGTCGGAACCGTCGCACAGCCTGATGCGCGCGGTGGCTACGGAGGCGCCGTTCGGCGAAAAGCTGAAAGGCGCGGCGCGGGCGCCGTTGCCGCCGGTGTCGTTCTACTACGACCTGCTCAAGCCGCAGTCGGCGCGGCTCGATATCTGGCACACACATTACTACCACCCGCTCGCCGGTCCAGCGGCCATCGTGGAGTGGCTGAAGTCGACCGGGCTGAAACCCTTCATCGACCCGTTGGACGAAGACGAACGGCGCCTGTTCCTCGACCGCTACCTGGCGCGGATCACTGAGGCCTATCCGCCGGCGTCCGACGGCAAGGTGCTGTTGAAGTTCCCGCGCCTGTTCATCGTGGCGATTCGCGGCGCGGATTGAGTCGCGGTCTTCGGTCGGCTTCATATGGCTTGACCCAATTTTGCCGTCATGTCCGTGTCTGCAAGGCGCGGCCGCCCGGATGGAGGCGGTGTTCGGAACGGGGGTTCGGATGATTTCAGGCAGGATTCTTCTCGGTGGAGGCTTGTGCGTTGCGAGCATGCTGGCTTTGTCGTCCGGCGCGGAGGCCAAGCGGGCGCGCTGCTTCACCACGGACGACGGCTATTACCAGTGCAATTTCAGGGGGCTGGACGATGCCGGCAGCTTCCGCATCTCGGCGCCCGGCTATCCGACGATCACGCTGGAGGTCGACCAGCCGGGTTTCGCCTTCGGGTTCATCAATCTTGGCGGGCGCAACGTTCCGCTGCCCGGCCAATATGTGCGCAGCCGCGACGACGGCGCCTGCTGGAACAATCCGGAAACCAACACCAGGGTCTGCGCCTGGTAGATACCGGAAACGGTGGCGGCTCGTCCTGACTTGGCGTAAACGGTCGGTGCGCCTCCATGCGGCGCGACAGGCCCAGTGCAGACGGGACCGGACATGAATCGCACCATCATCAGCGGTATCGGCGTCGAGATCCCGGAGCCGGTCATCACCAACGAGGAGCTTGTCGCCTCCTTCAACGCCTGGGTGGATGCCGAGAACCCGAAGCGCGAAGCGCGTGGCGAGCCGCGGCTGCAGAAGTCGGATGCCGATTTCATCGTCCACGCCTCGGGCGTCAAGCAGCGCCATGTCATCGAGCGCGAAGGCATTCTCGATCCGGCGCGCATGGCGCCGCGCATTCCGCCGCGGCCGGACGAGACGCTTTCCCTGCAGGCCGAATTCGGGCTGGCGGCGGCGCGCAAGGCGCTGGCGAACGCCGGCGTCGAGCCGGCCGACGTCGACATGGTGATCTGCTCGTCCTCGCATCTGCAGCGGCCCTATCCGGCCATCGCCATCGAGATGCAGCAGGCGCTCGGCACCAAGGGAGCGGGCTTCGACATGGGGCTCGGCTGCTCCTCGGCGGCGGCGGCGCTGCATGTCGCCGTCAATTTGGTCCGGACCGGTGCGCAGAAGCGCGTGCTGGTGGTGGTGCCGGAGATCATCACCGGCCATCTCAACTTTCGCGACCGGCAGACGCATTTCATCTTCGGCGACGCGGCGGTGGCGATGGTGGTCGAGGCCATTGGCGACGACGAGACGCGGCCGGGCCGCTTCGAGGTGCTGGACACCCGTACCTGGACGCAGATGTCGAGCAACATCCGCACCAATCTAGGCTATCTGACCCGTACCGGCCTCGACAATCCCTGGATCATCGATCTCGAAGGCCACATGATCAGGCAGGTCGGCAACAAGGTGTTCAAGGAAGTCACCATCGCCGGCCACCGCTTCATCGTCGATTTCCTGGCCGAGCACGGGCTGACGCCGGAAGGCATCCGCCGCTTCTGGCTGCATCAGGCCAATGCGCGCATGAACGCCATGATCCTCAAGCTCGCCTTTGGCCATGAGGTCGGCCACGACCGCGCGCCGATGGTGCTCGACCGGCTTGGCAATACGGCGGGCGCCGGCGCTGTCGTCGCCCTGGCGGAGAACCATGCCGACATGAAGAAAGGCGATTTCGGCCTGCTGTGCGCCTTCGGCGCCGGCTATTCCATCGGCGGCGCGCTGCTGAGGATGATGTGACCGGGACGGCCCCGATGTTCGGTCTGTTGCCGACCGGGGCTGCGGACGAGATCGTCCCGGTGCGAAAGCTCGCGGCGCGTGTCGCCGGCATCTACAGCGCAACCGGCGATCGTTTCGAGACGTGCGCGGTCGATGAACTGGTGTTCGGCTTCGCGGGCATAGAAGGCGATTTCCACGCCGGCATGACGCGCCGCGCCGGTGGCCGCGAGCCTTGGTATGCGCGCGGCACCGAGATGCGCAACGCGCGCCAGATTTCCATCATCGCGGCGGACGAGATGGCGGTGGTGGCCGGGCGCATGGGCATCACCGAAATCCGGCCGGAATGGGTCGGCGCCAACCTCGTCATCGAGGGCGTGCCGAACCTGTCCATGCTGCCGGCCGGAACGCTGCTGTTCTTCGAGGGCGGCGCCACGCTGAAGGTCGATGCGCAGAACCATCCCTGCCGTTTCGCCGGGCGCTTGGTGGCGGAGCGCGCCGGCATGACCGATCCGGAAGCCGGCGCGCTCGCCTTCGCCAAGCTGGCGAAGCGGTTGCGCGGGCTGGTCGCCTGGGTGGAGAAGCCCGGCACCGTCAGGGCCGGTGAGGCGATTTCCGCACGTATTCCCGAACAGTGGATCTATCGCGGCTGAGAAGCGGCGATTTCAGGGGTAGCGCACCGCCGTCGACCAGGCGGGATCGTCGTGCCGTTCCCAGTAGAGCGCCTTCAGTCTCGCGGTGACGGGGCCGACCGTGCCGCCGGCGACCGGCGCACCGTCGATCCGCGTCACCGGCATGATGCCGCCGGCCGTCGAGGTGATGAAAACCTCGTCCGCGCCTTTCAGGGCCGGCACGGAAAGGGCGGCGGCACGAGCCGGCAGGCCGGTCTCGGCGCACAGGTCGAAGACGGTCCGGCGGGTGATGCCGGGCAGCACGCCCACGGCCGGCGTCGTCAGCGCGCCGTCCTTGACGGCGAAGACGTTGAAGCCGGGACCCTCGGCGACGTTGCCGTCGAAATCGAGGATCAGGGCCGTCTCGGCGCCGCGGTCGTAGGCGTCGTAGAGGCCGCGCACGAGATCGAGCCAGTGGTAGTTCTTGATCGCCGGGTCGACCGATGCCGGCGGGATGCGCACGCGGTCGCTGATAGCGACGTGCAGGCCGCGTTCCATCTGCTCGGCATTGGCGACGGAACCGAAGGGGACGGCGAAGGCCATGAAGCGGTTCACCGCGTCGCGCGGATCGCGGCTGAAGGTCGGCGAAGCGCCGCGCGTGCACAGCATTTCGACATAGGCGCTGCGATGGCCGGAAAGCGCCACGCAGTCGTGCAGGATACCGGCCACTGCCTCGCGGTCGAACGGGATGCTCATGCGCAACAGCTTGAGCCCGCCGAAGAACCGCTCGATATGCAGGTCCAGCCTAAAGAAGCGGCCGTTCCACACATGTACCGTGTCGTAGGTCGCGTCGGAATGCAGGAAACCGTAGTCGAGGACCGAAACCTTGGCCTGTGATATCGGCACGAACTGTCCGTCGAGGAAGGCGACGCCCTCGGGATAGGCGTGCGGGTCGGCGTGGCGCTCGACGAGGCGAGGCAGCGGCCTCGACGGTGTGACGGGCTGA
Source organism: Mesorhizobium sp. (assembly GCA_051954615.1). Lineage (GTDB taxonomy): Bacteria > Pseudomonadota > Alphaproteobacteria > Rhizobiales > Rhizobiaceae > Mesorhizobium. Next base: position 363 of record JBQCHN010000296.1, on the reverse strand, counting down.
TCCATGCCTCTCTCCCTTTGTTCGTCTTTCCTGCAAAGGTGGGCCGTTATCGCGGCGGGTCCAAGCGGCAGACGCCGCTATCCTATGAGCCATGCCGTCTCATGCGTCCTCGTCGTCCGGATCGAGCAGGCGGGTGGCGCGCCAGGAGGTGAGCACCGCGTTGATGCGGTCGATGACGAAGAAGCGGGCGGCGTCGCGGTCATAGCCTTCCTCAAGCAGCGTCTCGTAGTCGGTGTGGGCGTGGCGAACATGGGCGACCGTCGCCAGCCATGCCGCGACCGAGGGCGGCAGCGCCTTCATGTGGACGGCACCGGCATCGGCACGGATTTTCTCGATGTCGGCATAGGGCGCCATCGGCAAGAG
>JBQCHN010000295.1:0-3536 GCA_051954615.1 Mesorhizobium sp. | reverse complement strand
CGTCAATTCCGGCATCTTCTGGCCGGACCTCGGCTCGACCCGCATCGCCGCCATCACGCCCAGCGAGGGCTTCGCGCTCGACCGGCAGGCAAGCCCGGACGCCGACGTGTTCCGGGTGACGCTCAACCCCGGCACGGTCGTCACCTTCATCGCCGAACTGACCTCGCCGAAGCTGCCGCAGATCTATCTGTGGGACCCGGAATCCTACAAGGACACGGTCAATTCCTACACGCTCTATCGCGGCATCGTCATCGGCATCGCCGGGCTGCTGGCGCTGTTCCTGACCATCCTCTTCGTCGTCAAGGGAACCTCGCTCTTTCCCGCCACAGCGGCGCTCGCCTGGGCGGTGCTCGCCTATATCTGCATCGATTTCGGCTTCCTCTCGAAGATCATCGCCATAGCTCCCGGCAGCGAGCAGGTCTGGCGAGCCGGTGCGGAGGTCGGCCTGGCGACGACCTTCGTCATTTTCCTTTTCGCCTACCTCAACCTCAACCGCTGGCACGGCCATTTCAGCTACGGCGCGCTGGTGTGGATCTTCGGCCTCGCCCTGATCGCGGGCGTCGCCATCATCGATCCGCCGATCGCCGCCGGCATCGCCCGCATCTCCTTCGCAGCGACGGCGATGACCGGGCTCGGCCTCATCGTCATGCTCGGCATACGCGGCTACGACCGCGCCATCATGCTGATCCCGAGTTGGGTGATGGTGCTCTTGTGGCTCGTTGGTTCGTGGATGGCGATTACCGGCATGCTCGACAACGACATCGCCCAGCCGGCGCTTGGCGGCGGGCTGATCCTGATCACGCTGCTGATCGGCTTCACTGTCATCCAGCACGCCTTTGCCGGCGGCGCGCTCTATCAGGGCCTGTTCTCCGACCTGGAGCGGCAGGCGCTGGCCGTCGCCGGCTCCGGCGACACGGTGTGGGACTGGGACGTGCTGCGCGACCGCGTCGTCACGCGGCCGGACATTTCCCTGCAGCTCGGACTGGCGCCCAACAGCCTCGGCGGGGCGGCGCGCAATTGGCTGCCGGTTCTGCATGCCGACGACCGCGATCCTTTCCGCACGACGCTCGACGTCGTACTCGAGCACCGGCGCGGACGGGTGGCACAGAATTTCCGCCTGCGCGGCGCGGATGGCCACTACCACTGGTTCTCGCTGCGCGCCCGGCCGGTGATCGGCTCGGACGGCGAAGTGATCCGCTGCGTCGGCACATTGGTCGACGTCACCGAACAGAAGAAAGCCGAGGAACGGCTGCTGCACGACGCGGTGCACGACAACCTGACCGGCCTGCCGAATCGCGAACTGTTCATGAACCGGCTGGAGGCGATCATCTCCATCGCCCGCACCGAGGAGAAGGTGCGCCCGACCGTCTTCGTCATCGACATCGACCGCTTCAAACAGGTCAACGACGGGCTGGGCATCTCGGCCGGCGACACCATCCTGCTCACCGTGGCACGCCGCCTGCACCGGCTGCTCAAGCCGAAGGATTCCCTGTCGCGCTTCGCCGGCGACCAGTTCGCGCTGATGCTGTTGTCGGATCAGGACCCTGCCCGCATCGCAGCGATGGCCGACGCCATCAAGCACGCCATCAGTTCGCCGATCACCTTCGCCAAGCGCGAAATCGTGCTGACCGCCTCGATCGGCCTCATCACCTGGACCACCGAGCAGGCGTCGGCGGAAGATCTGGTCAAGGACGCCGAGCTTGCCATGCACCAGGCCAAACGCTTCGGCGGCGACCGCATCGAGCCGTTCCGCCCCGCCTTCCGCACCGTCGGAACCGACCGGCTGCAATTCGAATCGGACCTGCGCCGCGCCATCGAGCGGCGCGAATTCACGCTCGCCTACCAACCCATCGTGCGGCTGGAGGACAGCAGCATCGCCGGCTTCGAGGCGCTGCTGCGCTGGGATCATCCACGGCGCGGCATGATCCCGCCGGCGGACTTCATCCCGGTGGCGGAAAGCTGCGGGCTGATCGTGCAGCTCGGCCTGTTCGCAATGCAGAAAGCGGCGGACGACCTGGCGCTATGGCAGAAGCAGTTCGGCGACACGCCGCTGTCGGTCTCGGTCAACCTGTCCAGCCGCCAGCTCATCCGACGCGATCTGGTCAGCGACGTCCGCTCCGTCATCGCCCGCTCCAACATCAAGCCGCGCTGCCTCAGGCTCGAACTCACCGAATCGCTGGTGATGGACAATCCCGAGCAGGCCGCGCATGTGCTGACCAAACTCAAGAAACTCGGTATCGGCCTGTCGCTCGACGACTTCGGCACCGGCTATTCCTCGCTATCCTATCTGACGCGCTTTCCCTTCGACACCATCAAGATCGACAAGAGCTTCGTCGACGACACCACGCCGAAGCGCTCCGTGCTCATCCGCTCCATGGTCAACATGGCCCATGAACTCGGGCTCTCGGTCGTGGCGGAAGGCATATCCGACCAGAGCGACGCGCTGGAGCTCAGGCAAATGGGCTGCGAATACGTGCAGAGCTTCATGTTCGGGCCGCCGGTTGCCGGCGAACAGGTCCCCAGGCTGCTGAAAGAGCAGATCGCCGCCTCCCAGCCAGCGCGCGCCTGATCCGTTTCGCCTGCTGTCAGGCGTGACCGGCCGCGGCGCTCAGGCGCGTGGGATCAACGCCGATGGAGGCAAGAATCCTCTCGTATTTGCGCTCGATGTCGGCGTCGAACAACAGGTCGGGATCGGCAGGACAGGTCAGCCAGCCGTTCTCGGCGATCTCGCCTTCGAGTTGCCCTGCCCCCCAGCCGGCATAGCCGAGCGCCATCAATGCCTGGCGCGGGCCGCGGCCGGTGGAAATCGCCCGCAGGATATCGACGGTGGCCGTGAGGCAGACGTCGGGCGAGACAGGCAGGGAAGACTCCACCCGGTAGTCGCCCGAATGCAGGACGAAACCGCGCGAGCGGTCGACCGGGCCGCCGTTGCGCACGACGAAATCGCGCGCCTGTCGGGGCAGACGGATCACTTCCTGCTCGCTCATGATGCCGAGTTGCACCAGAAGGTCGGGAAACAGCATCTGCTGCGTCTGGTTGATGATCAGGCCCATCGCTCCCTCGTCGGAATGGGCGCAGACGTAGATCACCGAACGCGCGAACCGCTCGTCCTTCATGCCCGGCATGGCAATCAGGAACTGGTCATCCAGAAAACCGCGCTCGGCGGCATCCTTCTTTTGACGCAGCAGGTCCATATCCGAAGCCTAACGCGTTTCCGGCATGCTTGAAAGGTGCCCTTTGGGCGGATTTGAAATGGCAGGCGGTGCACGGGTCACGCAAATATGATGCCACCGTGCTTGAGAAAGCGGTTGCCTCGCCGCAATGAGCCGGTCAAATCAGCCCATGCAAGCCTACCTTCTTTTCTCCCTCGGAACGGTTGCAACCCTGCTGTCCAGCCTGCCGGCGGCCGCCTCTTCCTCGGCCTGGTTCCAGTCGGAAGGCGGGAAGGTGCGGCTCGTCACCACCGGCGCGCCCGACGAGGCCGGCCGGCTGCAAGGCGCGCTGGAGATCATGCTCAAGCCCGGCTGGAAGACCTA
>JBQCHN010000294.1:0-7614 GCA_051954615.1 Mesorhizobium sp. | reverse complement strand
GAACAAAACCAGAAAAGACAGCTTTTGTTCAACGTGAAACAATCTGTCACGCCAAAGTGAACAAAGCGAGTCAAGTTTATTGATGGCGGGTTCAGGAATTGCGAAAGGCGCCGACCAGTTCCTCCATGTCGTCCGGCAGCGGCGCCTCGAACCTCAACGTCAGATGGGTATCGGGATGCGAAAATTCAAGGAGGCGGGCATGCAATGCCTGTCGCGGAAACGCCTGCACCGTGGCGCGCAACGGTTCGGGCAGGCGATTCGCCTTGGTGCGGAAGGCCTGGCCATAGTCGCGGTCGCCGACCAGCGGATGGCCGATATGGGCCATGTGGACGCGGATCTGGTGGGTACGGCCGGTCTCCAGCCGGCATTCGACCAGGCTTGCCGGGGCGAAATCCTTGCGGCCTTCGCCGAACCGTTCCTCGACCGCGTAGTGGGTGACGGCATGGCGGGCGTCGTCGCGCGCCTCGGGCACCACGGCGCGCCGGATGCGGTCCGCCGCGCGGCCGAGCGGCGCGTCGATGGTGCCTACGGCCGGAGTGGGAACGCCCCACACGAGCGCGACATAGGCGCGCGCCAAGTCGCCGGTGCGGCCGTGGTCGGCGAAAGCCTCCGAAAGCGCGCGATGCGCGTGATCGGTCTTGGCCACCACCATGACGCCGGACGTGTCCTTGTCCAGCCGGTGCACGATGCCAGGGCGCTTCACCCCGCCGATGCCGGACAGGCTGTCGCCGCAATGATGGATCAGCGCGTTGACCAGCGTGCCGGTCCAGTTGCCGGCGCCCGGGTGCACGACCAACCCCGCCGGCTTGTTGACGACGATCAGCGCGTCGTCCTCGTAGAGGATATCGAGGGGAATGGCCTCGCCCTGCGGCTCGGCCGGCTCCGGTTCCGGCACCTCGACCGTGACGGCGTCGCCGGCAGCGAGCTTGTGCTTCGTCTCGGTGACGGTCTTGCCGCCGACGCTCACCGCGCCCTGCTTTATCAAGGCCTGCACGCGGCTGCGCGACAGGGCCGGCGCAAGCTGCGCGGCCAGCCACTGGTCGAGCCGCTGGCCGGCCGCGCCGGCGTCGGCCGTCAGCGTCCTCGGCACCCCTATCAATTCGTCCGGTCGTTCGTTATGAGCGCTCATCTTTTAAGAACCGCTGGATATGCCATGGCCCGGCCCGCCGCCGACGATGAAGACGAAAAGCCGCTCGATCCGAGCATCGACAGGCTGCGCCGCAAGCTCATCCGCTTCATGGGCATCAATCTCGGGCTGATCTTTCTCGCCCTTATGGTGGTGGTCGGCGCCCTTGTCTACAAGTCGTACAGGACGCCGCCGGCGTCAGCGCCGGCAAGCGACATCCCGACGCCAGCCGGCCAGCCGGCCAGCGGCGACATCGTCCTGCCTGTCGGGGCGAAAATCGTCTCGCAGTCGATTTCCGGCGACCGCATCGCCATCGACGCCGAACTCGCCGACGGGAGCCGGGCGATCTTCGTCTACGACATCGCCGACAAGAGCATGATCGGCCGCTTCGCGCTGCGCACGCAGTAAGGCCGGCCGCTGCGGCGCGCTTAAATGACGTTCAGTTCGCGGAACGCCCGCCCTTCGGCCACCCGCTCGTAGCCGAAGGCAGAGCAGTCGATGCTGCGATAGCCGCCGTGGATGACGAGCTCGGCCAGCGCCTTGCCGACCGCCGGCGCCTGTTGCAACCCGTGGCCGGAAAAGCCGTTGGCGAACAGGAAGTTTGGCACCTCAGGGTGCGGGCCGATCACCGCGTTCTGGTCGAGCGTGTTGTAGTCGTAGTGTCCGGCCCAGGCGCGCGTCATCTTGATCGCCTCGAAGGCGGGCACGCGCGTCGCCAGCACCGGCCAGATCTCGTTCTCGAACAGGCCCCATTCCGGCTCGAAGTCGGCCGGGTCGGCGGCCTGCTCGCCGTCCTCGACCTCGGCACCGCCGGTGATGTAGACCGAGCCTTCCGGCCGCCACCAGACGCCGCCCGGATCGACGGTCAGCGGCATATCGTCGAAGCGGTCGCGCGATTCGAAGACGAAGACCGTGCGCTTGCGCGGCTCGACCGGCAGCGCGATGCCGGCCAGCGCCGCCACCTTGCCGGCGTTCGGTCCGGCGGCGTTGACGATGGTGCCGGCTTCCAATGTCTCGCCATTGTCCAGCGTGACGGCGGTGACGCGGTTGCCCTCGCGCTTGATGCCGGTGACGGAAGCGGTGACCAGATCGACGTTCATCGTCCTGAGCGCCTTGCGGAACAGGTGGAGATAGGCGTGCGCGTCGAACCAGCCTTCGCCGCTCAAGCCGTAGGCGCCGGCGGCGATGTCTTCGCCCGACAGCCAGGAAAAGCGCCGCGTCAGTGCCGCCGCATCCTCCAGCACGATGTCGGCGCCTTCGGCAATCTGCGCGCGGTGGTTGGCCTCAAGGATCGGCAGGCCTTCCGCGCCGGCGAGGATCAGGTAGCCGCCCTCGCGGAAGCCGATATCGGCATCGGCGCCGAATTCCTCCTTCAGCCGCCGGAACAGGCCAAGCGTGAACTGCGACAGGCGGATATTTTCGGGGATGGAGAACTGCTGGCGGATCGAGGCGGCCGACAGCGTCGTCGCCGAATGGGTGAACTGCGGATCGCGCTCGATCAGCGCGATGGAGCCGGAAAAGCCTTCCTTGCGCAGGAAATAGGCTGTCGAGGCGCCGACGATCGCCCCGCCGATGATCACGATGTCGTATTTTGCCATGGCCGCATATCCGTTTGCGAAAAGATCGCCGCTTCACTGCCTGCGCGTCGCTCTCTTGCAAGAGCCAGACTTCAAAGGCAAGAAGACCAGATGACAGACCAGACCCCCTACCGGCCGCGCCGCTCGGCCCTCTATATCCCGGTTTCCAACGACAAGGCGCTGGCCAAGGCACAGAGCCTCGACGCCGACGTCGTCATCTTCGACCTTGAGGACGCCGTGGCGCCCGCCGACAAGCAGGCGGCCCGCGCCAAGCTCGCCGCTATCTTCGCCGTACCCGCCGGGCGTGCCGAGCGGGTGGTCCGCATCAACGCGCTGTCGAGCGAATGGGGCGCCGACGACCTCGCCGCAGCACTTGCCTGCGCGCCCGATGCCATCCTGCTGCCCAAGGTCGACACCGCCCGCGATATTCTCGAAGCCGGCGACGTTCTGGACGAGGCGGCCGCGCCCGACGCGGTGAAGCTGTGGGCGATGATCGAGACGCCGAAGGCACTTCTCAACATCGGCGCCATCGCCGAGCTTGGCCGCGATCCCGCCTCCCGCCTGGCTTGTTTCGTTGCCGGAACGAACGATCTCGCCAAGGAGACCGGCGTTTTCGACCGCCGCTACCTGGCACCGTGGCTGATGCAGCTCGTGCTCGCCGCCAAAGCCGGCGGACTCGACCTTCTCGACGGCGTCTACAACGATTTTCGCGATGCGGACGGCCTTGCCCGCGAGTGCGCTGAAGGCGCGGCCATGGGCTTCGACGGCAAGACCGTCATCCACCCTTCGCAGATCGGCCCCGCCAACGCCGCCTTCGCGCCCTCCGAGACGGCACTGGCCGACGCCCGCGCCATCCGTGACGCCTTTGCTAAGCCGGAGAACGCCGGCAAGGGCGTCATCGGTCTGGACGGAAAAATGGTCGAGCGCCTGCATTTGGCGCAGGCCGAAAAACTGCTGGCGAAAGCGGCCGCCATCGGCGCATGATCGCCCCCGGATACGACCCAGCCGACCCTGAACAGGATCAAGCCATGCGCCTCTATCGTTTCCTCACCGAAGTCGACGACGCCAAGTTCTGCCACAAGGTAACAGTGGCCCTGAACAAGGGCTGGCACCTCTACGGCTCGCCCACCTACGCCTACGACAAGAAGGAAAAGGTGATGCGCTGCGGCCAGGCGGTGGTGAAGGACGTCGACGGCCAGGAGTACAAGCCCGGCGAAACCAAGCTCAGCGACTGGTAGGGCTGCAAGCCGGCGTCTGCCGGGCATGGAAGCGTTCCCCTTACCCGGACTCGGGACCGACCGCGACGACCATGATCGCGACCCACTTCAGGAGTTGCGACCGTTGCTCACCGACACGTCCTGACAGAGCGGTGTCAGGATTGCTGTGCTAATCCGCCCCGTGTTTTCCTGGAGCATTTTGCGGCCAGACGGAATCGTCTGGCGTCGCACAAAACGAAGAGGGAGATCGTTGCGCCGTTTCCGTGAAACGGTGAAACGATCCAAGGGCAGAATCCATGGCTACCTTCATCCTGATAGCGGGAGGCTGGCAGGGCGGCTGGGTCTACGAGCAGGTTTCGGATATTCTGACCGCACATGGGCACAGGCCCCTGCCGGTCACCCTGTCCGGGCTCGGCGACGTTCCTGCATCGACGACCAATCTCGATGCCCACATCGAGGAGGTCGTTCGCCTCGTGGCGTCGCAGCACGACGATCTCGTCATTGTCGGGCAATCATACGGCGGCATGGTCGTCAGCGGCGCGGCCGATGCCGACCCGTCGAAAATCCGGACATTGGTCTATGTCGATGCTTATGTGCCCGAATCCGGGGGCTCCGTCTGGTCGCTGACGACGCCTCGATTTCGGGAAATGTTCATCGATGGCGCAAAGGCAGACGGGCTGAACTGCATGCCGCCTCCGAACATGGATCCTCGATGTCGTCCCCAGCCGATGGGGACGTTCCTGCAATCCATCGACCTCACCGGACGTTGGCGTGAAGTCCCGCGCAAGGTCTTCGTCGGCGCCCATGGATGGGAAGGCAGCCCATTCCGTGACCTCTACCAGCGCTTGAGCGATGAACCGGACTGGACGACCATTGCCTTCGACTGCGGCCACAACGTAGCGCGGCTGAAACCCGAGGCTCTGGCCGAGGTGCTTCTGGCTCAGGTTTGATTTCGGCGGCTGCGAGGTCAGATCTTCGCAGTCAGAGCATCTGTTCCGGTCGAAACCTGCCCGAGGATGGCGGCGGTGAAGAATGCCGGAGCCTATTCCGCCGCTTCCTCGATCCGCTCCATGTCGTCGTCCGACAGGCCGAAATGGTGGCCGATCTCGTGGATCAGAACATGGGTGACGATGTCGCCCAGCGTCTCCTCGTTCTCGGCCCAGTAGTCGAGGATGGCGCGGCGGTAGAGCGTGATGCGGTTCGGCCCCTCGCCGGTGGCCGGGTTCCAGCGCTCGGCGATGCCGCGCCCCTCGAACAGGCCGAGCAGGTCGAACGGCGTCTCCAGCGACAGGTCGTCCATGATCTCGTCGGTCGGGAATTCCGTCACCTGGATGACGATCTCGCCGGTCAGCGTGCGAAACTCCTCCGGCAGATGCGCATAGGCCTCCAGCGCCAGGAATTCCATTTCCTCCAGCGACGGCGACAGTTCGCCATGCCAGGTGCGGGTCTTGTAGATGCGGGCCATTCTGTGTCCTTCAGTCCCGCGGCATATAGGCTTTTGCACCGCGCTCGGCAAATGAGCGTGGCAGGACTGGTCGGATGCTCCCCTTCGGCGAGGAATAAATTCTTTTCGGACTCCGCTTGACTCTCGTTCCGCTCTCTGGAATCCATAAGAACATAACAGGAACATATCGGACGGAACTGACCGCCATGGCAACGCCTGCCGTGGCGCGGGACACTGTTTTTGCCCTGCGCCGGGAAATCGCGAGGATCGAAGGGAGGTTGGCGGAACGGCTAGCCTCTCCCGGCGACGATGCGGTGGTGGTGCGCGGCAGCGGCCGGGTGCTCGGCGCGGCCGACAGGCTGGCAACCGGCGTACCGACGCTGGACGCCGCGCTCGGCGGCGGCATGCCCAAGGCTGCGCTGACCGAGGTGCACGGCCGGCAGGTGCGCGATGCCGGCGCCGGCGCCGGCTTCGTGCTGGCGCTGGCCGCCCTGCTCATGAAGCAGGCCGGCGCAAGCCGCCCGCTTCTGTGGATCGGCACTGGCGACATGTTCGCCGAGGCGGGCCTTCCTCATCTGCACGGGATTGCCGGGCTTTTCGGCATCGCGGCAGGGTCCCTGCTCTTCGCCGAGGCGCAAAAGCCGGTGGACGCACTGTGGATCGCGGAAGAGGCGGCCGCGCTGAAGTCGCTGGCGGCGGTCGTCCTCGAACTACCCGGCAACCCGCAGCGGCTCGACCTCGATGCGACGCGCCGCCTGCACCGCCGCGCCGCCCTCGCCGGCCGGCCGTTCTTCCTGCTGCGGCATTCGGCACAAGCCGGACCGACGGCGGCGCCGCTTCGTTTCGTCGTAGCGCCTGCGCCGGCGGCGCCCCGCCGCATTCTCGGCCACCCCCTCGCCGGCTCGGTCGGGCCGCCGGCCTTCACTGTCACGCTCGCCAAGAACCGGCTGGCGCCGCCGACGCGCCTCGTCCTGGAATGGAACCCCGATGACCTCAGTTTCGAACACCGCCCGGCCCTCAACGAAGACGGAATGCAGGATCCTGTCGCTCTGGTTCCCCTATCTCGCCACGGAGCGGATATGGCGGCAGCGGCTCGGCCACGCATGGCATACGGCATGCTCCGCTTTCCCGCCGCTGGTCGTCAGCCATAGCGACAGGAACGCGCAGCGCCTGACCGCGCTCGACCGCCGCGCCGAGGCGCTTCATCTCAGGCGCAACATGGGCCTGGCCGACGCGCGCGCCATGCACCCCGGCATCGACGTCGTCGAGGCCGACCAGGAAGCCGACCGCCGCCTGCTGGAGGCGCTGGCCGACTGGTGCGACCGTTACACGCCGCTGGTGGCGCTCGACGGCGCCGACGGCCTGTTCCTCGATATTTCCGGCTGCTGTCACCTGTTCGGCGGCGAACAGGCGCTGCTTGAGGACATGCTGCGGCGCTTCCGCGAGCAGGGTTTCGACGCCCGCGCGGCCATAGCCTCGACAGCCGGCACGGCCTGGGCCGTCGCCCGCTTCCACGGCAACGCCACGGTGCCCGGCGGCATGGAGGCCGAATGGCTGGCTCCGCTGCCGCCGGCGGCGCTCAGGCTGGAGTCGGACACCTGCGCCGCGCTCGCCGGCGTCGGCCTGCGCACGGTGGGCGCCGTCAAGGCCGCGCCCCGCGCACCGCTGGCGCGACGCTTCGGCAAGGCGCTCATCCTGCGGCTTGACCAGGCGCTCGGCCATATCGAGGAAGCGCTGTCGCCGCGCCTGGCCGTGCCGGAGCTTTCGGCCGAGCGCCGGCTGGCGGAGCCGATCATGGCGATCGAGGATGTCGAACGCATCGTCCTCATCCTGGCGCAATCCTTGCGGTCAAGCCTGGAGCAGCGCGACGCCGGCGCGCTCGCCCTGCAACTCCTGCTGTTCCGGGTCGACGGCGCGGTCGCCCGCCTGCCGCTCGGCCTGTCCTCCCCGACACGCGCGCCGGACCGGATCGCCAGGCTTTTCCATGAACGGCTCGACGCGCTCGGCGAAAACCTCGATGCCGGCTTCGGATTCGATCTCGTCAGGCTTTCGGTCCTGACCGCCGGTACCCTGCCGCCGGGACAGGTCGACCTTGGCGAGCAGGCCGCCGACACCGGCGAGACCCTGTCCGAATTCGTCGACCGCGTCGGTGCGCGCCTCGGCCGCGCCGTTATGCGCCGGCCGGTCGCCGTGGCCAGCCATGTGCCGGAACGCGCCGTCGCTTTCCTGCCTTTCGCGCCGGAAGTACCG
>JBQCHN010000293.1:0-13455 GCA_051954615.1 Mesorhizobium sp. | reverse complement strand
GCAGCCGATATGGGCGGCATGGACACGCAGCTGGTGGGTGCGGCCCGTATAGGGCTCCATCTCAAGCCAGGTCAGGGCGCGCGCCGCCTGCTCGATGACACGGTAGAAGGAAACGGCGTGATCGGCGCCCTTCTCGCCGTGCTTGGCGACGCGCATGCGGTCACCGTCCGGCGTCTGCTCCTTGACCAGCCAGGTCGAGATCTTGTCCTCGCGCTTCGGCGGCACACCTTTGACCAGCGCCCAGTAGGTCTTCTTCGTCTCGCGGGCGCGGAAAGCTTCCGCAAGCTTCATGGCGGCGAGGCGCGTGCGCGCCACCACCAGCACGCCCGACGTGTCGCGGTCGAGGCGGTGGACGAGTCGCGGCTTCTCGCCCTTCTTGTTGCGCCAGGCTTCCAGCATGTCGTCGACGTTACGCGTCACGCCCGAGCCGCCCTGCACGGCCAATCCCGCCGGCTTGTTGAAGACGAACACTTTGTCGTCCTCGTGCAGCAGCATCTTGGCCAGCACGTCGGCATCGTCCTGGTTGCGGATGGAGTGGCCGGTGAGGTTGGCGTCGCCCTTCTTGTCGACGTCCAGCGGCGGGATGCGGATCACCTGCCCCGGCTCGACACGCGTGTCGGTCTTGGCGCGGCCGCCGTCGACGCGCACCTGTCCAGACCGTAGCAATTTCTGCAGATGGCCGAAGCCCAGGCCTGGATAATGGGTCTTGAACCAGCGGTCGAGACGCATGCCCGCCTCGCCGGCTTCAACGGTAATTTGTTCGACGCCTGCCATGACCGGCTATCTGCCGTGCCTTTTCAGCGGCGGCAAGGGCTTCAGACGAGATTTCTGACGAGCCAGAAGGCGGCGAACAGAGCGAGGATGCCGCCGACGACCGAAACCAGCACATAGGCCAATGCTGGCCCGAGCGCGCCACGTTCCCACAGCGCGGCGAAATCGAGCGAGAAGGAGGAGAAGGTGGTGTAGCCGCCGAGGATGCCGGTGGCGACGAACAGACGCAACTCGTTGGAAGCGCCGGCGCGTCGCGCCAGCAATTCGATGAAGGCGCCCATGACGAAGGAGCCGGTGATGTTGATAACCATCGTGCCCCAGGGATAGCCGGAGCCGAAGAGGCGCATGGCGCCCATGTTGAGGAGGTGGCGGATACCCGCCCCTATTCCCCCGCCGACGATCACCAGCCCGAGATTCAGCATGGCCGATGTCTAGAACATCGGCCATGCACAGGGAAGTGTCGGGATCGCTGCGCGCCTGAAGCGCGTCGCGATCTTTCAGATTCGCTTGACGCGCTTCAGGTTCTTATTTTTGCGCATGTCTTTATCCCGAAACCGGTTCCCACTTTCGGGAGACATGCTTTATTCCGACAGCATGGCGTAGCGGACGACGAACAGCGCCGCCACGATCCAGGTCGCGGCGTGGATGACGCGCCATTTGCCGGTGGCGGCCTTGAGGATGACGTAGCTGATGAAGCCGAAGGCCAAGCCGTTGGCGATGGAATAGGTGAACGGCATGATGATGGCCGTCAGCGCCGCCGGTGTCGCCTCGGTGACGTCGGTCCAGTCGATCTCCACCAGTTCGTGCAACATCAGGCCGGCGACGTAGAGCAGCGCCGGGGCCGTGGCGTAGCCCGGCACGGAGCCGGCCAGCGGCGAGATGAACAGCGCAGCCAGGAACAGCACCGCGATGGTCAGCGCGGTGAGGCCCGTGCGGCCGCCGGCCTGGACGCCCGAGGCGCTTTCGACGTAGGCCGTGGTGCTGGAGGTGCCGAGCAGCGAGCCGACGGTGATGGCCGTCGAATCGGCCAGCAGGGCGCGGCCGAGATTGCTCTTCTTGCCCTCCTCGATCAGGCCGGCGCGCTTGGAGACGCCGATCAGCGTGCCGGTGGCGTCGAACACCTCGACCAGCACGAAGACCAGGATGACGTGCAGGAAGCCGGCATGCAGCGCGCCCATAATATCGAGTTGCAGGAAGGTCGGCGCCAGGCTCGGCGGCGCCGAAACGATGCCGTGGAACTCGCTGACGCCCAGCGCCATCGAGGCCAGCGTGACGATCAGGATGCCGATCAGGATCGCTCCCCTGACCTTCAGTGCGTCGAGCGCGGCGATGACGAAGAAGCCGAAGATGGCAAGCAGCGTGCCGGTGTTGCCGAGATCGCCGAGACCGACCAGCGTGGCCGGATTGGCGACGACGATGCCGGCGTTCTTCAGCGCGATGATGGCGAGGAACAGGCCGATACCCACGGCAATCGCACTGCGCAGCGATTGCGGGATGCCGCGGATCAGCCACGAGCGCGCGCCGGTGACGGTGAGCAGCAGGAAGATCACGCCGGAGATGAAGACCGCGCCCAGCGCCTGCTGCCAGGAAAAGCCCATGGCGGCGACGACGGTGAAGGCGAAGAAGGCGTTCAGGCCCATGCCCGGCGCCATGCCGATCGGCCAGTTGGCGACCATGCCCATGACGGCCGAGCCGATGGCCGCGGCCACGCAGGTGGCGACGAAGACGGCGTCGCGGTCCATACCCGTCGAGGACAGGATGTCCGGGTTGACGAAGATGATATAGGACATGGTCAGGAAAGTGGTCAGGCCGGCCACCAGTTCGGTGCGCACGGTGGTGCCGTTTTCCGACAATCTGAAAAATTTATCGAGCATTGTTCCTCCCGGTCGCCACAATGGCTGCCTATCCCCGATAGCCGTAACGCCCTGCCCTCTGGCCACGCGATATCCGGCTATCCTCCCGACCTGTAGTCTGTCGCCCGGGCGGCATGCCGAGCGCAAGGGGCTACTCGGGCAACCCGGTTTGAAGCTGTTTCAAGTTTTCGGGCAGTCTTGCGGAGCGGACCAGCGTCAGTCCTGCCGCTCGCGGCGCAGCTTTGCCCAATAGTCGAGCCGCTTGCGGATATCGCGCTCGAAGCCGCGCTCGGGTGGATCGTAGAAGGTCTGGCGGCCCATCTTCTCGGGGAAATAATCCTGGCCCGAGAAGGCGTCCGGCTCGTCGTGATCGTAGCGATAGCCGGAGCCGTAGTCCTCTTCCTTCATCAGCTTGGTCGGCGCGTTGAGGATGTGCTTGGGCGGCAGCAGCGAGCCATGTTCCTTGGCCGCGCGGGTCGCCGCCTTGAAAGCCGTGTAGACCGCGTTCGACTTCGGCGCGGTCGCCAGATAGACGCAAGCCTGCGCGAATGCCAGCTCGCCCTCCGGCGAGCCGAGATAGTCGTAGGCGTCCTTGGCGGCGTTGGCGACGACCAGCGCCTGCGGGTCGGCCAAGCCGATATCCTCCACCGCCATGCGCACCAGCCGGCGGCCGAGATAGAGCGGGTCCTCGCCGGCGTCGAACATGCGGCAAAGATAGTAGAGCGCGGCATCCGGATCGGAGCCGCGCACGGATTTATGCAGGGCCGAGATCAGGTTGTAGTGGCCGTCCTGCCCCTTGTCGTAGATCGGCGCGCGGCGCTGGACGATGCGTTGCAGGCCCTCGGCGTCGAACACCTCGCCGGGCTTGGCGGCGCGCCACACTTCTTCCGCCAGCGTGAGCGAGGCGCGGCCGTCGCCGTCGGCCATGCGCGCAAGCACCGCCCTCGCCTCGGCGTCCAGCGGCAGGGCGCTGCCCTGCATGGCCTCGGCGCGCGTCAGAAGCTTCTCGATGCTGTCCTCGCCGAGCGAATGGAAGACCAGAACCCGCGCCCGCGACAGAAGCGCGGCATTCAGCTCGAAGGACGGGTTCTCTGTCGTGGCGCCCACCAGAATGACGGTGCCGTCTTCCATGACGGGCAGGAAACTGTCCTGCTGGGCGCGGTTGAAGCGATGGATCTCGTCGACGAACAGCAAGGTCTGTCGGCCGTTGGCGCGGCGCAGGCGGGCCGCCTCGAACACCTTCTTCAGGTCGGCGACGCCGGTGAAGATCGCCGAGATCTGCTCGAAGGCGAGCTTCGTCTCGCCAGCCAAGAGCCGCGCCACGGTAGTCTTGCCGGTGCCGGGCGGCCCCCAGAAGATCATCGATCCGAGCGAGCCCGAGACGATCAGGCGTGTCAGCGCGCCGTCCGGCCCGGTCAGTTGCTCCTGACCGACCACCTCGGCAAGCGTCTTCGGCCGCATGCGGTCGGCCAGCGGCTGGCCGGGCGGCGGCGCCTTAGGTTCGTCGGTGTTGAAAAGGTCGGCCATGATGGCGCGAATATAGGCGCGGCCGGCGTCGAGAACCAGCGCCGGCCGAGAGAGCCCACAGGCCGATCAGTAGCGCAGCACCTGGCGCAGGAGCTGGCCGTTGCGCTCGACGGTGAAGCGCCACCAACGGGTGTTCTGCGCCACGGCCTGTTCCAGCTTCTGGGCGCTGTCGATGGTCGCCCCGTTGACCTCGCGCACGATGTCGCCCGGCTGGAAACCGAAATCGGCGGCCGGGGAATTGGGATCGACATCGACGACGGTGACGCCCTTCAAATCGGCGTTCATGCCGAGGCGCTGGGCAAGCCTGGGCGACAGAAGCGCCACTTTGGCGCCGGCGAAGGGACTGCGGCCGCGCAACACCACCTGCGTGGAGGCAGCCCCCTCGGGCGCGCGCTCCAGCACAATGTCGACCGTCTTCTGCTCGCCCTTGGTGAGGATGCCCAGTTGCGCGGTGGCGCCGATCGGCTGCGTCGCCAGCCGGTAGCCGAGCGCGTCGACATTCTCCAGCGCGGTGCCGTTGAAGGTCAGCACGACATCGCCCGGTTTCAGGCCCGCTTTCTGCGAAGGACCGTTCGGCTCGACCGCCGAAACCAGCGCGCCATACGGCTTGTCCATGCCGAGCGATTCGGCGATCTGCGGGGTCACGAGATCGAAGGTGGCGCCGATATAGGGCCGCTCGAAGAAGTCGCGGCCGGCTTTCGCCGCCTCCACGAAGGCGTGCACCATGTTGGAGGGAATGGCGAAGCCAATGCCGATGGAACCGCCGCTGCGGCTGAAGATGGCGGTGTTGATGCCGATCAGCTGGCCCGCCATGTTGATGAGGGCGCCACCGGAATTGCCGGGATTGATGGCGGCGTCGGTCTGGATGAAGAAGCCTGAATCGGAAATGCCGATATGGGTGCGCGCCAGCGCCGAGACGATACCGCTGGTGGTCGTCTGGCCGACGCCGAACGGGTTGCCGATCGCCAGCACCAGGTCACCGACCTGGAGCGCGTCGGAATCGCCTATCGGCACCGTCGGGAACGGCTTGTCCGATTCGATCTTGAGCACGGCGAGGTCGAGAGTCTCGTCCTTCAGGAGAATCTTGGAGGCGAATTCGCGGCCGTCGGAGGTTGCGACCTTGACCTCGTCGGCGCCCTTGATGACGTGGAAATTGGTGACGATGATGCCGCTCGGGTCGACCAGCACGCCGGAGCCCAGCGACGATTGGGCGCGCGGCTGCGAACGGCCGAAGAACTGCTCGAAGAAGGGGTCGCCTTGGAAGGGCGAAACGACCTTGGCGGTCTGCGAGGCATAGACGTTGACCACGGCCGGCGCCGTCTGCTTGACCAGCGGAGCGAAGGAAAGCTGCATCTCCTCGCGTCCGAAGGGCACGCGGCGGTCGGGACCGGCGGTGGCATCGTCGCCTTCGGCGCCGTGCAGCAGGTCGGTCAGTACCTCGGTCAGGCCAGGTTCGTTGTTCTTGTCCTCAGCCACCGCGCGGCCGACCGTCAGCGCGGCAAAAGCCGCCATCAGGGCACAGGCGAGATAGAGCATCGGCCTTCTGGCGCGCATGAACGAATCCTCCAACGGTCGGGCGCCATTGTCGCGACGATTGTGCAAAATGAAAGGCCGCACAGAGCAATCTCTGTGCGGCCTCGCAAAGGAAGCATCGGCCGGATAGGCCGACGCCTTGTGAAACCGGCTTACTGCGCGTCGGCGCGCTGCTCGGGCTGGAGCTTCAGCGCATCGGAGATGGTGTAGAACATGTCCGTCTGGTCGGTCAGCCCCGCGAAGTTGGCGGCACGCGGACCGAAGGCGGCGACGCGGAGCTGCGCGCCGGTGTGTTCCTGGTCGTCCGCTTCCTCGGAATTGCCGTAGGTGACCGTCATTACCGTGCCGTCCTTGGTGTTGAGCGCCTGGGTGAGACCGGGCGCCTTCACCCCGTTCGGGATGATCTGGCTGGCATGGGCGTGGTCGGCCGTGACGATGATCAGCGTCTTGCCGTCGGCCCTGGCGAAGTCGAGGCCGACCTGCACGGCCTCATCGAGATCGACCGTCTCGCCGATTTGGCCGCAGGGATTGGCCGCGTGGTCCTGCTTGTCGATGGAGGCGCCCTCGACCTGCAGGAAGAAGCCCTTCTCGTTGGTCTTCAGGAGCTCGATCGCCTTGGTGGTCATCGCCGCCAGCGTCGGCACCGAGGCGGCGCGCTCGGCGTTGGGCTCGCAGGTTATGGCCGGCTGGTCGATGTTGCCGTAGTGAGCAGCCTTCGGCCCCTTCCAGCGCACCGGCATATTGCCTTCCGAAAACAGGCCGAGCACCGGCTTGTCCTGATTGGCGACGGTGACGGCGGCCAGTTCGCCCGCATTCGTCACGACGGCAAAGCCGCGCTCCTTGGCCTGGTCGAGCAGCGTCTTGTCCTTCCAGTCACCGGCCCTGGCGACCTCGCCGAAGCTCTTGGCGCCGCCACCCAGAACCACGTCGGCGCGGGTGTTCAGGAGCTGTTCGGAGATCGAGCCGAGGCCGCCTTTCTCCAGCGCGTCGGCCGGGCACTTCTCGGCGGTAGCTTCCGGGCCGTAGCACTTGCGCTGCGCGACATGGGCGAGCAGCACGGCCGGCGTGGCGTCCTGAAGCTCGGCGGTGGAGATGTCGCCGGTGGCAAGGCCCGCCGCCTTGGCAAGCTCGATCAGCGTCTTGTGCGGCTTGCCGTGGACGTCGACGCCGATGGCGCCATTATAGGTCTTCACGCCGGTCGCCCAAGCGGTGCCGGAAGCGGCCGAATCGGTGACGTAGCTCGGCTTGGCGGTTTCCTTGTCGAGCGCATAGTGGGTGTACTGGCCGGTGATCGGCAATGCGTCGATGCCCTTGAAGAAGCCGCCGGCGCCTTCGGCATAGTTGCGCGCCACGGTGATCTCGGAATCGCCCATGCCGTCGCCGATGAACAGGATGACGTTCTTCACCTCACCGTCGTTGATCATGGCCTGCAAGGCGGCAGTGGCGTCGCCGTTAAGCCGGCGGGCACCGCCGGGCTGGGTGATGTCGCCCTTGGCGGCGCGCTGCAGATAAGCGTCGGCGGCATCCTGCGCCTGGCTGGCGCCGGAGGCGAGTAAGGTCGCGGCGGCAACCGTCGCCAGCAGGGAATGGCGCGAATATCTGGTCATCTCGGATCGTCCTTCGAACGGGTTGGGGATCGCTCTTTGCTCTCCCCTTCTGTTCCAAACGCATGACCGTGCGATGACGATGCGATTAAAGGGCCATGACGATGCACAGCCGGCATCGGTGCAACGAAAAAGGGACCCGAAGGCCCCTAAATCCGTTCTGCGAAAGACCGCGCCTATCAGGCTGCGGCTTCTTCCTCGGTCCCTTCCGCCTCAAGGCGGGCACGATCGGCTGCACCCTTGGCCGAGGTGTCGCGGTCGACGAACTCGATGACGGCCATCGGGGCGTTGTCGCCCTGGCGGAAGCCCGCCTTCATGATGCGCAGATAGCCGCCATGACGCTCCGCATAACGCGGTGCGATGGTGTCGAACAGGCGCTTGACGACTCCCTCGTTGCCGATCTGGGCGATCACCTGGCGGCGGGCGTGCAGGTCGCCGCGCTTGCCGAGCGTCACCAGCTTCTCGACGATGGGACGCAGGTCCTTCGCCTTCGGCAGCGTGGTGACGATCTGCTCATGCTCGATCAGCGAGACGGCGAGATTGGCGAACATCGCCTTGCGATGGCTCTGGCTGCGGGAGAAGCGGCGGCCCTGGAAACCGTGGCGCATGGGTCTTTTCCTTCTTCAATTGTTCAAGAGGCCACGGCCTCTGATGGTTTTCCACATGGCCGTCGGACCGGCGAACCGGTCCTCGGCACCATGTTCTATTCAGGTTCAGTACTGGTCTTCGTAACGCTTGGCGAGGTCTTCGATGTTCTCCGGTGGCCAGTCCGGCACTTCCATGCCGAGGTGCAGGCCCATTGCCGCGAGCACTTCCTTGATCTCGTTCAGCGACTTGCGGCCGAAGTTCGGGGTGCGCAGCATCTCCGCCTCGGTCTTCTGGATCAGGTCGCCGATGTAGACGATGTTGTCGTTCTTCAGGCAGTTGGCCGAACGGACCGACAGCTCCAGCTCGTCCACCTTCTTGAGCAGCGCCGGGTTGAAGGCGAGCTCGGTGACGGCCTCGGTGGCGACTTCCTTGTGCGGCTCCTCGAAGTTGACGAACAGGCCGAGCTGGTCCTGCAGGATGCGGGCGGCGAAAGCCACCGCATCCTCGCCCGAGATCGAACCGTCGGTCTCGATCGACATGGTCAGCTTGTCCTTGTCGAGTTCCTCGCCGTGGCGGGTGTTCTCGACCTTGTAGGAGACCTTCTTGACCGGCGAATAGAGCGAGTCGACCGGGATCAGGCCGATCGGCGCGTCCTCGGCGCGGTTGCGCTCGGCCGGCACGTAACCCTTGCCGGTGTCGACGGTGAACTCCATGCGGATTTCCGCGCCCTCGTCCAGCGTGCAGATGACGTGGTCGGGGTTGAGGATCTCGACGTCGCCCACGGTCTGGATGTCGCCGGCGGTGACGGCGCCCGGACCCTGCTTGCGCACGACCATGCGCTTGGGGCCGTCGCCTTCCATCTTGATGGCGATTTCCTTGATGTTGAGGACGATGTCGGTGACGTCCTCACGCACGCCTGCGATGGAGGAGAACTCGTGCAGCACGCCGTCGATCTGGACGGCGGTGACGGCGGCGCCGCGCAGCGACGACAGAAGCACGCGCCGCAGCGCGTTGCCGAGCGTCAGGCCAAAGCCACGCTCGAGCGGCTCGGCGACCAGCGTGGTCAGCGTCTTGTTCTTGGAGGAGAACTCGATCTTGTTCGGCTTGATCAGGTCCTGCCAGTTTTTCTGGATCATGTTGCCTTCCTTCCGTTTCCCCGCCACCATCCAATCGTGGCGGGCGACCTGGAAACCGCAAAGGCGCCCGTTGTTCGCGGGCGCCGATACGGACCTTTATTCTTGTTAGACGCGCCGCTTCTTGCGCGGGCGGCAGCCGTTGTGCGGGATCGGCGTCACGTCGCGGATCGAGGTGATCATGAAACCGGCCGCCTGCAGCGCGCGCAGCGCCGATTCACGACCCGAACCCGGACCGCAGACCTCGACCTCGAGGGTGCGCATGCCGTGCTCCTGCGCCTTCTTGGCGCAATCCTCGGCTGCCATCTGGGCGGCGAACGGGGTCGACTTGCGCGAACCCTTGAAACCCTGCGCACCGGCCGACGACCAGGCAATCGCATTGCCCTGCGCGTCGGAAATGGTGATCATGGTGTTGTTGAAGGTCGAATTGACGTGGGCGACGCCCGACGAAATGTTCTTGCGTTCGCGGCGGCGAACGCGGGTGGCTTCCTTGGCCATGTCTTTCCTTTCAGTCGATCTCTACGCCGCCGTAGTTCCAGCGGCTACACCTGGGAGAGAGGGGAGTAAGGGAATAAGGCAATATGGGAATAGGACGAACCCAAACCTATTTGCCTTACTCCCCTATTCCCTTATTCCCCTAAATTACTTCTTCTTGCCCGCGATCGCCTTCGCCGGACCCTTGCGGGTGCGGGCGTTGGTGTGCGTGCGCTGGCCGCGGACCGGCAGCGAGCGGCGGTGACGCAGGCCGCGGTAGCTGCCCAGATCCATCAGCCGCTTGATGTTCATCGAGACTTCGCGGCGCAGGTCGCCTTCGACCTGGTAGTCGCGGTCAATGGTCTCGCGGATGGCGAGCACCTCGGCGTCGGTGAGCTGGTTGACGCGGCGCTCGGCGGGGATGCCGACCTTGTCGACGATCTCCTGGGCAAACTTCTTGCCGATGCCGTGGATGTACTGGAGCGCGATGACGACGCGCTTGTTGGTCGGGATGTTGACGCCGGCTATACGGGCCATTTTCTCTCTTCTCCATATGGGCCAGCAAGGCTGGCGCTTCAAGATGTCCCGCGTCCGGTGGAGCCCGGCCCTTGCGGGAGTTCCAGTTCAAAGCCGTCTTGCCTCGTCCGTGCGGACAAGCAAGCCTCGTGCCTGATCGGGAGACGGGCCGCCATACGCCACGGCGGCCTCCCCGTCAAGGGCAGTCTTCGATTTTCAGGTCAGGCGCCGGCGAGAACGCCTTCGATCTGACGGGTAACCGCATCGATGTCGGCCATGCCGTCGACGCTCTTCAGGCTGCCCTTGGCGTAGTAGTAGCCGATGAGCGGGGCGGTCTTCTTGTAGTATTCGCGCAGGCGTTCCTCGAACACCTCCGGATTGTCGTCCTTGCGCACCGGCTGCCCGGCCGCCTCGGCGTCCTTCGCCCGCTTGACGATGCGGCCGACGAGCGCCTTGTCGTCGACGACCAGTTCGACGACCGCGTCGAGTTTCTGGCCGCGTTCGGCCAGCATCGCTTCCACCGCATCGGCCTGCGGCAGCGTGCGCGGATAGCCGTCGAGAATGAAGCCGTTGGCGCAATCGGGCTCGTCGATCCGCTCGGCGACGATGGCGTTGACGATGGCGTCAGACACCAGTTCGCCGGCATCCATCACCGCCTTGGCGCGCTTGCCCACCTCGGTGCCGTTCTTCACCGCCGCGCGCAGCATGTCTCCGGTGGAGAGTTGCGGCACGCCGTTTCTCTCGACGATGCGCTGTGCCTGCGTCCCCTTGCCCGCTCCCGGCGGGCCAAGCAATATCAACCTCATCTGCCTCTCTTACCCCCGCGCAACTTCGACTTCTTGATCAGACCTTCGTACTGGTGCGCGATCAGGTGCCCCTGGATCTGCGCGACCGTATCGAGCGTTACACTGACGACGATCAGAAGCGAAGTGCCACCAAGGTAGAACGGTATCCCAGTTGCGGCGATCAGGTATTCGGGCAGCAGACAGACGGCGACCAGGTAGATGGCGCCGATGACCGTGATGCGGGTGAGCACGTAGTCGATGTAGTCGGCCGTGCGCTCGCCCGGGCGATAGCCGGGAATGAAGCCGGAATGCTTCTTGAGCTGGTCGGCCGTCTCCTTCGGATTGAACACGATGGCCGTGTAGAAGAAGGTGAAGAAGGCGATCATGCCGCCGTAGAAGAGCATGTAGAGCGGCTGGCCATGGCCGAGCGCGGCCAAGATCGTGTTCGCCCAGCCCGGCATGTTGGTGGTGTTGGAGAAGCCGGCCAACGTCGCCGGCAGGAGCAGCAGGGAGGACGCGAAGATCGGCGGGATGACGCCCGAGGTGTTGAGCTTCAGCGGCAGGTGCGAGGTGTCGCCCTGAAACATGCGATTGCCGACCTGGCGCTTCGGATACTGGATCAGCAGCCGGCGCTGGGCGCGCTCGAAGAAGACGATGAGCGCGATCACAACGATGGCGAGCACGATGATGGCCAGGATCAGGCCGGTCGACAACGAGCCGGTGCGGCCCATCTCCAGCGTCGCGCCGAGCGCGCGCGGCATGCCGGCGATGATGCCGGCCATGATGATCAAGGACACGCCGTTGCCGATGCCGCGGGCAGTGACCTGCTCGCCCAGCCACATCAGGAACATGGTGCCGCCGGTCAGGCTGATGACCGTGGAAAGCTGGAAGAACAGGCCGGGATGGATGACCATGTTGTTGCCGCTCTGCAGGCCCACCGCAATGCCGTAGGACTGGACGATCGCGAGCAGCACGGTGCCGTAGCGGGTGTACTGGTTGATGATCTTGCGGCCCTGCTCGCCTTCCTTCTTCAAGGCTTCGAGCGAGGGAATGACCGACGTCATCAGCTGCATGATGATGGAGGCGGAAATGTAGGGCATGACGCCCAGCGCGAAGATCGCCATGCGCTCGACGGCGCCGCCGGCGAACATGTTGAACATGCCCAGCACGCCGCCGCTCTGCTGCTTGAATGCCTGGGCGAAGGCTTCCGGATTGATGCCCGGCAGCGGGATATAGGTGCCGAGCCGGTAGACCAGCATCGCGCCGAGCGTGAACCAGATGCGCTTCTTGAGTTCCTCGGCCTTGGCGAAGGTGGCGAAATTCAGATTGGAAGCAAGTTGTTCAGCAGCCGAAGCCATGCCTGATTCTCCGCCGGGGCATCTCCGCTTCCTTCGAAGCGCGGAAACGCTCGCTTTTGTTTTCTCGCAATTCCGGGCGGAAAACCGGTTCCCGCTTGTCCTGGAATTGCTCTAGGTCTCGCTGCAAAGGCGCCCGATCAGGCGACGCGCGAAACCGAGATAAGCTCGCAGTCCCGAATATGCAAGCGGCCGCACTGACGCGGCCGCTCGTTCACGGGACGGATCGGGGCGCCCAGGCGCCCTACCCCCGGCGCTTACTCGGCGGCCGCCTTCTCGGGCAGCTTGACGGAGCCGCCGGCCTTCTCGATCTTTTCGAGAGCGGCCTTGGAGGCACCGGCAACGTCGAAGGCGACCTTGGCCTTCAGTTCACCGTCGGAAAGGATGCGAACGCCGTCCTTTACGCGACGGATGACACCGGCCTTGACCAGCGCCTCGGCATTGACCGTCTCCTTGGCGTCGAGCTTCTTGGCGTCGATCGCGGCCTGGATGCGGGCCAGCGACACCGTCACGAAGTGCTTCGCGAAGATGTTGTTGAAGCCGCGCTTCGGCAGGCGGCGATAGAGCGGCATCTGGCCACCCTCGAAGCCGTTGATGGCGACGCCGGAGCGGGACTTCTGGCCCTTGACGCCGCGACCGCCGGTCTTGCCGGAGCCCGAGCCGATGCCACGGCCGAGACGCTTCTTGGAATGGGTCGCGCCTTCGTTGTCACGCAGATCGTTGAGTTTCATGGTCTTTCTCCTGCGCGCCTATCAGGCCTCGTCGACGACGCGGACGAGGTGCGAAACGGCGGCGATCATGCCGCGCACCGAAGGCGTGTCCTCCAGCGTGCGCCGCTTGTGCATCTTGTTCAGGCCGAGGCCGACCAGCGTGGCACGCTGTTCCTTCGGCCGGCGGATCGGCGAGCCGATCTGCTCGACAGTGATGGTCTTGGCAGCTTTCTTGGCCATTTTCGTGGTCCTTTAAGCTAGCGACTATTCTTCGGCCGCAACGGCGGTGCCGCGGCGGGCCTGAAGGGTCGAATACTTGATGCCGCGCGCAGCAGCCACATCCTTGGGATGCATCTGGCTCTTGAGCGCGTCGAAGGTGGCGCGAACCATGTTGTAGGGGTTCGACGAGCCCATCGACTTGGCGACGACGTCGTGCATGCCGAGCGTCTCGAAGACGGCGCGCATCGGGCCACCGGCGATGATGCCGGTACCGGGCTTGGCGGCGCGCAGCAGCACCTTGCCGGCGCCCCAGCGGCCTTCCACGTCATGATGCAGCGTGCGGCCGGAACGCAGCGGCACGAAGATCATGTCGCGCTTGGCCGACTC
>JBQCHN010000292.1:0-2615 GCA_051954615.1 Mesorhizobium sp. | reverse complement strand
ACCATGACCCAGCTGGGGATCAGCATGATGGCGCGGTCGTAGCCGCGTATGCCCAGAAGCGCGATGAGGCCGATGCCGCTTATGGCGGTGGCGGCAAAAGACAGGCGCGCGACGCCGGATGCCACCGCCGGGTCCACGACGGCGACGCCGGCGATCAGCACCAGCCCGAGGATCCACGCCAGGGCGCCGTAGCTGAAATGCCCGTGCCAGCGGTTGAGGTTCAGATAGGCGAAAAGGAACACCACAAGGGTCGCTGCGAGCGCCACCTCCGTTCCTGCCCGCCACATCTGCTCGTTGCCGGGCGACACCTCTATGATCTTGTTGAGGAAGCCGAAATCGACGCAGATATAGGCCAGCACCGCCCAGGCGAGCGCCGCCGTGGCGGGAAACATCGACGTTCCCTTGACCACGAACAGGATGGTCATGAACAGCGCAAGCAGGCCGGCGATGCCGATGACGATGCCGCGGTAGAGCGTGTAGGAGTTGACCGAGTCCTTGTAGGCTTCCGGCTCCCACAGGTAGACCTGCGGAAGCTTGGGTGAGGCAAGCTCGGCGATGAACGTGACGACTGTGCCGGGGTTCAGCGTTACCCGGAACACGTCGGCGTCGGGGCTGGTCTGCCGGTCGAGCGCGAAGCCTTCGGAGGGCGTGATGGCGGCTATGCGGGTCGACCCGAGGTCGGGCCAGAAGATGCCCGAATTGACCAGCCTGAAATGCGGCGCGACGATCAGCCGGTCGAGCTGCTGGTCGGTCGAGTTGGAGAGCGCGAATACCGCCCAGTCGCCGGTGGAGCGCGCGTCGTTGGCTTCTACCTCGATGCGTCGCACGATGCCGTCGGCGCCGGGGGCGGTGGAAACCTGGAAATTGTCGCCCTGGTTGCGGTAGATCTCGACGGCGCGCGACAGGTCGAGCGCGACGTCGTCGCGGGCGATCTTGATCGGCTCGATGGCGAAGGCGGAGGCCATGGCGCACAGCATCGTCACCGTCGCGACGACGACTGCGATCAGCGCCTGAAATCGCATCGAAATCCTCAAAAATCAGCCCTTCGTTCGATTGCCCGCAGGATCGTCCTCGATCCGGGCATAAAGATAGTGGTCCTGCCAGATACCGTTGATCCTGAGGTAGGATCGCAGAAGTCCTTCGCGCGTGAATCCGGCTTTTTCAAGCACGCGGATCGAGCGCGCATTGTCAGGGATACAGGCAGCCTCGATCCGGTGCAACCGGAGCGTATCGAAAGCGAAGCGGGTGAGCACGTTGACGGCGTCGGTCATCAGTCCGAGCCCGGCGTAACGCTCGCCCATCCAGTAGCCGAGATGGCCGCTCTGGGCGACGCCGTGACGGATATTGCCGATGGTGATGCCGCCGGCCAGCCGGCCGTGTTCCTTCTCCACGATGAAGAAGGCGATCGCCGTGCCCTGCGCATGGTCTTCGCGGTAGCGGCCGATGCGGTGGCGCCATGCCGAGCGGTCGAGTTCGTCGGGCGTCCAGCGGGGCTCCCAGCGTTCCAGGAAGCTGCGGCTTTCGCCGCGCAGCTTGGCCCACTCGTTGTAGTCGCCGGTCAGCGGCAGGCGCAGCAGCACTTTCTCGCCTTTCAGCGCCGGCAGGTCACGGCGAAGGAAGGGGAGGGCGAACATCGGTTCGCCGCTGGATCAGACGGCGAGCCTGCGCGCGGCAGGCTCGGTACCGGGCAGGGCATCGAGAACCGCCTCGTACGGAACCAGCGCGCCCACCGGTCCGACAGCCGTCAGCGTCGGCTTGGTCGAGAACAGGCGCGAGGACAGGTCGGTCAGCCGGTCGGTCGTCAGCGCCGACAAGCGTTCCATAAGCTCTTCCTTCGGGACCGGACGGCCGAACAGAAGGAGTTGGCGGGCGATCTGCGAGGCGCGGCTGGCCGGGCTTTCGCCCGACATGATGAGGCCGGCACGGTATTGCGCGCGGGCGCGGTCGAGTTCGTCCTGCTGGATGTCCTGTCCGGCCCGAGCCAGTTCGCGAATGATGACGGGCACAAGGTCGGCGAGATCGGCCTGACCGGTGGCGGCATGGACGCCAAAGATGCCGGTGTCGGAAAAGCCCCAGTGGAAGGCATAGACCGAATAGCACAGGCCGCGCTTTTCGCGCACTTCCTGGAACAGACGGGATGACATGCCGCCGCCGAGGATCATCGACAGGACCTGGCTCGCGTAGAAGTCGCGCACATGATAGGCGCGGCCTTCGAAGCCGAGCACGATCTGCGCATCCATCAGGTCGCGGTTCTCGCGGAAGTCGCCGCCGACATATTGCGCATATTGCGGTGCCGTGGCATCGGCCTTGGTGCGGAAGCCGCCCAGCCGCTTTTCCACCTCGCGCACGAAGTCGTCGTGGCGAATGTCACCGGCGGCAACTACCACCATGCGCTCGGCGCCGTATTGGCGCTCCATGAAGTCGTGAAGTTGCTTGGAGGTGAAGGATTTTACCGTTTCCGGCGTGCCGAGGATTGAGCGGCCGAGGGTCTGGTGGCGGAACGCGGTTTCCGTGAACCGGTCGAAGACGATGTCGTCGGGGGTGTCGTGCGCGGCGCCGATCTCCTGCAGGATGACGTTCTGCTCGCGATCGAGTTCGTCGGGATCGAATTCGGA
>JBQCHN010000291.1:0-11703 GCA_051954615.1 Mesorhizobium sp. | reverse complement strand
GATGCGGCCGGCCTGCAAACGGCCGGTTTCTCCGCTTCCGGTGCTCACGTACGGAAGTACGCTCCGCTCCGGCTCTCGAAACCAACCGTTTTCGGCTCGGCCTGACCGGAATTCAGGGAGCCTCGAAGACGAAAGTCAGGGAAATCAAAGATGGCCATTCTTTTGATCGCCGAACATGGCAACGACCACCTCTCGGACCAGACGGCAAAGGCGCTTTCGGCGGCGTTGAAGATCGGTTCGGATGTCGACGTATTGGTCGCCGGCAAGGGTGCCAAACCAGCCGCCGATCAGGCCGCCAAGCTGAAGGGCGTCAGGAAGGTGCTGCTGGCCGAAAGCGATGAGTTGGCCGAACGTCTCGCCGAGCCGCTGGCGGCGCTCGTCGTGTCGCTCGCCGGAAACTACGATACGGTCATCGCGCCGGCCACCACCATGGGCAAGAACGTCATGCCGCGCATTGCCGCGCTGCTCGACGTGATGCAGGTGTCGGAGATCATCGAGGTGGTGTCGCCCGATACGTTCAAGCGGCCGATCTATGCCGGCAACGCCATCCAGACCGTGCAGTCGGGCGACGCCAAGAAGGTCATCACCGTGCGCACGGCCGCCTTCCAGGCAGCCCCCGAGGGCGGCTCGGCTTCGGTGGAGACCGTCCAGCCGGCGGCGAATCCCGGCCTTTCCACCTTCATCGAGAATCGGCTGTCGGAAAGCGACCGGCCGGAGCTGACCTCCGCGAAGATCATCATCTCGGGCGGACGCGCGCTCGGTTCGGCGGAAAAGTTCCAGGAAGTCATCCTGCCGGTCGCCGACAAGCTCGGCGCGGCGGTCGGCGCCTCCCGCGCGGCGGTCGATGCGGGCTATGCACCCAACGATTGGCAGGTCGGCCAGACCGGCAAGGTGGTGGCGCCCGACCTCTACATCGCCTGCGGCATCTCCGGCGCCATCCAGCACCTCGCCGGCATGAAGGACAGCAAGGTCATCGTCGCCATCAACAAGGACGAGGAAGCCCCCATCTTCCAGGTTGCCGACTACGGCATCGTCGGCGACCTCTTCCAAGTCCTGCCGGAACTCCAGAAGGCGCTTTGACGGCGGTTCCGATCCGATATTAAATTGCAAGGGCGGGGTAGACGAAGTCGCCCCGCCCTTTTAATTTTGCGCTGCACAAAAAGCGGGCAACGGGATGCCATCATGAGCAAGATCGAAACCATCGGTATCGTCGGCGCGGGTCAGATGGGCGGCGGCATCGCCCATGTGTCGGCGCTCGCGGGCTACAAGGTTCTGATCTACGACGTTGGCGCCGAGCGCATCGAGACGGGCATCGCCACCATCAGCGGCAACATGGCCCGCCAGGTCGCCTCCGGCAAGCTGGAGGAGCAGGTGCGCAAGGACGCCATGGCGCGCATTTCGGCAGCGCCCGACATGGCGGGGCTTGCCGGCGCGGATCTGGTCATCGAGGCGGCCACCGAGGACGAGGCCGTCAAGCGCAAAATCTTCGCGCAACTCTGCCCCTTGCTCAACCCGGAAGCGATCCTCGCGACCAACACCTCCTCGATTTCGATCACGCGGCTGGCGTCCACCACGGACCGTCCCGAGCGGTTCATCGGCATCCATTTCATGAATCCGGTGCCGGTGATGAAGCTCGTCGAGCTGGTGCGCGGCATCGCCACCGACGACCGCACCTTCGAGGCGTCAAAGGGCTATGTCGCACGGCTGGAAAAGACCGCCACCGTGTCGGAGGATTTCCCGGCCTT
This sequence comes from Mesorhizobium sp., assembly GCA_051954615.1. Classification (GTDB taxonomy): domain Bacteria; phylum Pseudomonadota; class Alphaproteobacteria; order Rhizobiales; family Rhizobiaceae; genus Mesorhizobium. Next base: position 9,958 of record JBQCHN010000291.1, on the reverse strand, counting down.
CATCGTCAACCGCATCCTTCTGCCGATGATCAACGAGGCGATCTACACGCTCTATGAGGGCGTCGGCAGCGTCGAGGCGATCGACACGGCGATGAAGCTCGGCGCCAACCATCCGATGGGACCGCTGCAGCTGGCCGACTTCATCGGCCTCGACACCTGCCTGTCGATCATGCAGGTGCTGCATGACGGCCTGTCGGACTCGAAGTACCGACCGTGCCCGCTGCTGGTGAAGTATGTCGAGGCCGGCTGGCTCGGCCGCAAGGCGGGCCGCGGCTTCTACGACTATCGCGGCGAGCATCCGGTGCCGACGCGCTGATCCGCAGTCTTTCCGCACAGCCTTGAACCCGCTCGCGCTGCCCCGTCGCGGGCGGCTGGCAGACAGGGGCGCAAGCCTGATCTAGAGAACCAGCAGGGCTGTCGCAGCCGCCAGCGCCACCGCTGCCGCGGCGAGGACGGCAAAGTGCTGGGTCATGCGGAACGCCGGCTGGGGCGGCAGGATTTCCGGCGCGGCGTCCTGGATCGGCCCCATGGCCAGCCGGGCGGCGCGTTCGAGCCTGTACATATCGGTGACCATATCGAGCTTCCCGGCGGATCGGCGGTTGCCGCCGGAAAACCATGCGCCGTTATGGTGAATGGAAGGTTAATCGCGCGTCGCCCGGCGGATCGTCGGCGTCCGAGTCCGGAGGCGTTTCCCGGCTTCAGTCGATCTCGAAATTGCCGTGCGGCACGGTAAGGCTGTAGTCCAGACGGTCGCTGCCGATCTCCAGCTTGGCAGCGCCGTTGAGCGAGGTCGGCACGACCCGCTCCAGCGCCACCGAACCGAAGCGCTTGCCGTTCTTCGGCTCCTTGTGCGGCGCGATCCGTTCGTGCCATGCCAGCGACAGCGAAAGGTCGTCCGGCTCGCCCTCAAGCCCGGCAACGACCTCGACGAAGCCGTCCGGCCTGGAGAGCGCGCCGTAGCTGACGGAGTTGACGGCAAGCTCGTGCATGGCAAGGCCGATATGGAGGGCGGCGTTCGGGTTGAGGAACGGGTTGGCGCCCTCGAAGCGCAGGCTGTTCACCGGGTCTGGGCCGTAACGGCCGACCTGGCCGGCCACCAGTTCGCGCAGCCGCGCGCCGCGCCAGTTCGACGAGGTCACCAGATCCTGGGAGGAGGCGAGCGACTGCAGGCGGCCGCGGAAGCGCGTCAGGAAATCGGCTATCCCGTCGGAATAGCGTCCGGTCTGGGAGGCGATGCCCTGGATGATGGCAAGCAGGTTCTTGGACCGGTGGCTGACCTCGCGCAGCAGGGTGCGCAGCGTCTGCTCGCGCCGCTTCTGCTCGGTGGTCTCGACCTTGGTGGTGACGATGCCCTGCACGGCGCCGCTGTCGTCGAGGTCGGGATCGACCCAGATCTCGAACCAGCGCATGCCGTCTTCAGCCGGCAGGCCGATCTCGAAACGCTCCGGCTTGCCGGTGGCGACGACATTGCGGCGGGCGGTGTCGAGGCGTTCGGTCTGAACGGCCGGCAGCAGATTTTCGGCGGACTCGCCGGCGCCGGCCATCCAGGGCGCGCGCATGTTGCGGCCCCATACGATCTTCAGGTCGCGATCCTGGTAGAGCACGGCGACGCCCGCATTGCGCAGGGCGTGCATCAGTGCCCGGCCGAGCTGTCCGTCTTTCTCGTCAGTCGGCAGACCTATCGTCTCGTCGCTATAGGAACCCTGCCCTTTTGGGGTAGACCCGAAACTCATGTGCCCGTCCCCTCCAGGCAGTTGCAACGGCATATGCTGGATTAGGTTCCATCAGGCCGGCGATGATCGGTGAAAAGTGTGACGAAAGGGTTCCGCCGGGCTGCTGTCCGGTGAGGACCGCAACCCGGCGGCGACTGGAAACCGATTGAGGGGGGCGGCTTCCAGTATGGAACGGCTGGTCAATTCACGCTCGCCTGAAGAGCGCGGCCAGCAGGGAGAGCACGAGGAACGCCAGGAAGATGAAGAACAGGATCTTGGCCAGCCCGGCCGAGGCCCCGGCTATGCCGCCAAATCCGAGCGCGCCGGCAATGATGGCCACGACAAGAAACACCAGCGCCCAGTAGAGCATTGTCCATCTCCTTCAAGCGATGGCTGAAAACGCCGGCCATCGCCGTTTGTTCCATGATTGTGCGAAAAGCGCCGCCTCAGGCGGCGGCCTTGGCCTGCCGGTCGAAGAACAGCGCCTGACTGATGAGCGCCTTGACCATATCGGGATTGAACGGCTTGGTGACGAGGAAGGCCGGTTCCGGACGCTCGCCCGTCAGCAGCCGTTCAGGGAAAGCGGTGATGAAGATCACCGGCACCGAAGTCGAGGACAGGATCTCGTTGACGGCTTCGATGCCCGAGCTGCCGTCGGCGAGCTGGATGTCGGCCAGCACCATGTGCGGGTGCGTGCGGCCGAACAGGGTGACCGCCTCGGCATGGGTGCGTGCGGTGCCGACGACGCGATGGCCGAGGCTTTCCACCATCTCCTCGATGTCCATGGCGATCAGCGGCTCGTCCTCGATGATGAGGATATCGGTCGCGACCTGGCGCGAAATCTCGTTCGAGGCTTCGCCCAGCAGGTCGGAGAAGGCATCTTCGTCGATGTCGAGGATCTCGGCGGCTTCCGCTGCGCTGAAACCTTCGACCGCGACCAGCAGGAAAGCCTGGCGCGGCAGCGGCGCCAGCGCGTTGAGGTTGGCGGCGGCGCGTTGCTCCCATGCCGACTGGGCTTCCTCCTGCGGCACGCGGATGGCGACGGAGGTGAACAGCCTGGCGAAAACCTTGTAGAGCGCGATACGATCGCTGGACGCCTTGGGGAAGATGTCGACGTCGGCGATGATCGCTTCCAGCATCGCGGCCACCAGGGCATCGCCGCTTTCCTGCGAGCCCGAAACGGCGCGTGAGAAACGGCGCAGGAACGGCAGGTGCGGAGCGATGGTTGCGGACAAGCTCATGATGAACGTCTCCCTCAGATGACGTGCTTAGGATCGGATCAGGCGGATTGCAAACCCCCACGGTGCAAGGCCCGAAGCTAAAAACGTCAGCCGGTGAAAAAAGTTCCGCGGCAAGGGAACGATTTTCCGCAACATGCGTTTTCGGCTCCAATCGGGGTGACCAGACAAGGGTGCCGCTCGCCTTGACGTATGGTGTTCGACGGCGGTGGGGACGGGGAAAATATGAAGGACATGATGAAGACCTCCACGGCTGACGCGCGACAGCGTCGGAAGGGTTCCGGCGACCTGCTCGGGCCGAACTCTGAAATCGGCCGCAAACTCCGACAATATTACGACGACCTGGTTTCCGAGGACGTGCCGGATCGCTTCGCCCAGCTGCTGGCGCAGCTGGAGCAGGCAAAACCTGCCTCCAAGAAGGACTGACGCATGGCCGTTTCGCAGGGCTTCAAGACCGATCTGCTCGGTTCGATCCCGTCCTTGCGCGCGTTCGCGCTGTCGCTGGCACAGAACGCCGACAAGGCAGACGACCTCGTCCAGGAAACGCTGGTCAAGGCATGGGACAAGCACGCCTCCTTCCAGCCCGGTACCAACCTCAAGGCCTGGCTGTTCACCATCTTGCGCAACGAGTTCTATTCGCAGATGCGCAAGCGTGGCCGCGAGGTGCAGGACAGCGACGGCATCATGACAGCCAAGCTCGCCGTCCATCCGGCCCAGCACGGCCAGCTCGACCTGGAGGATTTCCGCGGCGCGCTGGAGCAGTTGCCGGAAGACCAGCGCGAGGCGATCATCCTGATCGGTGCGTCCGGTTTTTCTTATGAGGAAGCGGCCGAGATCTGCGGCTGCGCCGTCGGCACCATCAAGAGCCGCGTCTCGCGTGCCCGCGCCAAGCTGCAGGAAATCCTGCAGATCACCGGCGAGGACGAGTACGGTCCCGACGCCATCTCCACCCAGGTGATGGGCAAGCCGGCCGCCTGATCCGCGTTCAGGCCGGCGACAGGCGGCCGCAGGCCGCGGCGACGGCGTTCATCAGGTCGGCGCCGGCATAGGGCTTGGCGACGAAGGCGATTTCGGGAAACGAGACGTGGATTTCGTCGGCATCCGAATGGCCCGAAGCGAAGACGAACGGCGTGCCCGCCTGTTGCAGCCGACGGGCGAAGTCGAGTGTCGGGATGCCCCCTAGCAAGAGGTCGACGATAGCGACGTCGATCGAGGAGATGACCGCCTGCGGGTCGATCTCCTCCAGCGCCCGCACGATGATGACCTCCGCCGCGCCGTTGTCCAGGCACAACTGCTCCACATCCATGGCGATCAAGGGTTCGTCCTCGAGCAGGAGCACGCGCAGGCCGTCGAGCAAATCAGACATTCGTTGAGCCTCGGCAAACCGCAGAATCGCGTTCAGAAAAGCCGGCGAGTCATGAGCGTTGAGGATGATCTTGTCATTTAAAAAAGACATGCGAGGCGACATCTGCGCGTGAGCGGCGGAACCCGATCGACGCTGGGGCGTTGCTGTCCGGCATTGAGGGGGTCTGAATGTCAGGTCAGAACGGCCGTTCCTTTTCCACGCGTCGATATCCTTGCGAAAACTGCCCGCTGCGGCCGTTGCCGGTCTTCCGCGAGTTCACGGCCAAGGAACTCGCCTATGTCAGCCATTTCAAGAAGGGCGAGCTGGCGGTGGAGCGCGGCGCGACGGTTCTGGTCGAGGGCAGTCACAGCGCGCATCTCTATACGGTGCTGTCGGGCTGGGCGTTTCGCTACAAGCTGTTGTCGGACGGCCGGCGGCAGATCCTCAACTACACCATGCCTGGCGATCTGATCGGCCTGCAGGGAAGCGTCATGGGCGAGATGCAGCACTCGGTCGAAGCGCTGTCGCCGATGCTGCTTTGCGTGTTCGAGCGCGGCGAACTGCACGATCTCTATCGCAACTATCCCGAACTGGCCTATGACATCACATGGCTTGCCTCGCGCGAGGAACGGATGCTGGACGAGAACCTGCTCAGTGTTGGCCGCCGTTCGGCACTGGAGCGCTGTGCCTATCTCATCGCTTTCATATGCGCGCGCGCGGACGGCGTCGGCCTGATCGCGCGCAAGCCAGTCACCATCCCGATCACCCAGCAGCATGTCGCCGACACGCTCGGCCTGTCGCTGGTCCACACCAACAAGACGATCCGCAAGCTGGCGGCACGCGGTCTGGCGCGCTGGCGTGACGGCGGCTGCGAGGTGCTCGATGTCGACGGATTGAAGGAACTGGCGCATTGGGAGGGGCTCGGCGACGAGCGCCGACCGCTGGTATGAGGCGACCGTTTCCGGCAAGCCGAACGCTGGCCGGAACAATGGACCGTACCGGACGTTTGCAATGACCAAACACAGGAGCACCAGAATGGCGACCGCAAAGACCGTCAACCAGACCACCGCCGGCGACAACGCCACGGCCGATCTCGAAGCCGATATCCGGCAGCTCAGGGCCGACATCGAAAAGCTGGCCAAGCAGATGGCGGCCACCGGCCAGCAGGGCTACGGCACGGCGCGCCGCGCCGCCGCCGAGGGTGTCGAGCAGTTGCGCGTGCAGGGCGAGGCGGCGATGGACAGCCTCAAGACCAATGCGCGCGACCTGGAGGAACAGGTTTTGGCGAGCGTGCGCGAAAAGCCGGTGACGTCGCTGGCGATCGCGGCCGGCGTCGGCTTCCTGTTCGCGCTTCTGTCGCGCCGCTAGACCATGATGCCGAAAAGTGTGAAACGGTTTTCGGACGACGTCATGGTCTATCTATTTGATTTTGCCGCATGTGTGCGACGCCAAGTGTTTCCACTTGGCTGCAACATGCTCTAGCCGGGCGCCGCCATGGGAACACTGGCATCGCTGCTCGCGGGTCTCGCCTCAGGCGAGACGGCCGCGGCATTGAAGCGGGCGAAGCTCGCCGCAATCGTCTATCTGCTCGCAGGGGCGGCGGCACTTGTCGGCGCCGGCTTTCTCGTCGGCGCCCTCTATATCTGGACGGCGCTACGCTATGGCTCGATCGAAGCCGCAGCCGGGTTCGGCGTCGGCTTTCTGGTCGTCGCGGGGCTGATCCTGCTGGTCTTCAGGGTGTCGGCCGGGTCGCGCGCCAGGCAGCGGGAACGGCGCCGCAAGGCCGACATGACCGCAGTCGGCCTCACCGCGGCGCTGGCGCTGTTGCCGGCCCTCGCGCGCGGCAAGGGCGGGCTCGGACTGATCCTCGGTCCGGCTGCGGCGATGCTCGCCTACGCCATCTACCGCGAAAACGTCAAATCCGAGCCGGACGACCCGGATCCCGGGGCCGGCATTTGACGCGTCCGAAGGCTGGAACCTTCGCGGTGACCCGTCGTTAGCCTCCCTGAACGCGCCGCGTTCCAATGCAGGAACAATGCGTTGGATTCCTTGTGCCCTGCGGCACACGGCGCTCCAAGGAGACGACCATGGTCAAGATCATTCCACACAACGAAGCCCGTCAGGGGCGCTGGGGCTGGCATGTACTGATCGTGCTTGTCGCGGCTCTGTTGCTCGCCTTCGCCGTCTGGGGCGGCGTCGGCTTCTACGGCGAGATGCTGGACAACGGCACGCCGGCCGCCGATACCGCCGCCCCCGGTGGCTGATGCGGGCCTTCTGCCTGTCGCGGCCTGATGGCAGGTCGTGGCAGGAAGGAGTCGGCCTCTTTTTTCAATCCTGTCGGATCGTGCCGCGTCGCGTCGTCCTTGCATAAACGGACCGCGCGCGCTTTCATTTCGTCTGCGATGCGTCGTATCCGGGAGGAACGAGAATGACGCATTCCTACCGCTGGATGATCGTCGCCGCCGGCGCCCTGATGGGCTGCGTGGCCATCGGCGCGATGTTTTCGCTGGCCATCTTCCTCGAGCCGATCGCCGTCGATACGCAATGGTCGCGTGCCGGCATCTCCAGTGCCATGACGCTGAACTTCCTCGTCATGGGGGTGAGCGGCTTCGTATGGGGCGCGATGACCGACCGGTTCGGCGCCCGCATCGTGGTGCTGACCGGCGCGGTGCTTCTGGGGCTGGCGCTGGTGCTGGCCAGCCAGGCGCGCTCGCTGCTGGCCTTCCAGCTCGGCTACGGCGTGCTGGTGGGCATAGCGGCATCGACCTTCTTCGCGCCGATGATCGCGCTTACGACCGCCTGGTTCGACCGCCAGCGCAGCCTTGCCGTCTCGCTCGTCTCGGCCGGCATGGGGGTTGCGCCGATGACGATCTCGCCCTTCGCGCGCTGGCTGATCACCGCCTATGACTGGCGCACGGCCATGCTGGTCATCGGTATCGGAGCCTGGGTGCTGCTGTTGCCGACCGCGCTGCTCGTGCGCCAGCCGCCGCAGCCCACAGGGGATGCGCCGGCCGGCGGCGAAATCGCCGGCGAACCGGACATGACGGTCTGGCAGGCGCTACGCTCGCCGCAGTTCCTGATACTAGGGCTCACCTTTTTCGCCTGTTGCGCGGCGCATTCGGGGCCGATCTTCCATATGGTCAGCTACGCCATGCTGTGCGGCGTGGCGCCGATGGCGGCGGTCACCATCTACAGCGTCGAAGGGTTGGCAGGGCTGGGCGGCCGCATCCTGTTCGGCGTCGCCGGCGACAGGCTGGGCGCCAAGCCGGTGCTGGTCGCCGGCCTGCTGATCCAGGCGGCGGTGATCCCGGCCTATCTGCTGGCCGGCGGGCTCGGGCAGTTCTACGGGTTGGCGGTGATCTTCGGCGCCACCTATGGCGGCATCATGCCGCTCTATGCGGTATTGGCGCGCGAATACTTTGGCCTGCGCATCATGGGCACGGTGTTCGGCGCGGCGACGATGCTGTCGGCGCTCGGCATGTCCTTCGGCCCGTTGGCCGGCGGCATGATCTACGACGCCTATGCCAGCTATTCGTGGCTGTTCATCGGCTCGGCGCTGGTCGGGCTGGGCGCGGCCGGCATGGCGCTGGCCTTCCCGCGGGTGAAGCCGGCCATGCCGCAACCGGCCTGAGCGGAGCCGGCCCGAGCGGCCGGCTCAACGGATTCAGGCGAGGGGCTCCGCCTCAGGCGAAGGCGCCGTGGCAGTGCTTGTATTTCTTGCCCGAACCGCAGGGGCAGGATTCGTTGCGGCCGACCTTGCCCCAGGTGGCGGGGTTGGCCGGGTCGCGTTCCTCCGCCGGCACGGTGCGGGTGTTCTCCAGCACGGCAAGCAGGGCACCGCCCTCGTTGAAGTCGTCCTCGCCGGTGACGGGGTCGATGTGCTGCCCGATCGCCTGCGGCGCTTCCGGCGGCGGCGCTTCGGCGGCCTGACGCACCAGCTCGACGCGCATCAGCTGAGCCGTCACCGCCTGACGCATGTTGCCGAGCATCGCCTGGAAGAGCTCGAAGGCTTCCTGCTTGTATTCCTGCAGCGGGTCGCGCTGGGCATAGCCGCGGAAGCCGACCACCGAGCGCAGGTGGTCGAGGTTGACGATGTGCTCGCGCCACAGGGCGTCGAGCGTCTGCAGCACGATGGAGCGCTCGACATAGGCCGTGACGTCGGGGCCGAAACGGCCGGCACGATCGGCGGCGGCGGCATCGGCGGCGGCGGTGATGCGCTCGAGGATGTTGTCCTCGGCGATGCCCTCCTCCTTCACCCACTCCTCGATCGGCAGGTCGAGGTTGAGGTACTGCTGCACCTCCGCCTTCAGGCCGGCGGCGTCCCATTGCTCGGCATAGGCGTTTTCCGGAATCGCCTTGGCGACCATCTCGTCGATGACGTCGTTGCGCATGCCGGCGACCGTCTCCGACAGGTTCTCGCCGTCCATCAGCTCGATACGCTGCTCGAACACCACCTTGCGCTGGTCGTTGGAGACGTCGTCGTATTTCAGGAGGTTCTTGCGGATGTCGAAGTTGCGCGCCTCGACCTTGGTCTGCGCCTTCTCCAGCGCCTTGTTGATCCAGGGGTGGATGATGGCCTCGTTCTCCTTCAGGCCGAGCTTGGTCAGCATGCCGTCCATGCGCTCGGAGCCTAAGATGCGCATCAGGTCGTCCTGAAGCGACAGGTAGAACTTGGAGCGGCCGGGGTCGCCCTGGCGACCGGAGCGACCGCGCAACTGGTTGTCGATGCGGCGGCTTTCGTGGCGCTCGGTGGCCAGCACGTAAAGGCCGCCGGCGGCGAGCGCCTTTTCCTTCAGCTTCGCCACGTCCTCGCGGATGGCCTTCTCGCGCGCCTCGCGCTCGGGGCCGGCCGGCATGTCGGCCAGCTCCTGCTCGATGCGCATGTCGGCATTGCCGCCGAGCTGGATGTCGGTGCCGCGGCCGGCCATGTTGGTGGCGATGGTGATGGCGCCCGGCACGCCGGCCTGGGCGACGATGGAGGCTTCCTGCTCGTGATGGCGGGCGTTGAGCACCTGGAAGCCCTTGATGCCTTCCTTCTTGAGCAGTTCGGCTAGCAGCTCGGACTTTTCGATCGAGGTGGTGCCGACCAGAACCGGCTGGCCCTTGGCGTGGGTGTCGCGGATTTCCTGGATGATGGCGCGGTACTTTTCCTCGACCGTGCGGTAGACCTCGTCGTCCTCATCGATGCGCTGGACCGGCAGGTTGGTCGGGATGTCGGTGACTTCCAGGCCGTAAATGTTGCCGAATTCCTCCGCCTCGGTCAGCGCCGTGCCGGTCATGCCGGCCAGCTTCTTGTACATCCGGAAGTAGTTCTGGAAGGTGACGGAGGCCAGCGTCTGGTTTTCCGGCTGGATCGCCACGTGCTCCTTCGCCTCCAGCGCCTGGTGCAGGCCTTCCGAATAGCGGCGGCCGGGCATCATGCGACCGGTGAATTCGTCGATGATGACGATCTCGCCGTTGCGGACGATGTAGTCCTTGTCTTTCTGGAACAGGCGATGCGCCTTGAGCGCATTGTTGACGTGGTGGACCATGGCGACGTTCTCGACGTCGTAGAGCGACTCGCCCTTGAGCAGGCCGGCGCCGCGCAGCATGTTCTCCACCTTCTCGGTGCCGTCCTCGGTGAAGATCGCGGTCTTCTGCTTCTCGTCGACCTCGTAGTCTTC
>JBQCHN010000290.1:0-15195 GCA_051954615.1 Mesorhizobium sp. | reverse complement strand
GCGTGGGCCGGCGCGCGAACAGCCGCAGGCGACGGCGAGGTCCGCAGCAGTTCGTGCAAGCGGGCCTGGGCCGGCGAGCGCCGTGCGGAATCCATCGGCCTCGTGGGCGGGCGGCGCGGCCCCTTCATATCGATGGCAATGCCCCGGCCAAGAACGCCGAGGACGCCAAGCACCATTCCGACGAGCGCGCCGAAAGCACCCAGTTGCATCGTCGGAGGCGGCCAGCTGCGGGACCTGGGCTCCACCGGCGGCGAGATGATGCGGATGTTGGTCGTATCCAGTTGCTGGCGCTCGGTGACCTCGCGCGCGCGGACAAGAAAGGCCTCGTAGATGGCTGTTTTGGCCGCCGCTTCCCGCGTGAGCTCGCGCAGCCGCACCTGAGCGTCATTGTCCGAGAACACGCCCGAGCCCGCCCGGGCGGCCTCGGCTTCGAGCGACGAGGCATTGGATTGCGCCTGATCCAGATCGTTCTTGGCGGCGAGCACGATGCGTTTCGTCTCGGCGTCGATCTCCTGCTGCAGGGCACGCAATTCGATCTGCTGCGACGACGCACGCGGATGCCGGGGACCGTAGATCATCGACTGGGCGTCCGCCTGCGACTTCAATGTCGCATATTGCGTGCGCAGAGCAGAGACGGTCGGCGATTGCATCGCCACTGCATCGGCGTTGCCGGAAGACAGTTCGCGATAGCGCGATTGCGCCGCGATCAGCTTTTGCCGTGCCTCGACGAGCTGCTGGTTGATCTGCGACATGGAGCGCGAGGAGACGAGCTCCCCCTGGATGGCCTGCAGTCCGTTCTCGCGGCGGAAAGCCTCGACGGCCTCCTCGGCGGCGTTGACATCGGCCTTCAGCTTGCCGATGCGGTCGGTCAACGCGTCCACGGTGCGGCTAGCGCCTTCGGAATCGGCCGAAACCAGTTCCTCCCGGAAGGCCTTGATGATCGCTTCGGAAATGCGGATCGATTTGTCGGCATTGTTGGTCCAAACCGACAGGGTGACGACGAAGGAAAGCTCGTCGCGACGGGCGCTCAGGCGTTTCATGAGATTGCCCAGAGCGATCACCTCGTTGCTTTGCGAAGGGCCGCTGCGGCCCAGCAACCTGCCGATGCTGAACGCGGACGGCGGCGGCACGAATTCCGGATCGTTCTCGAGGTCGAGCGCGGCGATGGCCCTGAGAAGCACGCTGCGCGAAACCAGCGTCTGCCGCTTGCTCTCGACGTTGAGAAGCTGTGCGTCCCGCTGCTGGTCGTTCTGCCTGAAGAGGTCGTCTGAGACGATTTGCAGGCCTGCCGGATTCATCAATATGTCGGTCGTCACCGTGTAGCGAGGCTTTGACAGCATCGAGTACGACACGCCCGCCAGCAGACCGATGACCATGGCAAGAACGATCCAGCGAACGCCCTTTCGCAGCCAGAAGAACAGGCGCGGCAGGTCGACCAGCAGATAGGCGCTGACGGCGTCCCACCCATTACGCTGTTGAGTGCCGTATGGGTTCGGGTCGTGGTCCTGGTTCATCGGTATGCGAACCTCGCGTTGCAGCGAATCTCCGCACCCCGCGGAAAATCCCTCAATTCCATTATCGGCAGCGTATTTAATTTTCGGTTTCGAGCGGCAACGGAGCGCCTCGCGCCGACCCTAGTTCCGAATTTGTTTACCATTGTCGGCAACCATGGCGCGCGGACCGCATCCGCAGGCGGCAGCACCGCGCAGATGTTCGGACCAGGCCATGACATTCCCAAAATTCGAAAGCGTTGCGATCTATGCGCTGGTGATCGTCTCGATGTGGAGTCCTGCCCCGGACTCGCCGCTCGGCAGCCTCGGCGAACCGATCCGCTACGCCCTGTTCGCCGGCATCTCGCTGACGCTGATCGCCTATACCTATTTCGCGCGGCGTATCAGGATATCGTTGTCCGCCGACTGGGCATTGCTGATCGCGTTCCTGCTTTACACCGCGCTGTCGGCCCTGTGGGGTGACGGCGGCGCGAACGGAATGATCAAGGCGGTGCTGATCCTTTTCACCCTCACGGTGTCGATCTGCATCGTCAACCTGAAACGGCTCGATGAACTTCTCGTCGTCTTCTATACGCTGGCCTGCGTCTTCGTGGTCGTGTCGCTGATCATCGTGGTGCTGTTTCCGGCGCAAGGCATCGAAACGGGCTGGGAACTGGAAGGCGACTGGAAGGGATTGGCCGCGCAAAAGAACGAACTGGGAGCAATTTCGGCATTCGTCGTGGTTGGCGCCCTCGCCCTGCCCGTGGGACTCGGCCGACTGGCCATGCCGATACGGCTGATCAACATCGCCATCGCCATGGTTTGCCTGATCAATTCAGGATCGCGCGGTGGCCAGTTGATCGCGATCGTCGGTGTCGCTTCTCTCATCTGCTCGCGCCTGCCGAAAACGTTGCAGCGCCTGATCCTGATCGCGCTTGTCGTCTTTTCGGTGCCGCTGATTCAGCTCGTGCTCTCGACGATCTCTCTGACCGACGACAAGATCGGCGTGCTGGGTACGACACTCAACACCAGCAACCGCACGACGCTCTGGTTCTACGGTCTCGACCAACTCCAGAGCCACCTGCTCCTTGGCTTCGGCGTCGGCGGTTTTTGGACACCGGCTCGCCTGATCGCCTTCAACGACCTTCACGGCTGGGTGCTGGATAATTTCCACAACGGCTACATCACCATCCTCATCGAAGGTGGGCTGATTGGCCTGCTGCTGATGCTCACCGCGATCGGCTTTATCCTTTTGCTGCTTCTCGTCTCGGTCGGTCATCTCAGGGACGCCTATCTCAGCGTCGCCTTCGCCTTCACGATGATGTTCCTGATCAGCAATCTGGTAGAGAACCAGATAGGCCGCTCGACATCGTCTTTCTTCCTGATGTTCCTCGTCATTTCCCTGGCCATACACGGCCATGTGAAATGGCTTGCCCGCTTGCCCGCCAAGATGACGCCGCACCCGACGCCAATTCCGGGGAGGCGTGCCATCGCGCAGCGCGCCTGACGCGAGTTCGACCACCTGGACGACCATCGGCCTGTCAGGTGCGGCCGACATCTTGCTCAGCAAAGACTGGATGCGATGCCGTCACCATGAATCACGACTTCGACCTCAACAATAATTTCAATATAACGGTAATATTATTTTCTCATCTTGCATTTTCTATTTTTATTAAAATTTTATTATTAACCTACTCGACTTCTTGGCGTAGATATTAGGATTTCTATTCGTATTATCCTACCTTCCCATTTGGCGGGTGGATAATGTCAACCTATTCCGAAATCTCCGGTTATGTCGGCAACCGGACGGACAGCCGGCGCGTGCGCTGGGGCTGGATTGCCGCGAGCGCCGTGGTTGCTCTGATTGCGGCTTTCGCCGTCACGATCATTCCCTACGGCCGCGCCATATGGGATTTCGTTTTCGTCCTAGACGGCGCCTATCGGATTTCCCTGGGACAGGTGCCGCATGTGGATTTCGCCTCGCCGATCGGCGCACTCACCCCTTATCTTACGCTCGCCGCTGAAACGCTCTTTCCGGGCGGCAATGCATTCGTGGGCCTGCACGTTCTGATGTGGCTACTCCTGCTGCCTGTCATGGCCGCCCTTGCACCGAGGTTCAGCAGCAACGTTTCCTTCTTCGCCGGCTTCGGCCTGCTGGCTCTGATGGTGCTGCTGCCGATGACGCTGGACAGCACGCATCTTTCCGAAATCAGCTACTTCGCTTCCTACAACCGATTCGCAAGCGGCCTGCTGTTTCTGACGGGCCTGTGGCTGGTTCTGCCGAAATCGCGCCATGACTGGCTCCTTCTGGCCTATGTGTTGCTGCTCCTCTTCTTCCTGAAGATCACGGCGGCTGTGGTGGCGGTGGGCATCCTGGTGGCGGCCGTCGTGCTGGGCCGCAGCAGCGCCCGTTGTGCGATTGCGGCTCTCGCTTCCTTCGCGCTCGCCCTGATGGCAGTTCAGGCGACGAACGGAATCGTATCGGCCTATCTCGGCGACATCGCCACCATGAGCGCGCTCAACAAGGGCGGAGCCATCTATGCCCTGTTCTTCGCCGGCTTCCGCAACTGGCTCGGGCTGGCCATGACGGTTGGCCTGGCGATCTCAGCCATCGCCGCAGCGGCGAAACAGACGGATCGCACACGCCTGCGGCCGATTGCAACGGTGCGTACACTGTTGAACCAACAAGCCTTCGCGGTCGACGCGGTCCTACTGGTTGCGGCCGCGCTGTTTGCCGAAAGCCAGAACACCGGCGGCCTTGGTCTCATCGCCGCCGCGGCCCTCTTCTTCCATCCCGCCGCCTGGGGTCCGCACAAGACCTTCACGGCGCTGTTGATGGCAGCGATCTGCTTCCCGGTCCTCGACATCGCCGTCAAGCGCCCACTCACGGCATTGACACGGGAACGGCAGGCGGCGCCCGAACAGGCGCTGGCCGAACTGATGCCCGGAACGCGAGTGCCCCTGTCGACCTACGAAGGGTCGCGCCTGTTTGCCAGGATCGCGCAGGAATGGCTGCCGCTGGCGAGGCAGGTGGAGGCTGCGCGCTTCTTCCTCACCCCGGACCCGACCAGCAACGCGCCCGCCGTCCAACTGGCCTGGGCGACAGGCGCCGTCGAGGCCGCCCGTGCCTTCGATGAGCGCGGTTATCGCAACCGTGCCACGCACTACACGACGTTGGCTTTCGCCGATCCTTTCGCGCGGCTGCTGCACCTGATGCCAGCCACCGGTACGGCGCTTGTCATGGACATGGACCGCACCATCCCCGCCTTCTCGCCCAATGAGGCGCGCACCTATCTCGGCTCGGCCAACGGCGTGTTCGTCAGCACGTGCGACCTCACCGACACCGGCATCCGCAAGGCCTTCGAACCTGTCCTTCGAAGCGACTTCGAGCAGCTTCCTTTGACGAACTGCTGGGATTTCTATGTTCGCAAGGGAGTGAACTGACGTGCGAAAAACCGTTTCCTCCCCGCGCGGCGCCGCCCCTGCTGCCGAACTCGAAATCGAACGCCCGCTTGCATCGACCGACCTGCCGACGCCGTTGGTGCTCGACCTCGACGGCACGGTCGTGCGCGGCAACCTGCTTGTCGAGACGGCGCTGGCCTTTCTCAAGGCCAACCCGCTGAAGATCTTCATGGTCCTGATGTGGCTGCTGCAAGGGCGGGCTGTTCTCAAGCACCAATTAGCTGCACGGGCACGCGTCGACGTGGAATCGCTGCCGCTGAACCATGAGCTCGTCGCCTACGCCGCCGAACAGGCGGGCAAGGGCCGCCGGATATTCATCGCCACAGCCGCCAACCGCGCCATTGCCGAAAAGGTGGCGCAGCGCATTCCCTTCGTCTCCGGCGTGATCGCCAGCGACGAGCGCACCAACCTGAAGGGCGAAGCCAAGGCGCGCGCGCTCGCAGAACGCTTTCCCGACGGGTTCGACTATGCGGGCGACGCCCGTGCCGACCTGGCGGTCTGGAAGGCCGCCCAGGCCGCGGTGGTGGTCGAGGCTGTGCCCGCCGTCGTCGCAGCCGCGGGACGCATCACCGACGTCGTGCGCGTGTTCCCTCGCCCGGCGATGCTGAGGGCGGTGATCAGGAGCCTGCGCCCACACCAGTGGGCCAAGAACGCACTGGTGTTCGTTCCGGCCATCCTTTCCGGCAAGCTCGGCGATCCGGCGGCGCTGGCTGCCAGCATGGCCGCCTTCATGGCCATGAACATGGTGGCCTCGGCGACCTATCTCATCAACGATCTGCTCGACCTCGCCGACGACCGCCGCCACTGGTCGAAGCGCGAGCGCCCGCTGGCCAGCGGGCGCCTGCCGCTGCTGGCGGGGCTTGCAATGGTTCCGGTCGGGCTGATTGCGGGGCTCGGCCTGGCGGCACTGGCTGGTATGGGCACGCTGGCCGGCGTGTGCCTCTACATCGCCGGCACGCTTGCCTATTCGCTGGGTATGAAACGCCTGCCGATCCTCGACGCCTTCGCGCTGGCCAGCTTGTTCACGCTCCGGCTGGGCGTCGGCATCCTCGCCTGCGGCGCGCCGCCGTCGCCGTGGCTGCTGGTCTTTTCGATGTTCCTGTTCGCCTCGCTGAGCTTTGCCAAGCGGCACACGGAAGTGGCCGGCGTACTGGAGCGCGGCGGCACCGAGATACGCGGCCGCGGCTACAAGACCGTCGACTTGCCGCTGATCCTGGCGATCGGCGTCGCCACCGGCATGTGCGCGGTCCTCATCCTGGTCCTCTACATCATAGACGATGCCTTCCGGCAGAGCTTCTACGGCAACCCGGCATGGCTATGGGGCTTCCCCGCCATCCTGTTCCTGTTCGTGTGCCGCATCTGGCTGATGTGCCAGCGCGGCGAGATGGACAGCGATCCGGTCGCCTTCGCCGTGCGCGACCGGCCAAGCCTGGCGCTCGGTGCCGGTCTTACGGTATGTTTCGTAGCGGCATGGATGGGAGCGATCGCTTGACCAGACACGGCTTGCTCGGCGATGCGCGCGTGCGTTTCCTGCTGGCCGGTGGCAGCGCCGCGCTGCTCAACTGGCTGGTGCGCTTCCCGCTCAGCCAGTTGATGCCCTATCCTATCGCGGTCCTGGCGGCGCTTGCGGTGGGCATGGCCTATGGCTTCGTCATCTATCGTCAATGGGCTTTCGTGTCTTCCGGCACGCGCTCCCTGCTGGCGGAAATCCGCGATTTCCTGCTCGTCAACGCCGGCGGCGCGGCCGTCACCCTTGCCGTGGCAGTCGCGGCGGATTGGAGCCTGACGTCGCTCTCCGTCCCCGCGACGATTTCCGAAGCGGCAGCCCATGCGCTCGGCATCGCCGCTGGCGCGCTGGTGAACTACCTTGGCCACCGGCACATTACGTTCCGGCCGCAGGAGAAGCATTCGTAATTCGGGTTACGGTGCGCCCGATCAGGCGGACAGCGGCCTGCGGCTGTCGCGACCGCGCTTGGCCTGCCACATCATGTCCTTGGCCAGGATGCCGCCGACGCGGCAGAAAGCCGTGAAGGCGCGGCCGGCTTCCTCGACGTCGACCACGCCGACACTGGCGCTGAAACAGGCGTTGAAGGCCGCCTGGTAGAGCTTGCCCTGTCGACCCACGGGCCATTCGGCCAACAGGTCGAGGGCCTGCTCGACCCCGTAGATTTCCTCGATCGGCAGGCCGTCCGCCATGCGGACCCTGACGGGAATGGCAAATTGCAGGCTGCTCATGGAACGTCTTTTAATCCGGGCGCCGTCGTGCGACGGCAACGCCTAGCGTGGTGAAAGGTTGCGATTGATCGGGCGCTTGTCGCCCTCAATTGTGGCTTCCATGCGGGCGCTTCAAGGCCATCGCGCGATATTGAAGGTTGAAGAACGCGCCTTTCGATGTCACATGAAGGGTCGATGTTGAAACAGACCCTGCCGCACCGTTCATGACCACCTATCTCGACGCCGCCACCGCCCCGTTGCGCAACACCGGCCAGATTCGCCTCTACAACGAGGACGGCTTCGCCGGCATGCGCAAGGCCTGCCAGTTGACGGCGCGCTGCCTGGACGAGCTCGCCGAGCTGGTGAAGCCGGGCGTCACCACCGAGACGATCGACCGCTTCGTCTTCGAGTTCGGCATGGACAACGGCGCCCTGCCTGCAACGCTGAACTATCGCGGCTACACCAAGTCGTCCTGCACCTCGATCAACCATGTCGTCTGCCACGGCATCCCCGACGACAAGCCGCTGCGCGAGGGCGACATCGTCAACATCGACGTCACCTACATCCTCGACGGCTGGCACGGCGATTCCTCGCGCATGTATCCGGTCGGCCAGATCAAGCGGGCGGCCGAGCGCCTGCTGGAGGTCACCCATGAATGCCTGACGCGCGGCATCGCGGCGGTCCGGCCCGGCGCCCGCACCGGCGCCATCGGCGCCGCGATCCAGAGCTACGCCGAGGGCGAACGCTGCTCGGTGGTGCGCGACTTCTGTGGCCACGGCGTCGGCCTTTTGTTCCACGACGCGCCGAACATCCTGCATTACGGCCATACGAACGAAGGCGTCGAGATGCGGCCGGGTATGATCTTCACCATAGAGCCGATGATCAATCTCGGCCGGCCGCATGTGAAGGTGCTGTCGGACGGCTGGACGGCGGTGACGCGCGACCGATCACTGTCGGCGCAGTACGAGCATACGGTGGGCGTGACCGAGACCGGCTGCGAGATCTTCACGCTCTCGCCCAAGGGGTTGGACCGGCCCGGCCTGACCGCCTGATTTCCCGACTACCTGCCGCGCGGTTCTGTGGAAAAAAGGCCGCCACGCCCGTTCAACGTGCCGGAAACATCGCCTATCATGACGCCGGCAGGGAGCGGTGCAAGTGGGCGTAGACAGGCGACAAGAAGCTGGATTCCTGGCAGAGCAGGCCGTCACGCCGCCGACCGCCGAACAGAAGCCGCATTACCTTGGTCATCGCGACCGGTTGCGCGAACGCTTCGCCAGCGCCGGGCATAGCGCCCTGCCCGACTACGAACTCCTGGAACTTTTGCTGTTCCGCCTCATTCCGCGTGCCGACACCAAGCCGGTGGCGAAGGCGCTGCTGGCACGCTTCGGCACGCTGGCCGAGGTGCTGGGCGCGCCGGAAAACCTCTTGCGGGAGGTCAAGGGCATCGGCCCGGCGGTGGCGCTCGACCTGAAGATCATCGCCGCCGCCGCGCAGCGCATGCTGCGCTCCGAGATCAAGGGGCGCGAGACGCTGTCGTCGTGGGCGCAGGTGCTGGACTACTGCCGCGCCGCCATGGCTTTCGAGGAACGCGAGCAGTTTCGCATCCTGTTCCTCGACAAGAAGAACGCGCTGATCGCCGACGAGGTGCAGCAGACCGGCACCGTCGACCACACGCCGGTCTACCCGCGCGAAGTCGTGCGGCGGGCGCTTGAGCTTTCCTCGACGGCCATCGTGCTGGTCCACAACCATCCTTCCGGCGATCCGACGCCGTCACGGGCCGATATCGACATGACCAAGGAGATCGTCGAGATCGGCAAGCGGCTGGGCATCGCCGTTCACGACCACATCATCATCGGCAAGAAAGGCCATGTGTCGATGAAGGGCCTGCTTCTGATCTGATCTTGGCGCGCAAGCCGGGTTGGAAGCGCGCGAAACCCGCGCCGACGAACCCATGTACTTCACGGTCGCCCCGACCAGGACGTGCCCAAAGCTCCGCAGACCATCCCTCGCCGCTATCGAGCCTGGTTCGGGCGCCAGTGAACTGAACTTGCTTAGGATCACCGAGCTTGCCAACCGAGCGTTCGGAACCTGAACGCCGCAGGTTCGTTGTGGCCGTAGTCTCAAGATCGCCGTGATTGAAAAAACTGAAGGGAACGAGCTATGAAAAAGCTGCTTATCAGCGCCTTTGCGCTCACGATGATGACCGGTTCGGCGTTGGCCGCCGGTGGTACGACCTCAGCCTTGGACAACAAGGATATGATGGCGCCGTTTTACACCGACTCCAACATGAAGACGATGAAATCGGACGACGAATTCAAAGCCGCATGGATGGCGATGAAACAGGAAGACCGTGACATGATAACGAAGGAATGCAGCACGGATACCGAGAAATTGCATAACGACTTCTGCGAAAAGACGAAGAAGCTTGGCGGCGCCAACTAGGGTCCCGATTTAACATTTCCCTGCCCAACGTGGCCCGCCGGCAGAAGCCGACGGGCCACTTAACTGTAGTGGCAGGCACGACGGGTCTTCACCAGCCGGCTATCGGGCGGTTCCAATATCAAACGACTGTGCCGCCGGACCGCAAAGGCGGGCGTTGCCGGGGGCTTTTGCTTCCGTGACGGCAACGGCCGTAACGAAAAAGGCCGCCTCGCGGCGGCCTTCCTAAAAACTATCGCGGGACAGGTTACTCAGCGTCCTTGGCGGCCTTCTTCTTCGGCGCCGCCTTCTTCTTCGGCTCCTCGCCGGTCTCCGCGCCCTCGGCCTTGTCGGCCTTCTTGGCGGAAGCCTTCTTGGCCGGCTTGGCCTTCACCTCGTCCTCGTCGTCCTCGGCCATCAGCTCTTCCTTGCTGACCTTCTTGTCGGTCACGGAGATCTGGCCGAGCAGGTGGTCGACCACCTTTTCCTCGAACATCGGCGCGCGCAGCGTGTTCAGCGCATCCGGATTGGAGCGGTAGAACTCATAGACTTCCTGCTGCTGGTTGGCCGGGAAACGGCGGATCTGCTCGAACAGACCGCGCTGCAACTCATCATCAGTGACGGTGACGCCGGCCTTCTCGCCGATTTCGGCCAGCACGAGGCCGAGGCGCACGCGGCGCTCGGCAAGGCGCGTGTACTCGGCGCGCGCCTCCTCCTCGGTGGTGTCCTCGTCGGCGAAGGTGTGGCCGGCGGCTTCGAGATCGCGGTTGACCTGTGCCCAGATGTTGTTGAACTCGGCATCCACCAGCTTGGAAGGCGCCTCGAAGGCGTAGGCAGCATCGAGCTGGTCGAGAAGCTGGCGCTTGACCTTCTGGCGGGTCATCGAGCCGAACTGGCTCTCGATCTGGCCCTTGACCACCTCGCGCAGGCGCTCGAGCGACTCGATACCGAGGTTCTTGGCCGTCTCGTCGTTGACCTCCAGCGCGCCCGGCTTGGCGACTTCCTTGACGGTGACGTCGAAGGTGGCTTCCTTGCCGGCGAGATGGGCTGCCTGGTAGTTCTCCGGGAAGGTCACGGTGACCTGCTTCTCGTCGCCGGCCTTGGTGCCGACAAGTTGATCCTCGAAGCCGGGGATGAATTCCTTCGAGCCGAGCACCAGCGGCTGATCGTTACCAGCGCCACCGGCGAAAGCCTCGCCGTCGATCTTGCCGACGTAATCGATGGTGACGCGGTCGCCTTCGGCGGCCTTGCCATCCTTTGGCTCATAGGTGCGGGCGGATTCGGCGACGCGCTTGACCTGCTCGTCGATCTCGCTTTCCGGCACATCGTAGACCGGGCGGGTGACCTTGATGTCGGCGAAGTCCTTGATCTCGATCGGCGGGATGACCTCGTAGTTCAGCTTGAACTCGAAATCGGCGCCGCCGGCCAGGATCTTCTCGGCTTCCTTCTCGTCCTCTGTCATGACGATCTCGGGCTGCATGGCAGCCTTCTCGCCACGGCCGGTGATGATCGAACGCGACTCGTTGAGGATCTCGTTCACCACTTCCGCCATGAACGACTTGCCGTAGACCTTGCGCAGGTGCTGCACTGGCACCTTGCCGGGACGGAAGCCGTTGATGCGTACCTTGTCCCTGGCGTCGGACAGCCGCGCCATCAGCTTGGCTTCCATGTCGCCGGCCGGTACGGTGACCTTGATCTCGCGCTTGAGGCCGGAATTGAGCGTTTCGGTGACCTGCATCATCAAACCTTTGTTTCAATCGATCAGGCCGTCAAAACGGTGTTCGCCGTTTGCAGCCTGTGGAACAGTCTTGGCCGGGATAGCTTTGGTGCGGGACCCGGAAAGCCGGCCGCGATACGGCCAAAGCATCCGAAACACGCTCCAAAATGTGATTAAGTCTTTGTTTTTCCGACTTCTTATCACATCTTCCAGAAGCGGATCGTCTCATCCCGTCACATTCGACACGCCTTCTGTCACAGGCGAGGCTAATTTTCAACCGTCTTCGCGCCTGCAGACGAGCGCAATCAAGGCCCCGACATTGACAGAATGATGACTACATGGGATTGCCGCAGGCGTAGCGGATGTGGCGGAACTGGTAGACGCCCTGGATTTAGGTTCCAGTGCCGAAAGGCGTGGAGGTTCGAGTCCTCTCATCCGCACCATTTCTCCCGTCGTGATAGTTGCTTCGCTTCCCGGCCAGACCGAACGGCCTCACCTGCCGGTGAATATTCTCGGCCGCCCATAACTCCTGTGAATTCGAGGTTATGTCGGGGATGCGGACCGTTTTTCCTTGAAGACAGCGAAGTCATGGAAGTAACGTGTAGCCGAAAGATCGCAAACCGATAGATTTGACAGTCGAGGAGGAATTTGACCCGACTGAAGGTCTGACGGATTTGTGCTGAGGGGACGGCGCGATCCTGGGCGCGCCGGGGGAACATGACGAGGCGTTCATTTCACAAGCATGACCGGACGGCGTTTGTCCTGCTGTGCTCGACGGCGCTCACGGCGGGGTCGTACGCACTGCCGGCCTGGGGCGCGGGTTGCACGATCAACGACGTGAACTACACGACCTGTACCCAGGGCGTCGCAGGGTCGACCGGCGCCGCCGGTGACGGCGCTGCGGGAGTGACGGACGGAACCGGTAACGGCACCTTGGGAGGTGCCGCGTTCAACGGCGGCGTGGGTGGAACGGGCGGTAGCGCCGCCGTGCCAAGTGCGAATTTGACCATCGACGCGGGCACGGCCACGATCGGCGGCACTGGCGGCGCCGGCGGCAGCGCCAATGGCGGAACGGGTGGCAACGGCGCCCACGGTGTAGCCGGTGCAAACGCCGCAGCCGGCTCTGGCGGTGACGGTGGTGCCGGCGGTGATGGCGGCGACGGTGGGACGGGAGGCGCTGGCAGTCAGGCCGGCGCCGGCGGTGTCGGCGGCGCGGCGGTCACCGGCAGCGGCTTCACCCTGCAGAATGCCGGGGCCATCGTCGGCGGCCTGGGTGGCTCGGGCGGCGACGCCAGTGGCGGCACCGGCGGTGCGGCGGGCAATGGCGGCGCCGGCGGCAATGGTGCCTCCGGTGGCGCCGGTGTCTCGGGCGGCGCGGGCGGCCGTGGTGGCGACGGCGGCAATCTGGGCGTCGGGGGAGCTTCCGGAACGGCGGGCACGGGTGGCGCCGGCGGGAACGCGGTGAGCGGCAGCAACGGGACAGTGATCAACACCGGCACGATTGCCGGCGGCGACGGAGGGGCCGGTGGCAGCGCCTCCGCGGGGTCCCAGAATACCAGCGGCGGCAATGGCGGTTCCGGCGGCAATGGCGGAGCTGGCACCAGTGGTGGCCCCCTCGGCGGCACCGGTGGAGCTGGCGGGGCTGGCGGGGCTGGCGGCAACGCCGGCACGATTGGCGCTGGTGGCGTTGGCGGCGACGGCGGTAATAGCGGCGTCGGCGGCTTGGGCGCGGCCGAAGATCTAGGCCCTCCAGCCGGGACAGGCGGTGCAGGTGGCATCGGCGGCGCAGGGGGTGCAGGCGGTACAGGGGGAAGCGTCGCTGGCGACGGTGGATCGGGCGGCATGGGCGGTATCGGTGGCTCGGGCGGTACGGGCGGCCCTGGCGACACGGGCCCAGGCGGCGCGGGCGGGGTTGGTGGCCTGGGCGGCCCGGGCGGCGTGGGAGGCTATGCCGTCAATGGCAGTGGCGGTGCCGGGGGGGAAGGCGGTGACGGTGGCAACGGCGGGCAAGGTAGTTTGAGCGTCTCGGGCCCCCTTGGCCCGGGTGGCCCGGGCGGGGTTGGTGGCGATGGCGGCGCGGGCGGTACGGGCTCAGGTGTTGCCGGCACGCTTGGCACTACCGGAAGTCCTGGCGTTCCAGCTATCGGGGGGGACGGTTTGGGCGGTAGGGGTGGTTCCGGCGGCGCTGGCGGTATCGGCGGCGGGGACCCTTTCAATCCCGGCATTCCGGGCGCCACGGCTGGTGCCGGCGGTGCCGGCGGCGTCGGCATCACCGGATCGAATCTCACCATCGTCAATTCCGGCACGATTTCCGGCGGATTGAACGGTAACGGGCCAGCTCGGGCAAACGCCATCACCTTCACCGGTGGCACCAACCGACTGGAATTGCAGGCCGGATCGACGATCATCGGCAATGTCGATGCGACGGCTGGCACCGGCAACCTATTGATGCTCGGCGGGGCGGCCGACGGCAGTTTCGACGTGTCGCAGATCGGCGCCGCGCAGCAATATCAGGGTTTCACCGGCTACGAGAAGACCGGCTCCGGCACCTGGACGCTGACGAACACGACCACAGCGGTGACGCCATGGACGCTGAAGCAGGGCATATTGTCGGTGTCCTCCGAGGCCAATCTCGGTGCGAGCGCCGGCGCCCTCACCTTCAACGGCGGCGCGCTGGAAAACACGGCTTCCTTCACGTCCACGCGCAATGTCACATTGAATGGTGCCGGCACGTTCCTGACGGATGCCGACTTGATCATCGACGGCGTCGTTTCCGGCGGCGGCACGCTGACCAAGGAAGGCGGCGCCACGCTGGTGCTGAACGGGGCCAACACCTACACCGGACAGACGCTGGTTTCGAACGGCACGTTGCAAGCGGGCAACGCCTCGGCATTCGGCAATCCCACCAACACCTTGCAGGTCACGTCCAGCGGCGTCGTCGATCTCGGCGGCTTCGATGTCAGCCAGTTCGCTGTCGACCTTTCCGGCAACGGAGAAATCAGCGGCGGCACGCTCCGTGACGTCTCAACTTTTACCCAGTCGGGCGGCACGATGGCGGCGACCGCCTACAGTATCGACTACGCGCTGACCGGCGGCACGATGTCCGGCAGCGTTATCGCCGCTACCCAGTACGAACAGGACGGCGGGCTGACTTCCGGCGCCGTGGCGACGACGCAGTATCAACTTACAGGCGGCACACTGTCCGGCAGCGCCGATACGAGCATGTTCGACCTGACCGACAACGGTGCAGTGTCCGCCGCCGGCTTCATCAATATCGACAATGTCATCCCCGGTGGCAGGGTGACGCAGAACGGCGCCAACACCACCATGGCGGGCACCGTGGCAGGCCTTAGCGGGATCGGCAACGCGCCGCTCTATGCCCTTGTGGAAGGCACGATGGCGGGAACCGTGCACGCCGACGCCTATCAACAGTCCGGCGGCCTGACCAGTGGCACGGTGATCGCGACGCAGTTCGTTTTTACTGGCGGCACGATGAACGGCAGCGCGACCGCCGGCACTTACGACCAGTCCGGCGGATTGACCCAAGGCACGGTCACGGCCACGAAAGTCGAGCAGTCTGGCGGCACCATGGCCGGAACGGCCTATACTGGCACCTATCAGCTCACCGGCGGCCTGGTTTCCGGCACGGCGACGGCGGCGGCCCTGTTCGACATGCAGGCCGGAACCGTCAGCGGCCATCTGGCCGGGGCAGGAACGCTCGTCAAATCCGGTACCGGCACCGTGGTCCTGTCCGGCACCAACAGCTACACCGGCGGCACGGTGGTGCAGGCGGGCACGCTGGTGGGCAATGTGGATTCCATCCGCGGCAACCTCAGCAACGACGCGGCCGTTGTATTCGACCAGGCGGCCGACGCGCTCTTCGCGGGAACCATA
>JBQCHN010000289.1:0-2990 GCA_051954615.1 Mesorhizobium sp. | reverse complement strand
GGATCGCGCCACAAGCGGCGAGAGCGAGCAGCGCAGGCGCGCAGGCGACTATATCCTCGGCCGCATGAGCGAGACCGAGCGCGAGCGGGCGGAACGCGACCTGGAAATCGACGCGGCTTTCCGCGACGCGGTCATCGCCCTTGCGGAGGACATGCACATCTTCGGCCGGGCGGAAACGCCGGCCTCCCCTTCCCCCGAACGCTGGCAGGCGATCATCGCCCGCATTGCGGACCTCCCGCAGATGCGGCAGGCGGACCTGTCGGGGATTGATCCCGAAAAGCCTGTCATCGGCACAGCGAAGCGCACCGTCGGTATGGGCCTGCACGTGCTGCCGAACCGCCGCGCGATCGCCGTCGCGCTCGGCCTGATCGCGGCCTTTGCGCTGGGTTATCTGGCGGGCAGGTTATAGGGGCAAGCGGCGGGACATCAGCATCATAGGTTCGCCGTCCTCTTCGAATCTCTCGACGGCGCGCCAGCCGAGCGACGCATAGAACCGCCGGGCCTCCCAGGTGTAGAGATGCAGGATTTGGACGCCCTGCGCGCAGCCATGCGCCTCGATCGCCCTTACCAGCGCGGCGCCGATCCCGTGGCCTCGAAACGCCGGCACCACGACCAGCCCGGCCAGCCACGGCGTCACGTCGTGCGCGGCATCGAGTTCATCTCGAACGAGAAGAACCGTTCCCGCCAATTCTCCATCGACACGCGCCACGAGCGAGACCTCGAGACCGTCGCCACCGGCCAGCAGCCCGTGCAACCCTGCCATATCCTCATCGAGCGTGCGATCGGCACCGTCGAAAAAGGCGGCCATGCGCAAGCGCGCCACCGGCTCGATGTCATCCTCATTCATCAGCTCGATCACGGTATCCATGGCCCCTCCAAAACAGAACCGCCGGGACGATGCCCGGCGGTTCGCATTCAACGAGACTGATCGATCAGTACGGGCACTTGCTGTCCGTGGTGAAGTCGTGCACCTCGATCTTGCCGTCGATGATGTCCTGCTTGGCCTTGTCGGCGGCACCCTTCATCTCGGCGGTGACGAGATCCTTGTTGTTATCGTCCATCGCGTAGTCGACGCCGCCTTCCTTCAGGCCGAGATGCTGTGCGCCGGCGGTGAACTTGCCGTCCTTGGCGTCCATCAACCCGTTATAGACGGCGACGTCCACGCGCTTGACCATCGAGGTCAGCACATGGCCGGGCTGCAACCCGTTCTGGTTGGAATCGACGCCGATGCCGAGCTTACCGGCATCCGCCGCCGCCTGCAGAACGCCAACGCCGGTGCCGCCGGCTGCCGCGTAGATCACGTCGGCGCCCTGGTCCATCTGCGTCTTGGCGATCTCGCCGCCCTTGGCCGGGTCGTTCCAGGCCGCCGGCGTATCGCCGGTCATGTTGTAGACGACCTCGGTGGCGCCAGCCGCCTTGGCGCCGCCGACATAGCCGCAGCCGAACTTGCGGATAAGCGGAACGTCCATGCCGCCGATGAAGCCGACCTTGTGGCTCTTGGAGGCCATCGCCGCCAGCACGCCCACGACATACGAGCCCTCATTCTCCTTGAAGGTGACCGAGCGGACGTTCGGCGCATCGACCGCGTCGTCGATGATCTCGAACTTGGTGTCGGGATAGTCCGCCGCCACCTTCGTCAGCGAATCGACGAAGGAGAAGCCGGTCATGATGATCGGGTTGCGGCCGTCTTCGGCGAAGCGGCGCAGTGCCTGCTCGCGCTGCGAGGCGTTGGAAATCTCGAAATCGACATAGTCGATGCCGGTTTCCTTCTTGAACTTCTCGGCGCCGTTATAGGCAGCCTCGTTGAACGACTTGTCGAACTTGCCGCCGAGGTCGTAGAGGAGTGCCGGCTTGATATCGTCGGCCAAGGCCGGGAAAGCCAGTGCGGTTGCGGCCAGCAGGCCGAGAACGATACGTTTCATGTGATCCACACCCTGTCGGTTTCATTGCTTGTGCGCCGCCGCCAACCGCTCCTCAGCGGCTGCCGGACAGCGTTCCGGCAGGAGTGTACACCTCCCGCTTGCGCGCAATCTTGCACGCTCCGGAACAAAATTCACCTGGAATTTTGACCTTTTGGAAAACCATGGCGCCGGAGGCGGACGTCATGGCAAATCCGCCGCGACAACGGCAAAGGGCAGCCCGCGTCAGGCCGTGGTGGCGGCTGCTGGCGCTGCCGCCGTGGGAATGGCGCAGGTGACGCCGGTCCCCTTCAGGCCGCAATAACCGTTAGGGTTCTTGGCGAGATACTGCTGGTGCTCTTCTTCGGCGAAATAGAAGTCGCCGGCCGGCTCGATCCCGGTGGTGATCCTGTCGCGGCCTGCCCCTTTGAGCGACGCCTGATAGGCATCGCGCGAGGCGACGGCCTGCTGGTGTTGCGCCTCGTCGAAGGTATAGATCGCCGAACGGTAGGTGGTGCCGACGTCGTTGCCCTGGCGCATGCCCTGCGTCGGATCGTGCGCTTCCCAGAAGATCTTGAGCAGCGTGGCATAGGACACAACCTTGGGGTCGAAGACGACAAGCACGGTTTCCGCATGGCCGGTGAGCCCGGTGCAGGTTTCCTGATAGGTCGGATTGGGCGTGAAGCCGCCAGAATAGCCCGACGCCGTCACCCACACGCCCTCAACCTGCCAGAACAGGCGCTCCGCGCCCCAGAAGCAGCCGAGCGCGAACAGCGCCGTCTCCATGCCATCCGGATAAGGCCCCTTGAGCGAATGCTTGAGCACATAATGTTTTGCCGCCGTCGGGATCGGCTTGGCGCGGCCGGGCAGCGCCTCCCCCGGCTTCGGCAGGTTGAGCTTCTTGTTCAGCATATCGCTCAGGAAGAACATGGGGCCTTTTCCTTTCCGGCTGGCGCGGCGTCAGCCGGCGGCGAAGCGTGTGGCCTTTCGTTGCGGCTTGTAGCCGATCATGTAGAGCAGCAGGGCAAGCACCGCGAACACCGCGAAGCCCGGCTG
Source organism: Mesorhizobium sp. (assembly GCA_051954615.1). Classification (GTDB taxonomy): domain Bacteria; phylum Pseudomonadota; class Alphaproteobacteria; order Rhizobiales; family Rhizobiaceae; genus Mesorhizobium. The sequence goes on along the minus strand of JBQCHN010000289.1, from coordinate 36 downwards.
GCTGATGATCCAGTCGACCGCCGTATCCCAGACGAG
>JBQCHN010000288.1:0-4425 GCA_051954615.1 Mesorhizobium sp. | reverse complement strand
GAAGCCGCAGGATATCGTCGCGATAGTGCGCCCCGTCCAGCCGCTCGGCCATATCGGCCTCGGCGTCCTCGAGGTCGGAGAGCTTGTCCTCCTCCGGCAGCGGCGCCTGCTTCGCCCGCTTGCGCACCTGGTCGATGCCGCTGTTGCGGCCGACGAAGATGAGCCAGGCGGCGGGATCGCGCGGCGGTCCGTTCTTCGGCCAGTTCTTCAGCGCCCTCAGGCAGGCGTCCTGGAAGGCTTCCTCGGCCGCGTCGAGGTCGCGGAAATAGCGCAGCAGCGCCGCCACCGCCTGCGGGCGGGCGGCACTGATGGCGGAAGCGATCCAGTTCGGGTCGGTCATGCCTTGGCTTTCGACAATTCACTTTGAACGCGGTTGAACAGGGAGACAGGGCGGATTTCGTAGGAGCCGCCGCTCGGATTGACCGCCGACAATTCCTTGGCAAAGGCAACGGCCTCGTCCAGATGGTCGCATTCGAGCGTGTAGAAGCCGAGGAACTGTTCCTTGGTCTCGGCGAAGGGACCGTCGATCACGACGGACTCGCCCTTGACCTTCTTCAGCGTCGTCGCCGCCGTGGTCGGCAGGAGGCGCGCCACCGGGCCGAGCTTGCCGGCGCGCGCATACTTCTCCTGCACGACGGCGAGATCGGCCATCACGGCCTCGTCCTGTTCCTTGCTCCAGGCGCAAACGACGTCTTCGGAAGCGTAGCAGAGGATGGCGTAAAGCATGGTTCGTCCTTGTCTCGTGTCAAAGGACGAAAAGGGTAGGCCGAAGCCGACAGCCCGTCGATAAAAAATACTGGCCTGCCGATGCGGCCTCAGACCTCTTCGTGCGCCTTCAGCCAGCGCAGCACCAGCGCTTCCTCTTCGTCGAGACCCTTGATGCCGCGCTTGCCCTTATTGGCCTGCGTCATGCCCTCGAGCAGGTCGCCTTCCAGCCAGGCCTCCGTGACGGCGGGGTGGATATAGCATTGCCGGCAAACGGAGCGCGTGTTGCCCAGCCGCCCGGCGACCTTGTCGACAATGCCGTTCAACACCCGCTTCTGCGCGGTCTTGCTGTCGGGCAGCTCCGTCTGCGCCAGCAGCGAGGCGGCATGGATGGTGCCGCCCCAGGTGCGAAAATGCTTGGCACTGAAGCCATTGCCGGCGGCTTCGCGGATGTAGCGGTTGACATCCTGCGAGCGCACCGGACGGCGGGCGCCGTCCTCATCGAGATACTGGAACAGTTTCTGGCCGGGAATGTCCTGCGCGCCGCGCACGACGCGGGCGATGCGCCGGTCGACGAGCTTGAGCCTCCATTCCTTGCCCGACTTGCCTTTGAAGGCAAAGCGCAGGCTGGAGCCGGCGATGGTGACATGGCGGTCGCGCAGGGTAGTGAGGCCGAAGCTCTTGTTGTCACGCGCATAGGCGACATTGCCGACCCGGATCATCGTGTTGTCGAGCAGCCAGACGACGGACGCCACCACCCGCTCGACTGGAAGGCCGCGGCGGCCGAGATCGGCATCGATCCGGCCGCGCAGCCGGGGCAGCGCCTCGGCAAAGGCGATCAGGCTGGAATATTTCTGGCCGTCGCGCTCGACCGCCCAGTCCGGATGATAGCGGTACTGCTTGCGGCCCCTGTCGTCCCGCCCCGTCGCCTGGATATGGCCGTTCGGATCGGGCGATATCCACACATCGCTCCAGGCAGGAGGGATGGCGAGCGCGCGGATGCGCCGGACGGTCCCGCCTTCCTTCAGGGGATTGCCGTCCGGATCGACGTAGTAGAAGCGCTTCGGCGCGCCCTTGCGGCGAATGCCGGGCTCGCCGTCGCTGACATAGCTGAGCTGCGCACGCTCGGCGGCGGCGACGGGGTCGTCCTCGCCACTCTCGTTGGGCTTCGTCTTGTCCAGCATGCACGCTCCACGGTGTGGCCCGTGAATACGCGCTGGATGGCAGAAGGGTTCCGCAGTTCTTTTCCTCTCCCCGCAACGGGGAGAGGAAAAGCGCGTCACCGTATCAGAAAAACGCCTGCAGCCCGGTCTGCGCGCGGCCGAGGATCAGCGCGTGCACGTCGTGCGCGCCCTCGTAGGTGTTGACCGTCTCCAGGTTCTGCGCGTGGCGCATGACGTGATAGCCGATCTGGATGCCGTTGCCGCCGTGCATGTCGCGCGCCTGGCGGGCGATGTCGAGCGCCTTGCCGCAGTTGTTGCGCTTGACGATGGAGATCATCTCCGGCGCCATCTTGCCCGCGTCCATCAGCCGCCCGACGCGCAAGGAGCCCTGAAGGCCGAGCGCGATGTCGGTCTGCATGTCGGCGAGCTTCTTCTGGTAGAGCTGCGTGCCGGCAAGCGGCTTGCCGAACTGCTTGCGGTCGAGCCCGTACTGGCGGGCGCGGTGCCAGCAATCCTCCGCCGCGCCCATCGAGCCCCAGGAAATGCCGTAGCGGGCGCGGTTGAGGCAGCCGAACGGGCCGCCGAGGCCCTTGACGTTGGGCAGCAGCGCGTCTTCGCCGACCTCGACGTTCTCCATGACGATCTCGCCGGTGATCGAGGCGCGCAGCGACAGCTTGCCTTCGATCTTCGGAGCGGAAAGCCCCTTCATGCCCTTGTCGAGGACGAAACCGCGGATGACGTCCTTGCCCCCCTCCGGGCCGTCCTCGCCCTTCACCTTGGCCCACACGACGAACACGTCGGCGATCGGCGCATTGGAGATCCACATCTTCGAGCCGTTGAGGCGATAGCCGCCGGCCGTCTTTTCGGCGCGCGTCTTCATGCCGCCCGGATCGGAGCCGGCATCCGGCTCGGTCAGGCCGAAGCAGCCGATCCATTCGCCCGAAGCCAGCTTCGGCAGGTATTTCTTGCGCTGCTCCTCCGAGCCGTAGGCATGGATGGGGTACATGACCAGCGAGGACTGCACGCTCATCATCGAGCGGTAGCCGGAATCCACCCGCTCCACTTCACGCGCGATCAGCCCGTAGGTGACGTAGTTGGAGCCCAGTCCGCCATATTCCTCCGGCACGGTGACGCCGAGCAGGCCGGCCTCGCCCATCTCGCGGAAGATCGACGGATCGGTCTTTTCCTCCAGATAAGCCTGCTCGACGCGGGGGCTGAGCTTGTCGGCGGCAAAGGCGGCGGCAGCGTCGCGGATCATCCGCTCGTCTTCTGAAAGCTGGTCTTCCAGCAGGAAAGGATCGTCCCAAACGAACGCGTTCTTGTCGCCGGCCATGTCTCGTCTTTCCTCCAGTCGATGACTTCGCCGGCCTTATCGGGCCGAAAACTTCAAAAATCAAATAAATTTGGATTTGGACCAGCCTTTCTCGCGCCGGCGGCGCTGCCTGGACAGGCACCGGGATCGGGTGCGTCGCAAAAGCCTGAGTCGCCGCACACGGACTCCGAAACGCAATTCTGTCAATTCCCGTTTGCCCCGGGATTCGTCTGCGGTTAGATTACACCCGAATCAGCCGTTCCTCGGGGGCACGGCGAACCATCGAAAGTCTGATGTTCCGGAGTTGATCCGGTGCAAGGCGCGAACGGTTTCGCGTTACCCCTCATGGATTCGGCGGGTCGGACGCTGTCTGGCGTCTTGTGCGTTTCTGCGAGAGTTCCTTCGCGATAGTGATGCGTTTTGGGTCCGATGCCGGTGCTCCGGTGCCGGGCATGAGGATCGATTCGGCCGCACGATAAAATGAAATGACCGCCACAGCCGCGCAGCCCTCCTTCGACGACGCTCCGATGCGCCTCTCGTCCCGAGGCGACCTCACCGCCTTTCTCACGCAGCTTGCCGCCGGGATCGGGGCCGATTCCTATATGCTGGTCGCCGTCGTCCACGACCAGGCGCGCTCCGACGCCCGCATCGTCGCCTCCAACTGGGTCTTCGACGCCATCGAGCTGATCGGCAAGCGCATCATCGCCACCCTGGCCCAGGGCCTGTTCACCGCCGCGCCCGGCATTCGGCCGCAGCCGCTGGTCGCCGCCGGCGCTCCCGACACCGGCGGCCTGCTGAGCGGCGAGGAGGTCCGGCTGCTCGACGTGTTCGGTCATGCCGAGCTCTATTCGCTCAGGCTCGACGTCGGCCGCCAGCGGCTGTTCGCGCTCTTCTCGTCGGCAGAACCCGGCCACATCGACCGCAGCGCCCTGATGCGCGGGCAGATGCAATGCTGCTATGCGCTATCCCAGGTTCCGCAGCTTCTCGCCGCCGCCGCCACGCAGGATCCGCTGTCGGACCGCGAGCGCGAATGCCTTTTCTGGGTCTCGGAAGGCAAGACCACGGACGAAGTGGCGCTGATCCTCGGCGTCTCGTCCAACACCGTCAACAGCTACATCACCCACGCCATCCAGAAGTTCTCCGCGTCCAACCGCGCGATGGCGATCGCAACCGCGATCAGGAGCGGCATCATTTGAAACATACCGAGGCCAGAGCGGCCGCCGAGGCCCTGTTCGACCGAAGCCA